>JBCDJM010000023.1:0-45300 GCA_038747755.1 Cyanobacteria bacterium P01_H01_bin.35
ATCAACTCTTAATAATTAATAGTTAATAATTAATTATTAATTATTAATTATTCGGTGAATTTAGTAGGAATTAATCTGCTCTATAAAACTTAGAAAAAACTTAAGAAAAAAAAATTTAATGTTTACTTCCTACATCACTCTAAACTATTAGCACCACCCTGATCGGATAGACTTTCTAATGTAGGACTCAAAAACCAAATTTATCTTTGATACCATGTTCCGCACATCAACTTGTAGCATTAAAAGTAGTATAAAAATTAGGAGCTTGGTAGATATTTATACTGAAGATATCCTCTTCATTTACCTTTCGAGTCGAGTCAAATTATCAGAAAAATCTTGAGCATAAATACTTAATTTAGCCAGATGTAAGCTACCCATCATTCCCTACTGACTACTGACTATTGACTACTGACTACATAATACATTTTGTCCTGCGGAATGTAGGTTTGATACTGGAATTAACATCCAAGTCATCTGAGGGTCTTACCAAAATCAAACTCGAAAATACTATATTTGACTGACATATTCTCCCGCGATAAAGATTCTAACGGGAGTAACCAGACATTATTTATAAATTTTTGCCGTCATTTTCTTGACTAATTGTTTCTTGTTTTCCCCACTCTTGTTGTTCTCGATCCTGAGCTTTCATCCTCAATCTAACTGAGTTAGCATGAGAGGGTAAACCCTCAGCAGTAGCCAATACATCAATAGCAGAAGCAACCTTTTGTAAAGCAGTAGGAGAATATTGAACCAAACTCGAATGCTTCATAAAAGTTTCTACCCCCAATGCCGAAGCATAACGAGCAGCACCAGAAGTTGGCAAAGTGTGATTTGGCCCAGCCAAATAGTCACCCACAGCTTCTGGAGTTGAATAACCAAGGAAAATAGCACCAGCATGGCGAATATTTTCCGATAGATCCCAAGGATCTGAAACTTCCAATTCCAAGTGTTCTGGAGCAAATTGATTAGAAAGTTCAGCAGCAGCTTTCAGAGATTCAACCACCACCACCAAACCATAATGGGCGATCGCCTTTTCTGTCAAAGTACGACGTGGATGATCCTCGAGTTGTCGTTCCACCTCTACTACCACCTGACGTGCTAGTGCTGAATCTGTAGTCAATAAAATAGCAGCAGCCAAAGAATCATGCTCTGCTTGAGCCAACATATCTGCTGCCAGATGAACCGGGTTAGCCTGAGAATCTGCAATAATCAGTACCTCTGAAGGTCCAGCTAAAGAATCAATGCCTACTGTACCATAAACAATTTTCTTGGCCAGAGTTACATAGATATTACCAGGCCCAGTAATCACATCGACTTTTGGGATAGTCTCAGTACCATAAGCTAAAGCAGCTATTGCCTGGGCTCCTCCAATTCGATAAATTTCTTGAATACCTGCTTCTTGAGCAGCCACCAGTACAGCAGGATTAATTTTTTTTCCTTGAGCAGGTGGTGTCACCATAACAATCTTGGGGACTTTAGCAACTTTAGCAGGAATAGCATTCATTAGAACTGTGCTAGGATAAGCAGCCTGACCACCAGGAACATAAAGTCCAGCTCTATCAACAGGAGTATAGCGTTTGCCCAAGACCACCTCATCATCACCAAACTGAACCCAGGACTTAGGAACACGTTGTCGGTGAAAAGCTTCTATCTGTTTAGCAGCCAAACGAATTGAACTTAATAAGTCCTTATTTACTTGCTGATAGGCCGCATCTAACTCAGAACCACCTACCTTTAACTCTTCTGGAGTCAAAGTGATATGGTCAAACTCGGAAGTATAGTGTAACAGAGCTTCATCACCTTTTTCTTTAACGGAGCGCAAAATTTCTCGCACCGTTGTTTCTTTATGAATAGCCATATCATCGTGGGTACGCTCTGTGATGCGTTTTAATTCAGCTTGTGCCTCAACCCACTGAGTAATTATTCGCAGCATAGAGATTAGGAATGCCAACTAAAAAATAAAGTTCGCGATGCGCGAGAGTAGTTTTAGAAACAAAAGAGTTGGATCAACATTAAGACTATCTATTATCTATTCTATAGAATGTTAAACACTGAACTGATAAGTGAGAAATAAAATGCCTATTCATCGCCAATTGTCTTGTAATGACCCTGATTTTATCTAGGGGCAAAAGTTAAACAATTCTCCCTGTTTCCAAATTACCCATTACTCTTTGTTATAGCGTGAAGTCGCAACACTGACATCTTTAAATACTGTGTGAAATATTCTCTGACTTAAAACAGCACGAGTTTTATATCCAGGGGTTTCGCTCGGCGACTTGACAACCGTTTAGGTAATACTGACATGAATGTTTGAAGTTCTTTAATCTCTACAGAAGACCTCCATAGAGCTAGGTTCAGGGATAATGTGGATTTAGCGAGGTATTTCAATTCCGATGGAAATGCCAAATAATACCAAATTCATTAAATAATATTACAAATAAATAGCTATAGCAATCCTCCGCATATTCGTGGCAAAAATCTTACTGCTTTTTAGGCAACAGCGGTGCGAACCCGCGGGGCGCGAAAGACGCAAACGCCAGTTCCTTCAAGTCGGGAGACCCGCCCAACCGACTGGCTTGGGAATGCGCACCAAGAGAGGCAACAGGCAGGAGTTTCAGCTTTTTTATTTACTTTTTAATTACCCGCAACCTATTTAGGATTGCTATAGTGTCCCTACCTAGAAGTTAAAAGTAAAAAGTTTTGATTACTGAGGCTTCGAGGCTTTTAGACTTGTCAGTTATTTCTGCCATCCTGGACTTAAAAAATAGGCGTTGCTGAATAAAAGTATGATTTCACAGGAGTCAGGACTTTTTCCGTGCAAATTTAGAGGGGAAATAGGTCTAAAAATTATATTATATCACATTATAAATTTAGGAATTTTATCAGAATAATTTGGGTTTAAAATCCCGCCTTTTAAGGCGCAATATTTTTGGAGAGTTACTCTAATCCCCGTTACAAAAATCACTGTCAGATGTGTGTCTTACATTCTGTTAGCGAAGCGTTTCTGCAGTTCAGGGGGACCTCAGAATTACACATTCGCTTCTGACTTCTAACTTCTGACTTCTGACTTCGTTAAACCGTGTTTCAGCAACGCCAAAAAATCAAACTTATTTGTAGCCAACTTTTTTTAATTAGTAAAATACCTTGCATCCTGACAAAATAAATGCTACAATACCTAGATATTTTGTACTCTGGACTTAGGTGTGAGTAAGGGAGCCTTAACTTGGGTGACTTAGCTACTTTCGAGGAACCTTAAGACTCAAAGAGAGAAAATTTATCACCCTTGGTAGAACTGAAAAATCAACTACGCAACTTACAATGTAATAGGTGTAATCCCGTCCTATATTTAAGAGCGTTTCAGCTATAACGGAGATCAAACTAGGGGGACATTAAAGATATCGCCAGGATGTCAAATCCTCATTAATTATATACATTATGGATAGAAACTAAGTAAACTATGGCCAATATTAAGTCTGCTATTAAACGCATCCAAGTTGCTGAACGTAACCGTATGCGGAACAAAAGTTATAAATCCGCACTTAGGACTTTGATGAAAAAATACTTCATTGCTGTTGAAAACTATGCTTCCAATCCCACGGATGAATTAAAGATAGAAGTTGAGCAGCGGATGTCAAAAGCTTACAGTAAAATTGATAAAGCTGTAAAACGCGGTGTTTTACATAAAAATAATGGCTCTCGTAAAAAAGCTAGATTAGCTAGATTTTACAAGAGACATTTAATGACAGAAATAAGTCAGCCAGATTCTGCAGTGACAGATGCTTCTGTAGCTTCTTAAAGAAGTTCGGCGGGTAAAAAACTCAGCAAAAAATGTACATCAATATAGTAAGCCCAATATATTTGGTGTTAATCTGTAGTATATCAAAACTTGTGGAGGGGCAACCGAGCAACTCCCACCTCCACTATTTGTTTAGTGACATTTATGAATCTAATCTAACTTTTCATATATTATTATCTCCATGACTTTAGTCCAGGAGTAACTACTGACATTAATATAGTTGGACAATGTTAGATATGATTATTTATATATGATGTGAAGTCATATAATCTGATGGCTGTCTAACTAATTATTACGACAAGTACATGACCAATTCAAATGAAATGTTTGGTCAATTTACAAAATTATGTACATCAGTAGCTTGAGTTTCCAGAAATTTTCAGCATGTAGAGAAGGTAATTTACAGACTACAATCAGTGGTATTCAGTATTGGCGCAGCATTTGGGAGTGCCAAATTATGAATAGAACTGCCAGAGCTGCAATATATATTTTGGGTAGGTTTGGGTAAGTTTAGTAGAACAGATTAGTCAAATTAACCAGGAAAGCGAAATGCAGCTAATTGATACTCACGTCCACATTAACTTTGATGTATTCAATTCTGACTTGGAAGAAATCCGCAAACGTTGGCAACAAGCAGGAGTCGTTCACCTAGTTCACTCCTGTGTTGAACCAGAGGAATTTTTTGGTATAAAAGCCATAGCAGATCGCTTCCAAGAAGTTTTTTATGCAGTTGGCCTACACCCCTTAGATGCTGAAAAGTGGACATCTAGCACTGCTAATCAAATTCAAAAGTTTGCTCAATCCGATCCTAAAGTAGTAGCTATAGGTGAAACAGGATTAGATTTTTATAAAGCAGATAATCAAAAGCAACAAGAATTTGTCTTTAAACAACAATTAACTATAGCCCAGAAACTTAACAAACCATTAATTATCCACTGTCGTGATGCATCATCCTCAATGGCGAATATTTTGTATGATTTCCAAAAAAGTCAAGGATTCGTCAGGGGCGTTATGCACTGCTGGGGAGGTACTCCAGAAGAAACTCAAATTTTCTTAGATTTAGGATTTTATATTAGCTTTAGTGGAATTGTAACATTTAAAAATGCTAGACAAATTCAAGAATCAGCGAAAATAGTACCTGACGATCGCCTGTTAGTAGAAACAGATTGTCCATTTCTCGCACCAGTGCCAAAGCGGGGCAAACGCAACGAACCTGCTTATGTGAAGTATGTGGCCGAAAAAGTGTCTGAACTAAGAGGTGTGACATTCGAGAGTCTAGCAGCACAAACGAGCAAAAATGCTTGTCAACTTTTTGGCTTTTCTATATCCTAAAAAAAGTTAATTCCTGGAAGTAAATGGTTTAATATATAATACTATACCATCATGGTTGAAATGAATTGGATATAAATATATAGAAAAAAGAGTAGATGTAGAGTAGGGAGATTACAGAGTAGGGAGATTACACAAAGATAAAATCTATTCTACAATAGAAGTCTCTAATAACTAAATCAAATCATGTTTAATAACTGAGCTTCCACATATATTGAAGGAGTAAATCAATAATTTTATTTTAAATATAGTTCTTTTGTCATTTGTTAAATTAAGATTGCCATTTTCTGTATCAGCAAAAACTATCTGATAATCTACTGTCTTTGCCTAGTGCTAGATGAATTGTTTCCTCAAGTGTTTAATTATACAGCCCTTTCCGTTGTTATGAGGTACACCTATCGTGGGCAAGATGCCCGCACTACAAAATTTTCAGCATTTACTCTGTGCCCGAAATCTGCTGTATGTTTCAAATACGAAATACACAAGTGGTATATAGATATAGTCAAGATAATTTTCTCCAGAAACTCCTATCTTAACTTACTGTCCTGGAATCTATATCAATAGGTATGATTTTTGAGGAGAATGAGTTATCAAATTAGATGGGCATTTTTTCTATTAGTAAACACTATCTTATTAACTTATACTATTACCTAAAGTATTTAAGTTGATGTTGATATCTTAAAATGTAAATATATATACTAAATTTTTCACTGTAAATGTATAACAAGATTATTTACCAAGAATCTTCATAATTATAAATCAAGCCATAAAAAAGCCTTATTGTAAATGTTTCTGCCTGAAGATGATAATAAGATTGATAATAGAGTAGAGTATTTAGATTCAACAAACAACAGTGAAATTTTAATATCTAGAAAAAAAGCAAAACAATATACAAAAAGTAGTTAGATTTAATGGAAATAGTTTTCTTGAGAGCTATAGTCACTTCAAATAAGGATGAAACACTTTTTTGGATGAAACCCTTTCTAGGAAAAAAATACTCGTCTCAGTCTTATTCAGAGTGACTATACTTATAAAATCTAGAACATATTAACTTAACAAAGATTCAGCTCAATATAAAATTTTTTGTTTGCATATTTTGACAAACTACTAACGTAATTCAGATAAACCAGTAAAAAAAAATCAAAAAATGTGGATTTACAATTTTAGTAAAAAAACAAAGATGTTTAAAGTTATTTAAGCACAAAAAAAGGAGAAATTGATAATGCAAATGATCTAGTAAAAGTTGAAACAACCATACTAAACTAAATAATTGATTATGATAATAGTTAAAAATTATAGTCTCGTCATAAACTAGAAACAAATATGAGTAAAATATGGAAAAATAACACAAAAAAATAATCCTTGAAAGAATTATTCTGGTAAAAGGAGAAGTGAAACCTCAATGATGATCTGGCTAAAAGATACCATCTACTTAAATAAGTTTTACAGGAAAAAATTTAGATTGATGTCAGGAAAACTATGAACTTGAACTTACAACAAAACAACTAATGAGAAAAGATTTAGTTATTGAAAACAGTTATAAAAATATAATATTGACTAACTTACTAATGTATAAAGTTCCACAATAGTAAATTAAATTGTCGAACTTTAATTTACTATTTTTTCCCAGAAAATAGACTCTTAAAAAAAACTTATCTCCTACCTAGGATACTCAAGAATGACTTATCAAAAATTAAACGTTGATACCCAAAGTAATCTGCAAATTTTCAATATGCCCGATCTGATTGAAATTCAGAGGGCTAGCTTTCGATGGTTCCTAGAATATGGACTAATAGAAGAACTAGAAAGCTATTCTCCAATTACAGATTATACAGGCAAGTTAGAACTCCACTTTATTGCCAAAAACTATAAACTAAAACAACCAAAATATAGTGTAGAAGAATCCAAACGCCGAGACAGTAGCTATGCAGTACAAATGTACGTTCCCACCCGCTTAATTAACAAAGAAACTGGGGAAATAAAAGAACAAGAAGTTTTTATTGGAGACCTACCCCTAATGACAGATAGGGGAACATTTATTATCAATGGAGCTGAAAGGGTAATTGTTAATCAGATAGTCCGTTCTCCAGGAGTTTATTATAAATCTGAAACCGATAAAAGTGGGCGACGTACATATAACGCTAGTCTCATTCCTAACCGAGGTGCATGGCTAAAATTTGAAACAGATAAAAACGACCTAGTTTGGGTCAGGATAGATAAAACTCGCAAACTTTCTGCCCAGGTATTACTCAAAGCTCTGGGATTAGGAGATAGTGAAATTTTCGACTCCTTGAGACATCCCGATTATTTCCAAAAAACTATAGAAAAAGAAGGACAATACGGAGAAGAAGAAGCCCTCTTAGAACTATATAGGAAATTACGCCCAGGGGAACCACCTACTATAGCTGGTGGAGAACAACTACTTCACAGTCGATTCTTTGACCAAAAAAGATATGACTTAGGGCGAGTAGGACGATATAAGCTCAATAACAAACTAAGGTTAAACTTACCAAACACAGTACGAGTATTAACCAAAGAGGATATATTAGCTTCCATTGACTATCTGATTAATTTAGAATATGACATTGGTCAGACCGACGATATTGACCACTTAGGAAACCGACGGGTTAGAAGTGTAGGAGAACTACTGCAAAACCAAATCAGAGTCGGGTTAAACCGTTTAGAGCGAATTATTCGGGAGCGGATGACCGTATCCGAAGCAGACACATTAACTCCAACATCACTGGTTAACCCAAAACCATTAGTAGCAGCTATCAAAGAATTCTTTGGTTCATCTCAGTTGTCTCAATTTATGGACCAAACAAACCCATTAGCAGAGCTGACCCATAAAAGAAGAATATCAGCCTTGGGACCTGGAGGATTAACCAGAGAAAGAGCTGGATTTGCTGTCCGAGATATCCATCCTTCCCACTATGGCCGCATTTGTCCCATTGAAACACCAGAAGGGCCGAACGCCGGATTAATTGGCTCTCTAGCTAACCATGCTAAAGTCAACGGTTATGGATTTATAGAAACCCCCTATTATCCAGTAGAAAATGGTCGGGTGTTGCGCGATCGCACACCAATATATATGACAGCAGATGCAGAAGATGATTTGCGGGTGGCGCCTGGGGATATTATGACCGATGCGGAAGGGAAGATTTTAGGGGAGGTTGTACCAGTACGTTATCGGCAAGACTTTACAACCACCAGTCCCCAACAAGTAGACTATGTGGCGGTTTCCCCAGTGCAAGTAGTTTCAGTGGCCACATCATTAATTCCATTTTTGGAACATGATGATGCTAACCGCGCGTTGATGGGTTCCAATATGCAACGACAAGCAGTGCCGTTGTTAAACCCAGATAGACCTTTAGTCGGAACAGGTCTAGAAGCTCAAGCTGCCCGTGATTCCGGTATGGTAGTTGTTACCCGGACGGATGGAGAAGTGACTTATGTAGATTCAACTAAGATATCTGTGATTGATAAAGAGGGTAAGGAAACAGATTACCCACTACATAAATATCAAAGGTCTAACCAAGATACCTGTTTGAATCAAAGACCTCTTGTATATGAAGGAGACCAAGTAGTAGCGGGTCAGGTATTAGCTGATGGTTCCTCCACTGAGGGTGCTGAGTTAGCTTTAGGACAGAATGTTTTGGTAGCTTATATGCCTTGGGAGGGTTATAACTATGAGGATGCGATTCTGATTAGCGAGCGCTTGGTATATGATGATGTTTATACATCTATTCATATCGAAAAGTTTGAAATTGAAGCTCGACAGACAAAATTAGGACCCGAAGAAATTACCAGGGAAATTCCGAATGTAGGGGAAGATGGTCTGCGGAACTTGGATGAACAAGGAATTATTCGGGTTGGTGCTTGGGTACAATCTGGGGATATTCTTGTCGGTAAGGTGACGCCCAAGGGAGAGTCTGACCAGCCACCAGAGGAAAAGTTGTTGCGGGCAATTTTTGGAGAGAAAGCACGGGATGTACGAGATAATTCTTTACGGGTACCTAATGGTGAAAAAGGTCGTATTGTTGATGTAAGAGTATTTACAAGAGAAAAAGGAGATGAGTTGCCACCAGGAGCAAATATGGTGGTTAGGGTTTATGTAGCTCAAAAGCGGAAGATTCAGGTAGGGGATAAAGTAGCGGGGCGACACGGAAATAAGGGTATTATTTCACGAATTTTACCAATCGAGGATATGCCTTATTTGCCTGATGGTACTCCTTTAGACGTAGTGTTAAATCCATTGGGTGTACCTTCCCGGATGAATGTAGGGCAGATTTTTGAGTGTTTGTTAGGATGGGCAGGTCAAATTTTAAGTGTGCGGTTTAAGTGCGTACCGTTTGATGAGATGCACGGTGCAGAAAAGTCAAGGGAAACAGTGCATCGAATGTTACAACTAGCCAGGGATACTTCTGGTAAAGATTGGGCATTTGATGAGAACCATGCAGGGAAACTTTGGGTTTATGATGGGCGAACAGGAGAAAGATTTGACCGTCCGGTGACTGTGGGAGTTGCTTATATGTTGAAACTGGTTCACTTGGTTGATGATAAGATTCATGCTCGTTCTACGGGTCCTTATTCTCTGGTGACACAGCAACCTTTGGGTGGTAAGGCGCAACAAGGCGGTCAGCGCTTTGGAGAAATGGAAGTATGGGCATTAGAAGCTTTTGGTGCTGCTTATACTTTGCAAGAATTGTTGACTGTGAAATCTGATGATATGCAGGGTCGGAATGAGGCGTTGAATGCAATTGTGAAAGGAAAAGCAATTCCACGACCTGGTACTCCTGAGTCTTTCAAGGTGTTGATGCGGGAGTTGCAGTCTTTATGTTTGGATATTGCAGCTCATAAAGTAGAAACTATGGATGATGGTACTACTCAGGATGTGGAAGTTGACTTAATGGCAGATTTGCCAGGAAAACGAACGCCATCTCGTCCTGTATATGAATCATTATCGAGTGAAAATGAAGAATAGGAGTCAGGAGTCAGGAGTCAGGAGTTGTAGAGACGAATGGCCATTTCATAAGGTCATGCTTTGCAAACGCTCGTACAGGAGTCAGGAGTTGGAATTCAAATTCTTACTGTTGATAACTGATAACTGATAACTGATAACTGATAACTGATAACTGAAAAAGCGGCGTTGCTGAATCAAGGAATGAAACTTTTAGGAATAGGTAAATCCCATCTTTTACTTCCTCTTTCTCCAAAACTACAATTCATCCCACAAATATGCAACGCCGAAAAAGCTGATAACTGATAACTGATAACTGATAACTGAAAAAAGTGCCAAAACTAGAACAAAGATTTGATTACGTCAAAATTGGGTTAGCTTCTCCAGACAGAATTCGTTCTTGGGGAGAAAGAACTCTGCCAAATGGTACCGTGGTAGGAGAAGTAACTAAACCAGAAACTATCAATTACCGGACTCTAAAACCAGAAATGGATGGGTTATTTTGCGAACGCATCTTTGGTCCGGCGAAAGATTGGGAATGTCATTGTGGAAAATATAAACGAGTCCGACATCGTGGTATCGTTTGCGAAAGATGTGGAGTAGAAGTAACTGAGTCACGGGTGCGCCGTCACCGTATGGGACATATTAAGTTGGCAGCACCAGTAACTCATGTTTGGTATCTTAAGGGTATTCCGAGTTATATGGCAATTTTGTTAGATATGCCATTGCGGGATGTGGAGCAAATTGTTTACTTCAATGCTTATGTTGTATTAGAACCAGGAAATCACGAAAGTTTAAGTTATAAACAACTGTTAGCAGAAGATGTTTGGTTAGAAATTGAAGACCAAATTTATAGCGAAGATTCAGCAATAGAAGGGGTTGAGGTTAGTATTGGTGCTGAAGCTTTACAGGTTTTATTAGCAAATCTCGATCTAGAAGTGGAAGCGGAAAAACTACGGGAAGAAATTGCTAATTCCAAAGGGCAAAAACGAGCAAAGTTAATCAAGCGTTTACGGGTAATTGACAACTTTGTTGCTACAGGTTCTAGACCAGAATGGATGGTTTTGGATGCAATTCCAGTGATTCCTCCTGACCTGCGTCCGATGGTGCAGTTAGATGGGGGAAGGTTTGCTACTAGCGATTTGAATGACCTTTACCGACGAGTAATTAATAGGAATAATCGTTTAGCAAGATTGCAGGAAATATTAGCACCAGAGATTATTATCCGCAACGAAAAACGAATGTTGCAAGAAGCAGTTGATGCTTTAATTGATAATGGTCGTCGCGGTCGAACCGTCGTAGGTGCAAATAACAGACCTCTGAAATCTTTGAGCGATATTATTGAAGGAAAACAGGGTCGTTTCCGGCAAAACTTGTTAGGTAAACGGGTTGATTATTCAGGGCGATCTGTAATTGTTGTCGGACCGAAGTTAGCAATTAATCAATGTGGTTTACCACGAGAAATGGCAATTGAGTTGTTTCAACCGTTTGTGATTCATCGCTTGATTCGTCAGGGGTTAGTTAATAATATTAAAGCTGCCAAAAAACTGATTCAAAGAGGAGACCCGAATGTTTGGGATGTGTTAGAGGAGGTGATAGATGGTCATCCCGTGATGTTAAACCGCGCTCCAACTTTGCATAGATTAGGTATTCAAGCTTTTGAACCTATCTTAGTAGAAGGTCGAGCAATTCAGTTGCATCCTTTAGTTTGTCCGGCGTTTAATGCTGACTTTGATGGTGACCAAATGGCGGTTCATGTGCCACTGTCTCTGGAGTCGCAAGCGGAGGCGAGGTTGTTGATGTTGGCATCGAATAATGTTTTGTCTCCTGCAACTGGTCGCCCAATTATTACTCCTTCTCAAGATATGGTATTGGGTTGTTATTATCTAACGGCAGAAAACCATAAACTCCAAAGAAGTAAAGAACTTTATTTTGCTAACCCTGATGATGTAGTTTTAGCTTATGAACAAGGTCAGCTAGACCTGCATACTTATGTATATTTGAGGTTACCTCCTGACGTGGAGATTGAAACTGATAAACCGGAAGAAATGCCACCCGAGATACAACAGATATCTGATGAAGTGCTGCTTAAAACTTATTGGATGCCATTGGATAGCAAAATATTACCCGATAATTTAGGAGATTTGAAGTCGGAGCAAACTCTAGAAAATGGGGAGGTGATGAAGAGTTATCATTTGTATCGAATCCATTATACTGAACAGGTCGAGATTAAGAAAGTTTATATTAAATCTCGCCAAGTTCGGGAAAGCAATGGAGTAGTGACTAGACAGTTTGTGGTGACAACGCCTGGTCGAATAATTCTCAATCAAACAATTCAATCAGCAATCGGCACTAATAATTAATAATGGATAATTGATAATTGATAATGAAAGAGTTTTTTACATCTCTAATTTTCTATAGAACTCTCTAATTCTCTAATTATCCATTATCCATTAAAAAGTTATCCATTATCCATTAAAAAGTTATCCATTATCCATTAATTATGATTTTCTATAATAGAGTTATCAATAAGGGTCAACTAAAAAAGCTAATTTCTTGGTCTTTTGAGAGTTATGGTACAGCAATAACTGCACAGATGGCAAATAAGCTGAAAGATTTAGGATTCCGTTATGCTACAAAAGCAGGAGTTTCTATTAGTGTAGATGACTTACAAATACCTCCTTCTAAACGAGAACTTTTAGATGCAGCAGAGCAAGAAATTCGGAACACGACTGAGCGTTATACTAAGGGAAAAATTACCGAAGTAGAACGCTTTCAAAAAGTAATTGATACTTGGAATAGTACGAGTGAAAATCTTAAGGATGAGGTAGTTCGGAACTTTCGAGCAACTGACCCTCTGAACTCAGTTTATATGATGGCATTTTCTGGAGCGCGGGGTAATATTTCTCAGGTGCGTCAGTTAGTAGGGATGCGTGGTTTGATGGCAGATCCACAGGGGGAAATTATTGATTTGCCAATTAAAACGAATTTCCGGGAGGGTTTAACGGTAACAGAGTATATTATTTCTTCTTATGGTGCGCGAAAAGGCTTGGTTGATACAGCATTGAGAACGGCTGACTCTGGTTATTTGACTCGTCGTTTGGTTGATGTGTCTCAGGATGTAATCGTTAGGGAGGCAGACTGTGGAACTAAGCGAGGAGTTACAGTCACAAGTATGAAAGATGGCGATCGCGTATTGATTCCTGTAAAGGATCGACTGTTAGGCAGAGTTTTAGCTGAGGATCTAAAACATCCACAAACAGGAGAAATTATTAGTAGTGGTGATATTCAGGCAGTCAGGAATCAAGTGTTTACGGATGATTTGGCTAAAGCAGTAGGTAAAGCAGGTGTGGAAAAGGTATTTGTGCGCTCTCCTTTAACTTGTGAATCACCGCGTTCTGTCTGTCAAGCTTGCTATGGGTGGAGTCTTGCTCATGGTCATCTGGTTGACATGGGAGAGGCTATTGGGATTATTGCTGCTCAGTCTATTGGGGAACCAGGTACCCAATTAACTATGCGGACGTTCCATACTGGGGGTGTATTTACAGGGGAAGTTGCTCGTCAATTTGTGGCATCGTTTGCAGGTGTAGTTAAGTATCCATCTAATGTTCGTACTAGGTCATTTCGGACTCGTCATGGGGATGAGGCGATGATTGCAGAGAATAATTTTGAGCTGATGGTATTAGGTGCTGATGATCGCAAAGAAAGTGTACCCATCCCTCAAGGTTCTATCTTAATGGTGCAAAATGACCAGCAGGTATCAGCAGGAACGGTTTTAGGAGAAGTACAAAAAGTAGGTCAGGTCAAAAAAACAACTGAGAAAGTAACAAAAGAGGTAGCCTCAGACTTAGCAGGAGAAGTTAAATTTGCTCAGTTGGTGCAAGAAGAAAAGGTAGACAAACAAGGCTCGACGACTCGCATTGCTCAAAGGGGTGGTTTGATGTGGGTCTTAGCAGGAGAAGTATATAATCTGCCACCAGGTGCAGAACCAATGGTAAAAAATGGGACTAAGATTGCTCTTAATAGTGTAATTGCTGAGACTAAGTTGGTGACTGAACATGGTGGTGTAGTGCGAATACCTGATTCTGCTGCGTACAGTGTTGCGGACCAAGGAGGTATAAATGTTTTGCCTGGAGAAATTCAAGAATCAACAGTAGAGGAGTTAGAAGAGTCAATGACTACGACTTCTATTGGGGCGAATGACAATTCGTTACTACCTACTCAAGCGCATGGTAATTTGCCTCGTGAGATTGAGGTGATTACTGCAAGCGTGCGACTAGACCAGGCAAAAGTTCGGATGGAGAGTGTTGCTAACCGCGAGCAGTATATAATTGAGACTCAAGATAATCAACGGTTTGCGCTAAAGGTGACTCCTGGTAGTAAGGTGGGTAATCACGAAGTTATTGCTGAACTTTTAGACGAAAATTATCAAACTTCTACAGGTGGAATTATTAAATATGCTGGAGTGGAAGTTCTCAAACGTGGTAAAGCTAAACAAGGTTATGAAGTAGTAAAAGGTGGTACGTTGCTATGGATTCCTGAAGAATGCCATGAAGTTAATAAAGATATATCTCTGCTCTTGGTAGAAGACGGTCAATATGTGGAAGCTGGCACAGAAATAGTTAAGGATATTTTTTGTCAGTCTAATGGAGTAGCAGAAGTACACCAGAAAAATGACATTCTCAGGGAGGTTGTAATTAAGCCTGGAGAACTACATAGTGGCGACTATCAAACAGATTTAGGGGATTTAACTCTGATGGATGGTCAAATTGCTACGCCAGGACAGGAGGTGATTCCAGGCTTGGTAACTTCTGAGTTAAAGTATATTGAGTATATAGAAACACCTGATAGTCCAGGGTTGTTGTTGCGACCTGTGACTGAGTTTCATGTGCCTGATGAGCCTGGTGTACCTTCTCAGAAGTCAATTAATTCTTCCATTGAGTTGCGGGCGGTACAACGGATTCCTTTTAAGGATGGGGAACGGGTTAAGTCTGTAGAGGCTATAGAGTTGCTGCGCACCCAATTAGTGTTGGAGATTGGTGAGGATGCTCCTCAATTGGCTGCTGATATTGAGTTATCACCAGACCCAGAGGAAGAGGGCGTAATGCGTTTGCAGTTGGTAATTTTGGAGTCTTTGGTTATTCGCCGGGATGTAGTAGCAGATACAACTCATGGTAGTACGAATACTCGGTTGTTGGTTAAAGATGGAGATGCTATAGCAGGTGGAGCTGTGGTGGCTCGCACGGAGATTTTATCTAAGCAATCTGGTGAAGTAAGGGGTATCCGAGAGGGTGCAGAGGCTATTCGTCGTGTTTTGATAGTCCGAGAAGCGGATTTAATTAAAATACCAGTTAATACTTTACCGTCTGTAGCACCAGGGGATTTGTTGGTTGCTGGTAGTGAAATTGCTGCTGGAATAGTTATTCAAAATTCTGGTATGGTATCTCAGGTAGAGAAAATCCTTTTGGAGAATGGGGGGGAAAGTTATCAGGTAATCTTGCGTAAAGGCAGACCTTATCGTGTTTCTACGGGTGCGGTCTTGCTGACGATGGACGGAGATTTGGTGCAACGGGGTGATAGTTTGGTACTGCTGGTGTTTGAGCGGACTAAAACTGGGGATATTATTCAGGGTTTACCTCGAATTGAAGAGTTGTTGGAGGCACGCAAACCAAAAGAGTCTTGCATTTTAGTGAAGTATCCTGGTCAAGCTCAGGTTCATGCTAATGATGATAATATAGAGGTGAGCGTGGTTTCTAGTGATGGAACGATTACAGATTATCCTCTTGGTCATGGACAGAATGTGATTGTTGCTGATGGACAAAGTGTTGAAGTGGGAGAATCTCTGACCGATGGACCTCAAAATCCCCATGAAATTCTGGAGACTTTTTTCAACTATTACCGCGAGCATGAAAGTGTTTATGAAGCTTGTCTGAGGAGTTTTGAGGCTTGTCAGAAGTTCTTGGTAAATCAGGTGCAGGCAGTTTATCAGTCTCAGGGTATTGATATTTCTGATAAGCATATTGAGGTCATTGTGCGTCAGCTGACAGCTAAGGTGAGGATTGATGATGGTGGTGATACTACGATGTTACCTGGGGAATTGATAGAGTTGCGACAAGTGGAACAGGTGAATGAGGCGATGTCTATTACTGGTGGAGCAACGGCTCAATATACACCAATGTTGTTGGGAATTACGAAAGCATCGCTGAATACGGATAGTTTTATTTCAGCGGCTAGTTTCCAGGAGACTACGCGGGTATTGACGGAAGCTGCCATTGAGGGTAAGTCCGATTGGTTGAGGGGATTGAAGGAGAATGTAATTATTGGACGGTTGATTCCTGCTGGTACTGGGTTTAATGCTTATGAAGATGCCCTGAGTGCAGAGATTAATCGTTTGGAACAGAGTTGGGATGATGATATGGATATGTTTGAAGAAGATGATTTGCAGAGTGTGGTTTTGGATGACCAGACGGCGCGTTCATTAGAATATGAAAATAGTCTACATTTATCGTCTCAAAATCAGAATTTTGCAGATTCTCAAAGCGGACCTCAAAATCAAGGTGAATTTATTGATGATAGAATGTCCGAGTTTTCTCCGGTTAAAGATAAGTCTGAGTCAGTTCTAGATGATTCAGATTTCCCACCTGCCAATTTTGATTCAGATTTCCCACCTGATAATTTTGATTCTAATTTCCCTAATGAGATAGATGATGATTTAATAGACGATGATGATGGTTATGATGATTTTGATGAGAATACACCAGGGTTAATTTAGAATTCTGAATTCAGAAGTAATTCCTGACAGTTGTTTGAGCATTACTTGTTTGGTTTTTCATGCATTTAGCTGTCAGCGATCGCCAGTAGGGACGTTACATGCAACGTCCCTACGTTGCTAATTAATCAGTATCCGAGAGTATTTGTAAACGAATTGTTTGGTTATTGATGTCATTGAGAGCTATTTCAATCACATTACTTGATAGTTTGTCCAGACAACCTAATAAATGTCGTAGATGAGGTGTACTAGCACCAGTATCCACAAATAATCGTTCTGAGAGATTACCTACTCGCTTCCAGCTAGTATACAGTTTAGCCATTGTTGTCTCTAATTGAGCAGATTGTTTTACTAGGTCAGAAACTATATTGAGACATTCTAATCTTAAGGCTTCTTCTAATACCATTTCCATATCTAATGATGATTCATTTAATGCTTGAACTTTGGCTGCTGCATCTAGATATTTAGATAGGTTACGAGCGTCTGAGGTTAGTTGCTTGACAGTATCTAATTCTGGACTTTGGACTATTTCCTCTTGAATTGCGCTTATATGGGATTCTGGTAGTTTTTCCATTTCCCGGACTAAGGGGGCTAAATAACGTGGTGGCATGGAACCCGAAGTGGCCTTAGCTCTAATTTCGTCTGGAAGCAAATCTGAACTAACGGCAGTCCATTCGTCTGCTAATTGCTTGACTTCTCGTCTGGTGATGCGATCGCCTTTTTTGGCTGCATCTGTTACCATTTGTTGGACTTCAGTTGGTGATTTGGCCGTTTCTACAAAGGCTCGTTTACTGAAGTTATTAATGGAGTTGGGGTCCAAATGTCCTTCGTCTATTAAAGTATCAGCACTATTGGCCAATTCTATTAAGGCATAAGCTTGACTTTTACTAATTTCTCTTTCCTTAAGCCAATTGAGGAATCCGCTACCCCGTCCATCGCCTCCTTTTTTTTCTCGGTCTCTAATGATTCTCAGGATACGGCCTCGCCAAATTTCGGTCTGGAGGTCAAAGCGATCGCAAACTTTCCATGCGATGTCTACTACATTTTCAAACTCAGAGTCAAGAATTTCTTCATCTTCTGGGTCAGGTAAGTCCAAATCTAGCTCTGGGAAATTATTTAGGGCCTCGGCAAGAGCTTCAGGGAATTGGGGAATTTCAGGCATAACAGAACTATATTATCGCTCATAGTGCCGAAATATTATTGCATCATTGACTAAATAATATCAAATCAAAAGTTAAAAGTCAAAAGTCAAAAGTCAAAAGTCAAAAGTTGGAATTAATCTCTGAGTGGGTTGTTATTGAGGAAGGGCGATCGGTAATTCTGGATCGGTTTTTTTTTGGGAGCAACCGCTTTTTTAACTAGAACTGGATTTTTGCTTCCATTATTGCCTGCATTTTTACTTAAATAACAATATTGCGTTTTCTGGAAAAGTTCAGTATTTACACTATTTGTGAAAAAAAATTAAAGTGAGATAATTAAACTCAAGAGTGTTTCAAAGGGTTTAATTCTAAAAACTTTCTCCCCTGACTTCCTCTCAAACCTTTTTATAATAACTGAACCCACCTTATGATAAGTAAAAATTTCCAAAAACTAACAACCCTTGCTAGCATCATAGCTGCTATGGCCGGAGTATTTTCCCCAAACTTAGCCCGCGCTTACCATGCTTTCGACAACCGTAACGACTGGGAAGGAGCTGTTTCCAACTACAGCATCATCACGGAAGATTTTAATTCTGTTTTTGACGAAATAGCCCCAGAAACCCTACTTCCCAGCACTCTCGTTACCAAAATACCCTTTACAGTAAATGCAGGTCTTGCCGAGTCAGATTGGGCAGCATTCGATATAGTTTTTCCCGATGAAGCGATCGCTTTCGGGTTTGATATGATTGACCCTTGGCGTTCTCCCAATCGTGATGCAATACTAGGAAACGTCAAATTTTTTGATCGGGAAAATAACCTGCTAAATCATCTAGGTGTACAATTTACTAGCTATGATGAAAACTTCGTAGGTTTCTTTCTCGGTGAAAATTATGGAGTACATCGAATAGAGTATCTCTGGTGTGGAGTTTGGCAAGGTCCAGATAAGCCCCTGGATTACTGTAAATCCGATCATCAGCAACAGACTATTGATAACTTCAGCTTTGTTGTCCCCAAAACTGACCCGCAACCAACCCCGGAATCCGATGCTAAATTAGGACTTTTAGTATTTGCAGGTCTAGGGATTGGTTATTTGAGGAAATGGAAGGGTCGCTACCAACCCAAAACAAAATTACAGTAAGGATTTTAGAAGTAAACTTTTTCAAGGATTCTCTTGATTCATATTGTATCAGTTAAAGTAGGCATAAAATTTATGAACGGAAAAGCGGGAAGTGAAGCTCATATTGATGCAGTTGAAAAAATGACTCGAAGGGATATTATTGATGAGTTGGAAAGGGTGATTCATTCCCTTCAAGAAAGTCCTGCTAGATATTTGTTTCGGTGGAGAAATTGAACCAGACCCATCCTATGATATTCAAGATAATAAATAATATGAGAAACGAAGATAATTCCAGTATGAATTCTGTTTCTAAAACCTAATTCCAGTAGTTAGCGTAATATTTACGCTAACTACTTTTTTTTGTCCAAAGTCCAATAATTAGGGCTAATTAATTATAAAAGCCCTTATAAATAAAGGTTTCAGCATTTTTAGGTCTTTAAAAAGTACAAAGTTTTCGTTCTAGGGAGCTTAAAAGTTAGGATTTTGGGTTGACTATTGGCTGAAAAATCTAGAGATAATTCTTCCTCCTACCAGCTATAAATTTCCCATTCATTCTGACTCCTGACTCCTGACTCCTGACTCCTACCCTCACCCATAAGACTTTTTCAGCATGCCCTAATTATTTGTAACTGTTCACCCGGACATGATATTACAACAATGTTTGCATAATTTCTTCAATATTCCGAGATAAAACTGCTTGATTATACTTTTGTAACTTCTCATCTGATGAAAAAAAAGGTTTGCCTATCAAAGTTTCTTCTTGAATGTAAGTCACAAATGGACGACGCAAAGCCTCATATTTACTAAAAGCTGATTCTATAGCGGTCGTATCATCCCACTGATTTTGTTTGTTAATCTCAGCGACCAAAGTAGCGATCACTGCTGCATCTTCTAGTCCTTGATTAGCTCCTTGACCGATAAATGGTGGCATACCGTGGGCAGCATCTCCAGCTAATACAACCCGCCCTATATTCCATTTTGGTTGGTCGGAAGCAGAAACAGTGGCATGATGAGTGTAATACGGACGTTGTATCATCTTATCTGGGGAAGACAAAGCTACCAACTGCAAAATTATCTCTGGAAAGTCTGCTTTTTTTAACTCTTCTACAGCAATATTAATTAACTTTTCTCCCGATTTTTCTAGCAATGATTCTAATGGGAAAGCTGCATGAAGGAGATATCCAAACTGACAAGGTTGAGGAGAAAATAATATAATTCTAGGAACGTCACTTCCCGATATTTGAGGATTTGTTATAGTTACTGCTCTAGAATAACTATGAAAAAATCTCTCCTTGATTTCTTGTGAAAGTGCTTCCGGTATCTGATATGTTGCACCACTACCGATCGCCCCAACACCACAATATTCTGGTTTACTGTATCCACTGTATGGAGTGTCTTTGTAGATTTTATGACGGACACTAGAGTTAATTCCATCTACTCCGATCAATAGTTTGGCACGGATAGATGTGATTTCTGACTCAGGAAATTGGGCGGAATTTAGACTGCTGGTTTTATTCTTTTCTTGTGTATCATCCCAGTAAGCATAAGGATTAGTTTCTATTTCCTGATTAGAAACAAAATCTGCTCTAACACATTGAAACTCTGGTTCGGTAACTACGTTAAGACAACGATGATTAGCTCTAACACGCTCAACTGGTAATAGTGTTCTTAGTTGAGTTTGTAAATCGTACCAAGAAATTGATACTCTACCCTCACCATACTTTTCAAAATATTCATTGTATCCGAGGGGAAAAGAACGAATTTTCTCCCCGTTGACATTTATGTGATGCCATTCTGGCGAAGGCGGTTTTTTTTCGGTCTCAGTTTTCTGATTTACTTGTAGTAAGTTGTTCGGTTGCTCAAGAGTAGCTTTAATATTATCATAAGCTTGGGTATGAATATATTTAAGCGCTCTCAAACCATTGGGTAAAAGACCGAGACCCTGACCTACTTTACGGAAGGCACGAGTTTGGTCAAGGATAATAATATTTTCGATGCCACGTTGGCGTAAACCGAGGGCAGTTGCTAATCCCACTGGACCGGCACCTACTATCGCTACGTCATAGTCAATTTGTGGATTGGAGTTTTCTAGTGTCATAAACTGATATTGATAATTACTAAAAATATTGTACAACAGTTATAAGAGTCGTCATTAAGTAGATATATCTAATTAAACGTTAAAAAAAATGTAGGGGCGGGTTTAGCCAAAAGCCTTGATATTTCCGATGTAGTCCTAAAAAACCGCCCTAAACTTGTTGCGTTTATTTATGCCCACCTAACTTACAACAATGTTTGCATAATTTCTTGAAGATTACGAGCGTAGACTTGTTGAGCATACTCCTGCCCATAGTCCTCTGAAGAAAGAGGTAGCCTTGTCAAAGTTGCGTATTGAACACGCTCCATTAGTGGGCGACGCAAAGCCTCATATTTACTGAAAGCTGTTTCTATTGCTACCATATCATCCCACTGATTTTGCTTACTAATCTCAGTCACTAAGGTTGTCATCACAGCAGCATCTTCGAGACCTTGATTAGCGCCTTGAGCCATAAATGGTGGCATTCCATGAGCTGCATCTCCCGCCAATACAACCCGCCCCATATTCCATTTTGGCTGGTTTGGAGCAGAAGCAGTAGCACGGTGAATATAATACTGACGTTGCATCATCTTTTCTGGGGAGGATAAAGCTACCAACTGTTGAATTATCTCTGGAAACTCTGCTTTTTTCAATTCCAAGATAGCAAGATCGATTAACTCTTTTCCTGACTTTCCTGCCAATAATTCTAAAGGCAAAGGTGTGTGGATTAAATATCCAAATTGACCAGACTGAGGGGAAAATAAGATCATTCGGGTGGTTTCGTTTTCTGTAGAATTTTCCGATATTTGCTGATTAATAATCGTTACTACTCGCGAACCTTGAATAAACTGATCTTGGAGTTCTTGTGAGAGTGGTTCTGGAATCTCATATACTCCTCCACTGCTAATAGCTGCAACACCAGAATATTCTGGTTTGCTGTATACAGAGTATGGAGTGTCTTTGTAGATTACCTGACGCACGGTAGAATTAATTCCATCTGCTGCAATTAATAATTTAGCACGGATAGATGTGATTTCTGATTCAGGGAATGGTGAGGAACTTACAGTGCTCGTTTTCTCGTCTTGTTGTTTATTTTCCCAGTGAGCATAGGGGTTAGCTTCGGCTCCCAGATTAGAAACAAAATCTGCTCGAACACATTTCAATTCTGGCTCGTCCACTACATTTACACAACGATGATTAGCGTTGACAACTTCTTCTGGCAACAGTGTTCTCAATTGAGTTTGTAAATCATACCAAGATATGGATACTCTCCCCTCCCCGTACTTCTGAAACCATTCATCGTATCCTAGCGTTATTGAACGGATTTCCTCCCCGTTGACATTTCTGGTCTTCCATTGTGGCGCAGGTTGATTTTTTTCTACCTTTGTTTCTTGGTTTGGTTGTGTTGGGTTATTCAACTTATTACCAGTTTCTTTGATATTTTCGTATGCTTGGGTATGGGTATATTTAAGTGCTTTCAAGCCATTGGGTAAAAGATCGACAGCCTGACCTACTTTACGAAAGGCACGAGTTTGGTCAAGGACAATAATATTTTCGATGCCACGTTGATATAAACCGAGGGCAGTTGCTAATCCTACTGGGCCTGCACCGACGATCGCTACGTCATAGTCAATTTTTGGATTGGAGTTTTCTGGCATTATAAACTAATATTGATAATCACTAAAATATTGTACAACAGTTTTAAGCATTCTGATTATAACAATGTTTGCATAATTTCTGCGATATTACGACTGTAGACTTGTTGAGCGAATTCTTCTATGCCTCGCTCTGAAGAAATAGGTTTTCTTGTTAAAGTTGCTTGTTGAACACTTTCCATAAATGGGCGACGCAAAGCTTCATATTTACTGAAAGCTGTTTCTATGGCTGCTGTATCATCCCATTGATTTTGCTGATTAATCTCAGCCACTAAGGTTGCGATCGCTGCAGCATCTTCAAATCCTTGATTAACGCCTTGACCAATAAATGGAGGCATCCCATGAACTGCATCTCCCACTAATACCACTCGCCCCATGCTCCATTTTGGTTTATCTGGAGTAGCCAAAGTCAGGGGGTGAATATAAAAGGATCGCTGCATCATTAGTTCTGGAGTTGACAAAGCGACTAACTGTTGAATCATTTCTGGAAAGTTAGCTTTTTTCAATTCCAACACAGCAATATCTATTAATTCTTTTCCTGACTTTCCTGCTAATAAGTCGAATGGTAAAGCTGCGTCAATGATATATTCAAACTGACTAGGGCGATCGGACCATACAATTATTCTTGGCATTTTATTTACCGTAGAATTTTCCCATCTTGTAAAATTCTCAATAGTTACTACTCGCGAACCAGAAAGAAACTGCTCCTGAATATTTTGTGACAAAGCTTCTGGAATT
This sequence comes from Cyanobacteria bacterium P01_H01_bin.35, assembly GCA_038747755.1. GTDB lineage: Bacteria > Cyanobacteriota > Cyanobacteriia > Cyanobacteriales > Microcoleaceae > Trichodesmium. Next base: position 23,578 of record JBCDJM010000023.1, read on the forward strand.
ATGTATGCGCCTGTAGTTTGGATAACAGAAAAACCAGAATATGTAGGTTTGCTATATTCATTGTATGGAGTATCTTTGTAGATTACTTTACGCACGGTAGAATTAATTCCATCTGCGGCAATAAATACTTTGGCACGGATAGATGTGATTTCTGATTCTACAAATGGAGAGGCAGTCGCAGTGGTTGTTTTATCTTTTTCCTGTGGTGTTTCCCAGTGGGAATAGGGATTAGCTTCTGTTCCCAGATTAGAAACAAAATCTGCTCGCACACATTGAAATTCTGGCTCGGCAACTACATTTACACAACGATGATTAGGTTTGACCTGTTTCTCTGGTAATAATTTTCTTAGTCTAGTCTGTAAATCATACCAATGGAGAAATATTTGACCTTCTCCATACTGTTCAACTAATTCATCGTATCCCAAGAGAAATGAACTCATTTTTTCTCCGTTAACATTTCTGGTTATCCATTCTTGATTGTTTTTAAGTTCCTGAAGAGTTTCTTTGATACTTTCATAAGCTTGGCGATCGATATATTTAAGTGCTTTCAAGCCATTGGGTGCAAGACCGAGAGTTTGACCGACTTTACGGAAAGCGCGAGTTTGGTCGAGGACGATAATATTTTCGATTCCACGTTGGCGTAAACCGAGGGCAGTTGCTAATCCCACTGGACCTGCACCGACGATCGCTACGTCATAGTCAATTTTTGGGTTAGAGTTTTCTGGTTTCATGGACTAATGTTGATAATGACTAAAAATATTGTATAATAAACATATATAGAACCCCTAACTGTATCTTTTATTGAAAGACAAAGCCTTCAGGAAAGCCGTTTTAAGGAGCCTAACAATTATAAGGGGTCAGGAAACCGAAAAATTATGAACTTAGGACTGCCAGAATCATAAAACCCAGATGGGTATTGGACTTGTAACTTATTAAATAGATACCAAATGGCTGCTATAAATTTTTTAAACAGTAAAGCATTAAGATGAAACAAATTATTTGGGCAGGAATAGCTTTAATTAATAATACCCTTAAAACTCATTGGGGAGTTTATGTTGATAATGAATTGATTGTTGATATTGATACTTTTGATAACTTAAAAAAACGGTTTCCTCAAGTCACAATTATTGGCGGGGAAAACTTTTTATTAATTCCTGGTTTGGTTAATAGTCACGACCATGGACGAGTTGTTAGCACCCTTGGGTTTAACATTCCTGATAATTGGTTAGAATTGTGGTTATTAGAGTTTGGTAAATTACCAGAAATTGACCCCTATTTAGCAGCAAGTATTGAAGGGGTTTGTTTACTAAAATCAGGAGTAACAACTGTTGCTCACAGTCACAATTTTACTAACTGGAATAATTTTTATCAAGAAGCTGAAAAGACTATTAAAGGTTATCAAGATGTGGGGATTCGTGTAGCGTTTCATCCCCCAATTAGTAATCAAAATTTCTTAGTTTATACAAATGAAGCTGATTTGATTAATTCTTTACCTGATTCAATAGCTCACGATGCTAAAGCTTATCAAAAAAATCTTCCTATTTCCCCTGAACGTTACTTTGAACTGTTGACAGAATTATATCAAAATTATCATGATTTAATTCATCATCTAGTTAAAATTCAAGTAAGTCCAGTGGGGGGACAATGGTGTAGTGATGAATTAATTATTCAAGGAACAGAATGGGCTAAAAAACATCAAACAAAAGTTCAAATGCACCTGCTTGAAACTCCTTATCAACGTCAATATGCTTATAAATTTTGGGGGAAAAGTTTTGTTGAACATTTAGACGAATTAGATGTTTTAGGAGAGTGGTTAACTTGCGCTCATATGATATGGGTTGAAGAGCAAGATTTACCTATTTTAGCTAATCGAAATGTAGGCATTGCTCATAATCCTAGTAGTAATCTTCGTCTCAGAAGTGGTATTGCTCCTATTGCTAAAATGTTAGGAAAAGGAATTTCTCTCGGCATTGGATTGGATGGGTTAGCATTAGACGACGATGGAGATTTTTTGCGAGAAATGCGATTAGCTTGGACATTAAGTAATCAACCGGGCATGAATTCGGATACAATTAAACCAGAGCAAATATGGTCAATGGCTACTAAAAAAGGTGTAGAAATTACTTTAGGTAAAAATACTCCTTTGGGAGAATTAAAAGTGGGGAATATTGCCGATCTGGTTCTAGTTGACTATCACCAAATACCTTTAAGAAAAAGAGGAATTTATAACAATTTAAACTGCTTACGATGGCTGTCGAAACAACAAGTAAAATCTGTCATGGTAGGAGGAAAATGGGTTGTTTTTGAAGGTGAATGTCAAACCGTGAATGAACGTCATCTTGAAGAAACTTTAGAGGAAATTATTAGAGAATCTAATGAGCAATCTGCAGCTTCTCCAGAAAATCTTTTAACTCAGTTACAGTCATATATTTACCATTTTTATCAACAATGGCCTCTGATCTGAATTAGAATATTAAACTCGACAAAACTTATTATGTAAACTAGACTAAGCAATTGGCAAGAAAAAAAAGATAACTCAAATGGTAGAAGTACAAGTTAGATTAGCACGCGCTGAGGATCGGGAAGCAGTTTTAGCTTTTTGTGAGAACACATGGGAAAATCAATCGGACTATATTCATCTAGTTTGGGATCAATGGTTTGCTGAACCCCAGGGTCGAATTTTTGTGGCTGTAGTTAATGATGTACCAGTGGCGATAGGGCGAGTATTTCTGGTGTCAGACTCGGAAGCTTGGTGGGAAGGGTTGCGTGTCGATCGCGCTTACCGAGGTCAGGGGATAGCCAGAATTTTAAATTCACAAATAGAAGAGTTTTTACGGGAAAATAATGTCAAAATTTCCCGTTGTATTGTTCGGTCTGAAGATCAAGTTATGTTAGGAATGATGACTAGACGAAATCGGAAAATTATTGCTAATTATATTCCTCACAGAAGTACACCTATTTCTACAGTAGAATCTCTATCAGATTCAACATTTACTCAGCTTAATAATTATGATCTTAATTCAGCCTGGAAGTTAATTAATTCTCCTGATTTTTATGGTGAAAATAATTTTTTTTATGTTTGTCCAGGTGCTAAGTGGCAAGAGCTAACAATGGAACTATTGAAAAATATAATTGAGGAAGGTTTAGTATGGGGAATGAAACAGAGCGATCGCTTAGTTAGTTTAGCAATACAAAGTTCACTAGAAAGAGATAAAGAAGTTTTTTGGCTGGGTTATGTAAGGGGTACTAAAGAAAGTTTACCAATTTTACTTTTGGAGTTACGTCATTTAGGTTTTCAGAAAAAATATTCAAGTATTGGTGGTTTTTTTCCCACTTGTGAGTTGCTGTTAAATTTTTTAGAAAAGGCAGAATTTTGGAAAAGTTATACCGGATTTTTTTCATTGTTTGAGTGGGATAATTCAACAAATAATAATTATTAATTACCTCTTCTTATAAGATTGAATAGGAAAAAGGGAATATATTTTCAGCTAAACTGATAATTGATAACTAATAACTAATAACTGAAATGACTTTTGTTAATGATGCTCGACAATATGCTGCCGCAACCGAACGCAACCGAAAATTTATTTTGGAAGTTCTGCAGCGAGTTTTGCCTGCCACGGGTAACATTTTAGAAATTGCTAGTGGTACGGGAGAACACGCTGTTTTCTTTGCTCCTCACTTGCAACCGCGCCAGTGGTTTCCTTCCGATCCTAACCCCATATTGCGCGAAAGTATAGCAGCATGGCAAAAACATAGTCCCTCAGATAACCTGCATCCACCCTTTAATATTGATGCGCGGGAGTCAGTTTGGGCGGTAGAAAAAGAGGGTATAGAAATTGGAGCTATTGTCAATATTAATATGATTCATATTTCCCCGTGGTCTGCTTGTATCGGATTAATGGCAGGTGCGCGACGTTTGTTACCCCAGGATGGGGTATTATATTTGTATGGTCCGTACAAACTAGGAGGGGAACATACAGCACCGAGTAATATAGCATTTGATGAGTCTTTAGGATTTCAAAATCCTGAGTGGGGGGTGAGAGACTTAGAAGATGTGGTAGCAGCAGCAGAGAAGGAGGGGTTAAAGTTTGTGGAGAAAGTGGAAATGCCAGCAAATAATTTATCTGTGGTTTTCCATAAAGACTAATACCGTTTAATCGAATTCAAACGTCAAAAGTAGGTTGGGTTGTTTGCGTTAGCATTGCGCAGCATGGAACGTTTGCGGAGCATTTCCAACGGAAAAACCCAACAGATATAGCAGTAAATTTTTTGCTGAGGACAGTAAGTTAAATTAGGGAAAAAAGGAATCTCCTAAGACCTCTCCTCCAACCCCTCTCCTGCAAGGAGAGGGGAACTATTCTCCCCCTTCCTTAGTAGGGAAGGGGGTTGGGGGGTTAGGTTTTTTACAGACAATTTTAGTCTAGACGCTCTAATACAATGATTTTCCACCGGATGTCATCAGTAAACCCACCTGCTCGACTGTAGCAGTTCCCGCATCCAGAATATCGAGAAACTGACCTTCGTACATTACGGCAATGCGATCGCTCATTGCCATTATTTCTTCTAATTCTGTGGAAATATACAAAATAGCTGCTCCCTGTTGTTTTTGAGTAAGTAAAGCTTGTTGTACATATTCGGTTGCACCAATATCTAAACCACGGGTAGGTTGCATGGCGACAATTAATTTTGGTTCCCCAGAAAGTTCCCTCGCCAGAATAATTTTTTGTTGGTTTCCCCCAGAGAGTTGACTTGCTTTTAACTGTGGATGACTGGCACGAATATCAAATTTTTCTATGGCATTTTTTCCATGATTATTTATTACTTTAGACTGCAAAAAACCATAACGGCAAAAAGGCAAAAACTTAAACAATTTCAAAATCAAATTCCGAGCAATACTAAAATTAAGAATTAATCCCATTTTCTGGCGGTCTTCGGGAATATATCCGACTTTTAATTTATCTGTTAAATTATCGGCAAAATTTATCTCTCCTTTTTCCAGAGAACGTAAATTATTAATTGCATCTGCTAATTCTCTTTGACCATTACCATCGACTCCAGCAACTCCCAAAATTTCCCCACTATGGAGTTGAAAAGATAAATTCTTTACAGCAGATAAACCTTGGTCATTTTTTACTTCTATATTTTTGACTTCCAGAACAATATTACCTTTTTCAGCAGGGATTTTTTTGTGCATTAAATTTACTTCTCGCCCTACCATCATTTCGGCTAATTTATGAGTATTAGTTTCTCCAATTTTGAGAGTATCTATAACTTTACCTCGGCGTAAAACTGTGACAGTATCACAGACATTAATTACCTCTTCGAGTTTATGACTAATAAAAATAATTGTATGATTATTTGCTGCTAATTGTCGCAAAATATTGAGTAAAGAATTTACTTCAACTGGAGTTAAGACTGCAGTTGGTTCATCTAAAATTAAAATTCTGGCTTGGCGATAAATTACTTTGAGAATTTCTACTCGTTGCTGAGTACCTATTGGTAAATCTGCAATTTTGGTATTAGCTGGAATTTCTAAATTATAGGCTTTTGCCATAGCGTTAATTTCTCTAGATTTTGCCAATAAATTTAGATGAAAATTTCCACCAGTTCCCAAGATAATATTTTCTGTTCCTGTTAATTGTGGTACTAACATAAAATGTTGATGAATCATGCCAATACCATAATTAATTGCTCTACTAGGAGAGGAAATTTTTATCGGTTTATCTTCTAGGTAAATTTGACCGGAGTCTGGTTGATAAAGTCCTGATAATATGTTCATTAAAGTAGTTTTCCCAGCACCATTTTCTCCAAGAATGGCATGAATAGAACCAGCAGCAATAGAAATATTAATATTATCGTTAGCGAGAAAGTTTCCGAAGCTTTTTGTGATTTTTTCTAGACGTAAGTATGGCATTTTATCAGTTATCCGTTATCAGCTTTCAGTTTTTAGTAGTGCGAGAATATTGTACATAATACCAATTTCATAAAATATTGCTACAGTAACGACACAGGGAATAGGGAATAGGGAAAGAAAAAATAATCAAAAAAGATCGCAAAAGGTTTGATTTTTAGAATTTATGGCATTGATAATGTTTTATTGTAGGAATAAATCACCATATTTTAAATTTGCATAATGTCGTCGAGTCGCAATTGTAAATCAGGAAATATATAAGAATAAATAGGCTCTCCTAAACGATATTGTTTTTGCTGATACACACCATTTACTAACTGAAAAATTGTGAAAGTAGGTTGTTTAGGATTACCAATAAATTGCAAACCACCCAATCCCATAAAATCCACAATCCAATATTCTGAAATATTTAAAAAAGCATATTCTTCTACTTTTCTAGCATAATCATCTTGCCAATTTGTACTAACAACTTCTGCAACAAGTTTAATGGTACTACCGTTACAAATTACTGGTTCTTTTTGCCAAATAGGTTCTTTAATTAGTTCTGATTTATCTAAAACAATCACATCAGGACGTAGGGCAGTTGCTTCAGCAAATAGAGGTTTTATTAAACAATTTTTGGGAATCAACCAATTGAAATTATTCCGAAAAATTTCAACATAAATTCTACCAGCAATACTCCCGGAAACCGCTTCGTGAAGACCAGTAGGCTGAATCTCTCTTAGTTCTCCGTCGATGAGTTCATAGCTTGTATTATTTCCATATTCGGTAATAAATTCTTCAAAATTTAGTTGTTTAGATGAGGTGTAGGTCATTTCAGTTATTAGTTATTAGTTAAATGTAGGTTGGGTTGAGGAACGAAACCCAAACTATTTTTATTACGACTATTTGAGATATTTTTTGATAAAAGCATCTGGAGTTAAACACTCAAAATCAGCGATCGCTTTAATTATAAATTATAGCAATTCGCGCTTATGTTGTAATATTTTATCGTAGGGATTTGCTCTCCTTTCCCCAAGTGCATAAGGGATTTGGAAACCAAAACCCTACAGTTTTTTTCACAAATCATTTCTGATGGCTACATTTTATTCTATCTTTTTCCTGAAACATTTCTAACTTAACCTTCTTAATTAGATCGAGTATTTTTTCCTGAGAATCATATCCTTTTGCTTTTGCTATTTCCCGCATCATCTCAAATTCATTTGGCTCATTTTTGGCAACAAGAATAATGTCAATTTCGCCATTACTAAACTCTGGAGGAACAGTAATTTTTACTTCTCCATTTTTCACTGTTCCTTTTGTTTGTATAATTCTCATATCATATCTCTTTTTTTATTACTATTAATATTTTATCGTTACATATTATTGTAGAAGGATAGCCATGCTATCCTTCTAGAAAATTAATTAACTTTTTTTTGTCTTTATCAATTCTTCACTAAAAAGGGAGAGAAAAAAATCTCTCCCTAGACTAAATTTCTTAAATACCAAATTTCTTGACCTTTGTTAACATCAAACTACTAAATCTAAATAGGTGTAACGACCTATCAACAAGGTAATTTTTCCTACAGAATACTGTGAAACGGCCCACATTATTTGCAAATAGCTGGCATCAATTATCGTAAAGTTGGTTTCCGTTGGCGAAGAAAAGCAATACCCAAAGCACCAAAGATTAATAGAGCAAATTCCATGACTGGTTCAGGAACTGTTTCAGAAACTGGTTCAGAAACTTCAACAACACTAATATCATCTATAACAAAACCATGTAAACCATTAAGTGGGTTCCCTTGAAATGATACAGTTGTTGCATTACTATCGGCAGTGAATTGGGCAGTGTATTCTAAGAAATTCAAGTCAGCGAAACTTGGAGGAATATCATGTAGGAGGGTATTTGAGAGCAGCAAATTATTCCCTTGAAGATTTACACTCCCCTTTGCATAACCTTGTTGGTTCTCTGGATCGTGAGCATACCAGAAACTTAGTTCATACTCCTGTCCAACTTGAGTAGCAAATGTTTGGGAAAGAATTGCATTCGGTCTGAGTTCTACACTTTGGTCAAAACCATCTGGGTTAGTTGTCCCAGATACTCCACTCCAGACACTGTTTACCAGATACACAAAATCATCGGAAATTGACCAACCAAATTCATCAGGTACTGTTTGACTATTATATGTTGTATAGTTACCAATGTAATCAACTGTTTCAAAATCACCATTCCTAACCAAATTATTAGCTAGAGCTTCTTTTCCTGGTAATAATGTAATCAATGTAGCAGCTAAAAAAGCTTTTACATACTTTGACTTTATTTCCATTTTTATCCTAGTTTTTGTTAGGTTTTCAAGCTTTTTATCCAAGGTATCATAGCAGCAAATTTATATGTAGCTTCTAGGTTTTTATTGAAGCTGAAATCCTTACTTTGTAAGCATTGCTTGTGTAAATAATTCTGTGTAGGTGCTTATTTAAGCTTAACCAAAAATTTAAAAAGATAAAATATTCCTAAACTGAGAGGTTTACCTAACCTTAAAAAAAATAAACCCTTAAAATACAAATATTTTAAGACTCTATAATACTAAAAAGGGCGAACGATGGGACTCGAACCCACGAATGGTGGAACCACAAACCACTGCCTTAACCACTTGGCCACGCTCGCCATGAATATTTTTCTTACAGTTTATTAATATAGCACTACTAAATTATATTTGTAAACCCCCTTGACAAAAATATAAAATCTCCAACTTGCCCATCAATGAGTTATTGCGTTAATCCCCAATGCCCCAAACCAGAAAACCCAGATACAGCAAGCTATTGCCAGAGTTGCAACTCTCCTCTAATTCTCCAGGGATGCTATCGTATCCTGAAAAAAGTTGGTCAGGGAGGCTTTGGCAAAACATTTTTGGCTGTAGATGAACAACATCCTCTGAAGCTCCCGTGTATTCTTAAGCAAATATCATTTCCTAACCTCGACCCGGAAAGCCATCAAACAACAGCTAGACTATTTCGGCGAGAGGTAATGCGGTTATCACAGTTGGGGCAACATCCACAAATTCCTCTACTTTTAGCTCATTTTCAATACAATCAAAATCTATATTTAGTGCAAGAATATGTTGAAGGTCTGACATTAAAGCAAGAATTACAACATGGTCTCTTCAGGGAAGAACAAATATGGCAACTTTTGCGAGAGTTACTGCCAGTATTAAAATTTATTCATCAACATCAAATTATTCACCGGGATATTAAACCAGAAAATATTATTCGTCGTACTTCCCCACCTATTAACTATCAAAAACCACCCCACTTACCAGGAGAAAATCAACTGGAAAAATTAGGAAAAGTGGGAGAAATTGTATTAATTGATTTTGGCGTGGCGAAGTTGCTGACAGGTACTGCTTTAATTAGAACTGGTACTGTTATTGGCAGTCCCGAATATATGGCACCAGAGCAAACCAGAGGAAAAGCACTGCCAGCAAGTGACTTATTTAGTTTGGGTGTCACTTGCATTCATTTACTGACGGATGTTGCGCCGTGGGATATGTTCGATGTTATTAATGACTGTTGGAGATGGCGAGATTTTTTGCCGAGTGGAGGTAGTGTAAGTCAACATCTTGGCAATATATTAGATAAGTTGTTGCAAAATTCTGTGAGTCAACGTTATCAGACAGCAGAACAAGTTTTGGAGGCGTTGGAGTCTCGCTCTAATATTGTCAGGCAACCTGTGAAAAATATAGAGTCTTTGGCGTTGGTAAATCAAAAGTCACCTCAGTTACCTATTTTGCCATCGGTGCAGAGTTTAGTAGGGAGATTTATTCCGCAAATTATGACGCTGGATAAAAATGAGTTAATTTCGGCAGTGGGAGTAGAGTATGGAAAATTGCAGTATTTGTTGGCAGTGCAAAAATGGCAAGAAGCGGATATGGAAACCTGGGGAGTTTTGTGTGAAGGTTTGGGGAAGAGGAGAAAAAGTTATTTGTTTCAGGGCGATATTGATAATTTGCCTTGTGAAGACTTGCTGACTATCGATCGCCTATGGGTGAAATATAGTAGGGGAAAATTTGGCTTTAGCGTGCAAAAACAAATTTATGAAACTGTGGATGAAGATTATGGAAAATTTTGTAGTCAGGTTGGTTGGTTGACTTATAATTTACATTTTCGCGATCGCGGATTTAAGTTTATAAATTGGGCACCAGTTGGTCATTTACCGTCAAGAATTTGGTCAGGTGGTAAGAAGTGGTGGAGTCATGCGGAAGCGATGGCGAACAAGTTAGATAAGTGTGGTTTTAGCTGAAATAATTTTATGGGAAGGTTTAGCGATCGCTAAACCATAAAAGTCAAAAAACAATATTTAAGGAATTGATTTTTTCTGAGCGATCGCTATTAGTTTCTCAGAGTTTGCTTATTAAAAAACTTTAATAATAAACATTAATATATTAAATAAACAATACAATATGAAGACAATACCTACAAATTGTACACTTGGAAAGACCAAAGTGAAAATAGCTTTTGCCACTTTCTTAAATTTTGTTATTGTCTGGTTTAGTTCTTTTAATTCTTGAATAATAGCATTATTTGTCTCATTTAATATTTTTAATTCTTGCAACACACTTTCTCTATTTAAGCCATCATGTGGCTGCCGATTTGTCATTATGATCGCCCGTTTTTTCTACAATAGTAATTTGACACCAAAATTTTACTATAAAAATAGTTGCAATACACCCTATACTATTAATCCGTATATCCGTAGCAAAATTATTGTGTACCATCCCCCCCTAAAAATCATCCTCTAAAGTTTCAATTAATAAATTCATTTGTTGCTCACCTTGAGTGAGAAAAGCTTCACATTTTTGCAAATCTGCCACAGCAAGAGAAAACTTTTCAAATACTTCCTCTAATGTTAATTCCCCTGATTCAATTTCAGCAATAATCTCTTCAATATTAATGACAGTTTCCTCATAATCAAATTCCATTTTTTTACTCCAGATTCTCAGATTCAAAAATATCCACAATTTTAACTTTTACCTTACCACTATTTAACTGAATTATCAATTCTTGGTCTGTCATCAAATCCGACGTCGAATTTACTAACTTACCATCAGTTTTTTCCACAACTGCATAACCTCTCGATAAAACTGCTTTAGGGTCAAGTGCTACTAACTTTTGCTTTAACATCTGACATTTAACAGTTGCTTTGTCTAAAGTTCGGGAAGTTTGAGGAATATTTTTCAGACGATTTTTCAGAGACTTTAAATTTGCCTTTTCTTGATTAAACCTAGCTCTAAAAGCATCAATAATTCTTTCAACTCTTTGACAATGTTCGGCATAAAGTTGATTTTGGTCTGGCACAACTTTTTCTGCTGCTGCGGTGGGAGTATGAGCAGAATAATCTGCCACTAAATCTGCTAAAGTTTCATCTCTTTGATGACCGATACCCGTAATAATAGGAATTTTACAATCAGCAATTACTCTGACAACTCTTTCATCATTAAAACAGGATAAATCTTCTACTGCTCCACCGCCTCTAGCTAAAATTATTACTTCAGCGCGTCCGTCTAATTCAACTTTTTTTATGGCTTCAACTATGGCAGGAGGAGCAAATTCTCCCTGTACTAATGTTGGCGATAATAATATTTTTACCAGAGGAAAGTGTTGTTTAATTGTGCGTTGAATATCTCCCCAGGCAGCAGCAGTATCTGAAGTAACAACGGCAATTGTTTTAGGAAATTTTGGGAGATTATGCTTATTTTCTTGGTCAAATAAACCTTCTGCTTCTAGACGAGAACGCAGTTGTAAATAGCGGATATTTTTTATTCCTTCTCCGGCAAGAGAAACTGTATCAACTATTAATTTATAGTCGCCTCTAGGAGGATAGAGACTAATTCTACCAGTGACAATTATTTGTTCTCCTTTTTCAGGTTGATGATGAATCTTTTTGAGAGTATTTCTCCAAATAGCACAGGGAAGAGAGGCAGAGTTATCTGGTTCAGAAAGTGTGAAATATAAATTTCCTGAATTTAGCTTGGCGCTAGATACTTCTCCGATAACTGATATTTGTTGAAGTTGGTAGTCTTCTTCTAAAATATCTTTGATATAAAAGGTAATTCCTGCTACTGAGAGGGGAGATTTTTCTATGAATTGTTCGGGAATATTTGCTGTCATTGATGATAGTTTGGTTCGTTTGGTTATTGTGGGTAAAGTTTACAATAAAAGAAAGCTAAAAGTCAAAATATTAAGTAGGGTGTGTGACGGCATTCTTAATTGTATATTTCAAAATTTATATTCCTGTCGCTGTCACGTACCGATAGATTTAAGTTCCTAAAAGTAAAAAAAATCAACAGAGATGTTTGATAGTATTCTTCTGCACATTCAGGTATATCCGTGTTTTGGCAGAGAAAATTTTAAAAAATATAAGTAGGTAGGCACGAAAAAGCTTAACTATATTAAGTTTTGCAAATCAACTCCCAACTCCTTCAGAAACTTAGTTTGAGGATAATTTACGTTTTGTTACATAGTGACAAGTTTTAACGCCTACCTACTTAGTATGGATTTTCCTGTTTGAAGGTGATTACTATGAATCATACTAATAATGCTGCTTGATGAGAAAGTAAATGTTTCAAAAAATCTTAGATATAGTTTTGAATTTTTTCTCTATATTTTTATTCCTGTTTTAGTTCATCCAAGTCGGAATTCATAAAATCAAATATTATTAGTGAGATAGATTAATGAAAAAAAGAAAAAAATCAATTTTTAGCCATAAATGGCAAGTATTTTGCCTAACAGTAATTGCTTGTACTCTAACGGTATGGGTGTCTCCAGTTAGCTCTCAAGAAACAGAAACCTCAGCCACCATTGCAGCAATTACTACTGAAGAACCAGAAATTCCTGTCGATGAGCTGAAGCTTTTGCTCAAACCTTTGACTCAGGAAGAGTTAGAAGTTGAGGCTAAAGCTTGGCAGAATTTGCTAAAAGCTAAAGTTCAGGAAATTAGCGATGCTGAAATTGCAATAAAACGCAAAAATAGGGAAACCAGAAAATCTGAAGAAGCGGTTGATGCTATAGAAAAAGCTCAGAAATCTCTGGAGGAAGCAGAGGAAAGACAAAAGAGTGCATCTCCTGGTTCTCCAGAGGCAGAGGAAGCTCAAAAAAATCTAGAAGCCGCACAAAAAGAACTCGCCAAAGCTAAAGAAGCAGTTGAGGAAGTTGTTGAGACTAAAAAGCAGAGTGAAGGAAGTGAGGAAGCTAACCAAAATCTAGAAGTAGTAGTAGAAGCGATCGAAGATGAAGCTAGTAATACAGACGATATCGATAGTCAACAGGAATTAGCAGAGACAGAAAAACAGTTAGAAGCATTATCACAACAACTTGAAGATTCTAGTGAAGTGGCATCGGAAGCCAAGACTCAATTGGTTGTTGGTGTGACTGAGCTTCAACAGGAGCAAACTGCTCTTGCCGATCGCTTTGATACTGTTTTAGATGAATTTGAGAGTAAAGGTGGCAAAGCTGAATCTTTCCGTCAATATATTCAATCTGTTAGTGGTGTCGAAATTGATGTAAGTGATACTGAAGGTTTATGGTTAAGAATAGGCGGTTGGATCAAATCAGAAGAAGGTGGTTTACGTTGGGGTCAAAATATTGGTATCTTTTCCGCAATTGTGGCTACTTCTTTCATTGTTGCTGCGATTTTAGGCTTTGTTACTAATAGGAGTCTGCGAATTGTAGGGGGAGTTTCCGATCCTTTACGTCAATTTTTGGTCAGAACCGTGTGGCAAGCAACTGTTGGTGTTGGTGTCTTATTAGCCTTGACTGCTTTGGAAATAAATCTTGGTCCAATTCTCGCCTTAGTTGGTGGTACTAGCTTCATTTTGGCATTTGCTTTGCAAACCAATATTGGTAACTTGGCTAGTGGTTTAATGATTATGATCTATAGCCCATTTAATGTAGGTGATGAAGTAGAATTATGTGGGATATCGGGCGACATTGACTCCATCAGTCTCGCTCATACAAAAGTAAAAGGTTGGACTGGTCAGATTATTACAATTCCTAATAACTCAGTTTTGAGTAGTGTGGTGATTAATCATAGTGCCAGAGATACTCGTCGCGTTAGTTTGCAAATTCGGGTTGCCTATAGTGAGAATTTGTCTAAAGTTGAGCAATTACTTTTGGATATTTTTAAATGTCATTCTCTAGTATTAGACCAACCAAAACCCAGTACATTTGCATGGAAATTTGAAGAATACTTTGTCGATCTGTATGTAGGAGGATGGACTAAAACCTCAGATTACTGGAGGGTATATAATGAAACTCTTCACCAGATTAAGGAAAGATTTGTTCAAGAAGGAATTTCTATTCCTATTCCCCAGCAAAATATTCGTTTTCAAAAGTCTAACCAATTATCTTTGAAACCTCAAAAAAATAGTATAGCAGGGAATAGGGAATAGGGAATAGGGAATAGGGAACAGGGGAAAAACATTATTAAGTAACATTAATTAACTGCAATGTAGGGACGTTGGATACAACGTCCCTACCACGTTGGGAAAAGATTGTTTATTACAATTATTTAATGAGACATGATATTACACTACACTAACCGGAACTTCATCTAACTGTTTCAAGAACTTTTTAATTAACCCAGTAGTCAACGCTGGAACTTCCAATTGAGGAGTTAAACCCACATCATCTAATGTTTGAAAAATTCGTACAGCTTGAGGATTCAAATCTGCTAAACGTTGACCTATTTCTGGACCCGTAAATTGGGATTTTTTACCCCAAATAATTGCCGTGGGAATTATTAATTGACTCATATATAAGGATAAGTCAAAACATAAATCTCCCCGCACAAAAGATAAAGCAGCATATTCAGCATTTGGTTGATTTGCTGACTCTAAATATGCCTCTACAATTTCATCAAGAATCAAACTAGGATTCGCAAATTGTCTGGTTTCAAGAAAACTTTTAATTCCTCCTGGAGTGGCAACACCAGCACTATAAATAAAACGATCTAGTATTGGTGTACTTACCAGTTGAGCAAAAAAGCTACGGGTATAATTTTCTCCGAAGTCGGATAAACCTGCTGGAGTTGTCAATATTAGAGACTTAAATAATTCCGGATGAGCGATCGCTATTCTCACCATTATTGCTGCAGTCAGGGAAGAGGCAATAACTCTAGTGGGAGCCTGACAAGTTTGTTCTAAAAATTCGATAATTGTGGTAATGTAATCGTCTACTTTGTAATCTAACGCCTGATGTTCCGAGCGCCCCCATCCAATTAAGTCGGGAGCGAGGATGCGGTATTCTGAAGCAAAGGCGGGGTAAACTTTCGACCATTCATAGGCAGATGACCCCCCACCGAAACCGTGGAAAAATACTAAAGTAGGTAAGTCGTCGGTGTTGTCGGTCTCAGTTTTCCAGGGTGCTTTGTCATTGGTGTAGTAAACCATACGACCTTGGGAAGTGACAATTGATTTTTGCTCAAAACCTACAGGGATAAACATAGTAATTTTAGATTTTAGAATTGATATTAATAGGGAAACATCTTCAAGTATAGGATCATTTTTCGGTGGTGGTGCATTGTCATAGTAGTCTATATGTAATTATTTTGGTCAAGGGAACAGTGGGAGCATCTTGCTCCCTTGCTAGACGTTGTTCATCTGAACCATAACAGTCAGGAATGAGATGTAAGAAAAAAACTGTAGGGGTTTGGTCTCCAAACCCCATCTTAGCTTGGGGAAAGGAAACCACACCCCTACAATCAAATATTACAAATTATTACGAATCACAACTGATTGCTATATAATATGTTGGGTTTCGCCAGCTCAACCCAACCTACATAAGTAAAAATGTTATTAAGATTAGCAGATTTTCAATTTTTTCTAGTTTAAGGTAATTATTATCTATATTATTTATCTGAAACAAATGCAAGTTAAAGAAAATAAGTTTTCTTGGTATGATGTGCCTGAAGATGTCAAAAATTTATTGATGTTAGCTGTAGAAAATTGGGATGATACAGAAACCTCAGAAAATTATATGAATCAAGCTTTGGCTAAGACTGATGGAAATCTGGATATTTTGATAGGTGCTTATCGTTATTTTTTCTATAAAAATAATATGAAAATGTCACTTCAATTGGCACATAAGGTAATGGCTGAAGTCAAAAAACGAGAAAATTTACCGGAAGATTGGCAGGAAGTAAAAAGTATATTAGCTAGTCGGAAAAATGAGCAACAAATTAATCTATTTATTACAGCTTATGCTGCTACAGGATTGATTATAGCAAAGATGGGAGATTTGGCAAAAGCTAAAATAATAAGTGAAGAAGTTCAAGAAATTGACGAGAAAAATGATTTAGCTAAAATTCTGTTTGATGTGATTACTAGACCGCCAGATGAAGATGAAGATTAAATCAGTTATCAGTTATCACTACTTCAACCTATTTTAGAAGTGGTATAGAGCTTGTTTTAATCTAGGTGATAAATTTTCATCAATCAGGAAACGTATTTTCATTAATTTTGTAGTTGCTCTTTCTTTATTTGAGCTTTAATTTCTCTAATCCTTTTTACCGCAGGTGAAGGTTCAGAAGCTAACCATTCTTGATAACGCTGTTCCCGCCATGCAGCTAACCGTGACATATAAGCATCTATTTCATCCCGCTCGTGCAGATAATAAGTAATAGTAGCATAAATTTTTTCCAAACTTAAAGTAGGTAATTCAGTCTGAATTTTTTCTGGTGTATATCCTTTCCAATAATAAGCTATGACATCATCAATACCAATACGATGTCCTTTAATTCTAATGTCATCAGAGTTTAAAAATTCAAAATAATCTTCTAATTTAATTGTTTTATCTTTTAATTATTAGAATTTTTTGAAATAAAAATTTTTATGCTTCAATTTGATAATTATATCATCTTTAACTAAAAGTTGTAAGGGTTTAATAGTTGTAGAGGGTTTGGAAACCAAACCCCTACTAGCTTTAATATAATTACATTTAATTATACCTACCTAACTTATACCAATTTACTATTTTGAACCGATAAAATATTACTTTTGACTTTTGACTTTTGACTTTGAACTTTCTTGCTATCCTATAAAGAAGTTACCTAAAATTAACTTCCTACCCTAACTATGACTGAACAAACTCAGCGCATTTGTATTCTCGGTGGCGGTTTTGGTGGACTTTATACCGCCCTCCGTCTAGTCCAGTTTCCCTGGGAACCATCAAAAAAACCAGAAATAATATTGATAGACCAAGGCGATCGCTTTCTCTTTGCCCCACTATTGTACGAACTTATCACTGGGGAACTCCAAACCTGGGAAATTGCCCCACCATTTGAAGAGTTATTAGCAAACACCGATATTCGCTTTTGTCAAGGTGTAGTTTCTGGAATTGACATCAACCAACAACAAGTGCAACTAGAAAATGGTCAAGCATTCAGTTACGATCGCCTCGTTTTAGCAATGGGAGGCGACACACCTATAGAAATCGTGCCTGGTGCTGCCGAATACGCTATCCCATTCCGCACAGTTAATGATGCTTACCGTCTTCAAGAAAAATTACGAATTTTAGAAGCATCAGACAGAGAGAAAATTCGGATTGCTGTTGTCGGTGGTGGTTATAGTGGAGTAGAATTAGCTTGTAAATTAGCAGACCGTTTACCAGAAAGAGGTAGAATTAGATTAGTCGAACGCAATGAGATGATTTTACGAACATCCCCAGACTTTAACCGCGAAGCTGCTTCTAAAGCATTGTCGGAACGAAATATTTGGATCGATCTAGAAACCGAAGTAGAATCTATAGAAGCTACTCAAATTTCCTTAAAATATAAAGAGCAAGTTGACACCATTCCCGTAGATATTGTTTTGTGGACAGTTGGTACAAAAGTTGCTCCAGTAGTGGAGTCATTACCATTGACAAAAAATCAGCGCGAACAAATTATTACCAGTGCAACTTTACAAGTACAAGACGATAACAAAATATTTGCCCTCGGAGATTTAGCAGACTGCCAAGATGCAGACGGGCAAAAAGTTCCCACCACTGCTCAAGTAGCGATACAACAATCAGATTATGTTGCCTGGAATATCTGGGCCTCTTTGACTGGGCGACCTCTATTGCCATTCCGTTATCTAGCATTAGGTGAAATGATGGCATTAGGACTGGATAATGCGACTCTTACCAGTTTAGGAGTGAAGTTAGATGGTCAGATAGCAAATTTGGCAAGGCGTTTAGTTTATTTGTATCGGTTGCCAACCTTGGAACATCAGATTAAAGTTGGTTTCAATTGGATAGTTAATCCTATTCAAGAAATGCTTTCAAGTTTGTAAGGTTTCTTGATCATTAGTTCTTTTTGTTTTCTTACAGCGATTTTCAGGTCAATGAACCACATTAAAAAAATGATAACCTTGTAGGGACGTTTTGCTGCGCAACATGGAAAGCGGAGCATTCCGGAACGGAAAACGCATTTTTGTTATGGAACGTCTCTACTGTGGTCTATCCAAATGAAAATCGCTGTAATCATCTTTCTTCCTCCCTATTCCCTATTCCCTATTCCCTATTCCCTGATTATGACCAAAATTATTTTACTTGATGCTGTCGGTACTTTGTTTGATGTGCGTGGTAGTGTAGGTGAGATTTATCAACAATTCGCTAGTGAGTGGGGAGTAGATATTTCTCCTGTTACTGTAAATAAAGCTTTTTTTGAGAGTTTTAAAGCTGCACCACCGATGGCATTTCCTGGAGCTGAATCTGCAAAAATACCAGACTTAGAATTTGAGTGGTGGTGTCAAGTCGCTGCTGAAACTTATAAAAAAGTAGGAGTATTAGAGCAGTTTTCTGATTTTAGGAGCTTTTTTAGGGAACTCTATGATTATTTTGCTACTGCTGCCCCTTGGTTTGTTTATCCTGATGTCAAACCTGCCTTAACTAAGTGGCGTGACGGTGGAATAAAGTTAGCAGTTTTGTCTAATTTTGATTCCCGACTTTATCCAGTTTTAATAGCGTTGAAGTTAGCAGACTTTTTTTCTGATGTGACTATTTCCACAGAGGTAGGAGCAGCTAAACCAGATCGGAAAATTTTTGCTGCTGCTTTACAAAAATCTAATTGTACCATAGAGGAAGTTGTGCATATTGGAGATAGTTTGACTGCTGATTATGAGGGTGCAATTAATGTGGGCATAGAGGCATTTTGGCTTAATAGAAAGACTTTTTCACAGCCAGAGGTAAATCAGTTTGCTACACTATTAGATTGTTTTAATTGTTACTTTATCTAAATCATAATGAGGGGTTATACCCTCGATAAAGTTTAATTTTAAGGCAATTTTTGTTATAGATTACTAAAATTCTATAACAAAAATTAAATTGTTATGAAAAAATTAAAAATATGGGTATAATAACATTATGGATGGTATAAGCCTCCAAAAAGTAGATGTTGACAGTAAGAATCTGCCCTGTTTGGAGCAGATTTTTTTTTGTATCAATTAAGATTAGTAAATATTCAAACGAGTTGGTTTGGTAGTTACCAAATTTTTGACGATGAAGTTAGCCAACGGGAACTAAATCAACTTCATCTGTACCATCAGTTTCACCTTGACCTGATGTAATTTGTTCCCCATTGCCACTAATTTCCACAGCTAAATTTGTGCCGTCCAAATTAATATTATAGTCAGTAGCATCAGCAGTATATCCTACACTAGCAACCATTTGCCGACTATCCTCAGTACATTGGAAAGCCAACAATTGATTTTTTTCCTTCTCGTTATCGTAAGTCCAAATTACCAGATAGTCTTGCTCTTGATATTCAAATACTTTAGGTGGACGAGTAGGAACATAACGACCTTCAGCACCAAAACTATTATCAAGAAAAGGTTGTACTGACTCAGGTTCCAGAGTAGCAAAAGCAATATCATCTGCCTCTAGCTCTACTTCTGCGTCTTCAGTTGTTTCAGGATCTGGTTCTTCTTGATCGCGATTCTGGAAATAATCTACAGC
The DNA here is from genome assembly GCA_038747755.1 of Cyanobacteria bacterium P01_H01_bin.35. Lineage (GTDB taxonomy): Bacteria > Cyanobacteriota > Cyanobacteriia > Cyanobacteriales > Microcoleaceae > Trichodesmium. Next base: position 43,460 of record JBCDJM010000023.1, read on the forward strand.
TTTCTTTACACCATAGCCTGTAGCTGCAACACCAGCAACACCAGCAACAATTTTAGCAAGATTGCCAAAGTTCATTGTTTTCTCCTAATTATGATTCTAGATTAATTAGAATTTGAGAGATTTGCCACTAACCCAAATACTAGAGAATATCTTTGTTAGTAACTTTACATCCTCCCGACGGTGGGCGATTCCAACACCTTGGGATTCTTCAACTCAATATTAGAGTCACTGTTTATACAGAGGTGATGCCCTCCCCCTGTTTTTTTATTATCGCACAAGAATGCAGGATAAAAGGGAGAAGTATTTTATACCTCTCCCTAAGTCCTAAGACATGAAGCAATTAAATAGCTATCAATTGTACCATAATACTTTTGAGTTTTTGATGAATACAAAAGTATTAATAAGTTTCAACGTGCCAACGATCCTCTTTCTTCAATTTCTTCAGTTCCTCACTCCAATCCTTATTAGATTGACTGGCAACAGCAGACATTCCTTCATCAATGCCACCTTCCATACCTTTTAGACCACAGATGTAAGTGTGAGTACTTGGCTTTTGAATCTCTTTCCACAATTCATCAGCATTTTCTTGAATTCTATGCTGAATATACATTTTGCCACCGTCTTTATTCTTTTGTTCCCGACTAATAGCATAAGTCACGCGGAAATTTTCAGGGAAGAGACGTTGCAGTTCTTCAAGCTCTTCTTTGTAGAGAATATTAGGAGTGTAGGCACAACCGAAGAATAGCCATGCTAAACCTTTGAACTCATAATCAGGATTTTGTTCTTTTTCCTTAAACATCCGCCAGATGAAAGCACGGAAAGGAGCAATTCCTGTACCTGTCGCAATCATAATAATAGTTGAATTTTCATCATCAGGTAGCAACATATCTTTACCTACAGGTCCAGTAATTGCTACATCAGCACCTGGTTCTAGACCACATAAGTAAGAAGAACATACACCATATATTCTCTCGTTTGTTTCTGGGTGATTGTATTCTAGACGACGTACACATAGAGAAACAGTTTGATCGTTCAGATCGTCCCCGTGGCGAGTAGAAGCAATAGAATAAAGCCTTAACTTGTGAGCTTTACCCTTAGCATCTGTTCCTGGTGGAAGAATACCAATACTTTGACCTTCGACATATTTTAGATCGCTACCAGAAAGGTCAAATTTTAAGTGACGAACAGTACCTTCACCACCCTCACGCACCAATTCTTCATTAGACATACACTTACCAATGAAAGGATTTTTGGGGCGATAGGTGTTTACAGGAATATCCTTCTTATCTGACTTAGGTTTGGCTTGAGTCATGGGTTTAGTTTTTTCTCCTGTGTTAGTTGTTTGACCATTAGTTTGAGAGTGTTCACTCAGAGTTTTGATACTGACAATTTTGCCTCCCATCCTTGTAATTCGTCGCATTTCTTGATTCATGCGAGCATAAGGTACTGTAATATAAACAGTCCCACTGCTACGGATAGGATTATTTAATTTGTCAGTAGTTTCACTCTGACGTAGACCCTCTACTTTATATACAAAACTACGACTACCATATTCTGTGTTTGTTTTTACACCGAATCCCATCTGAGTTTTCATTCTTTGCTTCTCCATTTAGATAAAGTATATTGCCAAGAGATGATGAGCCTTTCTATTTAAGTGTTTTTTAAGATGCCATGATGTAATGGCCAGCACTTTTTAAGTCTATAGAACCCCTAAAAGGATCTATCAAATTAGCTGGAGAGATGGGGAGATGGGGGGATGGGGAGATGGGGAGATGGGGGCTATTTTTATACTTTTTTCCCTATTCTCTAAACGGGAAATTCTAAGTCCTGTCTCCTGTCTC
>JBCDJM010000024.1:0-44691 GCA_038747755.1 Cyanobacteria bacterium P01_H01_bin.35
CGAGTTAGAGCAGCTAGAAGCATTAAACTTAAGTAATAATCAATTAACAAGTCTGCCGGAATTAATCAGCACATTTTCCAATTTAACTAGCCTTGATTTAAGTAACAATCAATTAACAAGTCTGCCGGAATCAATCAGTCAACTCTCCAATTTAACTGAGCTTAGTTTAAATAGTAATCAATTAACAAGTCTGCCGGAATCAATCAGCAAACTCTCCAATTTAACTGAGCTTAGTTTAAATAGTAATCAATTAACAAGCCTGCCGGAATCAATCATTAAACTCTCTAATTTAACCGAGCTTTATTTAAGTAGGAATCAAATTTATACAAATCTGCCGGAATCAATTAGCAAACTCTCTAATTTAACCAAGCTTTATTTAAATAGTAATCAATTAACAAATCTGCCGGAATCAATCAGCAAACTCTCTAATTTAACCAAGCTTTATTTAAATAGTAATCAATTAACAAATCTGCCGGAATCAATCAGCAAACTCCCCAATTTAACTAAGCTTTATTTACGTGATAATCCTCTCGAAACTCCACCAATAGAGATTGCTAAACAAGGAATAGAAGCAATCAGAAAATATTTCCAGCAAACACAAGAAGAAGGAATAGATTATATCTATGAAGCCAAATTACTAATTGTTGGAGAAAGTGGAGCAGGTAAAACAACTTTAGCTAATAAAGTTCTTAACCAAAACTATCAACTAAAAGATGAAGATATAACTAAAGGAATTGAAGTTCGTCAGTATAACTTTCTGACAAAAAATCAAAACAACTTTCATATAAATATTTGGGATTTTGGCGGACAAGAAATCTATCATGCTACTCACCAATTTTTCTTAACTAAACGCTCTTTATATATCCTTGTTGAAGATACCCGCAAAGAAGATACAGACTTTTATTATTGGCTGAATGTAGTAGAGTTGTTAAGTGATAATAGCCCTTTATTAATTGTTCAAAATGAGAAACAAGAATGGAAACGAGAAATTAATCAACGGGCATTACAAGGGCAATTTATTAATATCAAAGAAATCTTAGATACCAACCTTGCCACTAATCGAAATTTAGAAAAAATTATAGGAGAAATCCAACATCATATTAGTACATTGCCCCATATTGGTAGTGCTTTACCTAAGACTTGGAAAAAAGTCCGCGAAGCATTAGAGTTAGATACCCGTAACTATATTAGTCTGACAGAATATTTATCTATTTGCGAAGAAAATGGCTTTAAAAAACGAGAGGATAAATTACAGTTAAGTGGCTATTTACACGATCTAGGAGTTTGTCTTCATTTTCGCGACGATCCTTTATTAAATAAAACAGTTATTCTCAAACCAGAATGGGGAACGGCAGCAGTTTATAAAGCCTTAAATAATCCGACAGTTTATAAGAACTCTGGCAAATTCACCAAGGACGATTTAACCAACATCTGGGATGAAGAAAAATATATTGATATGCAGGATGAGCTACTGCAATTAATGATTAAATTTAGACTCTGCTATAAAATTCCTGGTAATTCTCAGACTTATATTGCACCTGAACTTTTAACGAAAGCTCAACCAGAATATGACTGGGATGAAAGTAATAATTTGATTTTGCGCTACACTTACGAATTTATACCCAAGGGAATTATTACTCAGTTTATTGTAGTCATGCACCAGGATATTGAAGAACAGAAATATGTCTGGAAAAGCGGAGTTATTCTCCAGAAAAATCAAACCAAGGCAGAAGTAATTGAATATTACGATAAGAGAGAAATAAAAATTAGGATTTCTGGAGAACAAAAACGGTATTTAATGACAGTTTTGACTCACGAGCTAGATAAAATTCATAGTTCCTACAATAATCGACTTAAATATAATAAGTTAATCCCTTGTAATTGTGCTGCTTGTCAAAATAGTCAGAATCCACATTTCTACAAATTTGAAAAATTACAAGAATGGATTAGCAATGGCAGACTAAAAACTAACTGCGATAATAAGCCTTATGCTGAAGTTAATATCAGGAGTTTAATTGATGATGTGATAGACAAAGATGAGGATAGGAGACTTTCAGAATCTAACCATTATCCAAATGATATTTATATAATTGATAGTAAAGATATTGTAATAGATGCCAATAATGTAATTGGGAGTAAAACCATGGCTAAAAAAAATGTCAAAGACCAAAGTCGAAACATCCAAAATCAAGACGGAAATGTTACGGGCAATGCACTTGGTGACGAAAATACTATTGAAAGTAAAGTCACAACAAATCCTCCCGAACCAGAAATAGAAAAACTCAAGAAATTTGGATGGAAAGATTTTTTGACTTGGATGCAGAATGGGCAAATTATTTACTATTTAATCTCTGTTGTTATTGGCTTTTGTTTGCTTATTATTTATCCCAAGTTATTTCCATCTGGGTTTCCTAAATTGATAGAGAAAATTCAAGACATATTTCCAGCTCCACAAGGAGAAATAGAATCTGATAAAAATCAGTAACCTCATGGTTGGTTAAAACGCTATGGCAGTAATTTTCTCCATCCAAAACCATTTTTGCACCTCTTTCTATAGTCTTTCAAAAGGATTAACTTCCAGACAATAAGAAGATTGGAATACCAAAATATAGTACCCACAGTTATGAGGTGCATTAGTCAGCAGTTTGTCAACCTTCTAAATATTCCTTAAAAGAGTATCGTAAGTTAATGATAGAAAGGGAGAAGTGTGGAGACAAGGAGAAGTGTTGAATCAACTTTTCGGGAGTTTCTTGCTCCCCAAATTTTCCAGACTTCGAGGCTTCCTACACTTCCTATCCTTCTTTTCTGTCTTTACCAAATCCATCCGTGTATCCGTGGCAAAATCCGTGTGTGCCCTAACCTTAGCCATAGTTTGTGGAATTTTCGGAATAATTCCCACCTTGATAATTCTGAATTCTGGAGTTAGGAAAAGTAGAAGTTACAGAGGAAATGTTAGATGAACTTACCGAAATTTTTAACCACATTACCCCCAACAAAATTCTGGTTTTGCCTCAGCCTAACCATAGCCATGATTTGTGGAATTTTCGGAATAATTCCCGCCTTCAGCAATCAATATGTCGTCCAAGATGACGCTCGCTCCCATGTTTTTTGGATGGCAAGATTTCTCAATCCTGAACTTTTTCCCAACGATATTATTGCCGACTATTTTCAATCAGTTGCCCCGAAAGGATATACCTACTTTTATCAACTATTTTCTCTCATCGGCATCCCACCTTTATTACTCAATAAATTCCTGCCAATAATCTTAGGATTAATCACAACTGCCTATTGTTTTCGAGTCGCAATCCAAATATTACCTGTGCCACTCGCCGGATTTCTCAGCACATTATTTTTGAATCAAAATCTCTGGCTCAAAGACGACTTAATCTCTGCCACCCCCAGAGCATTTTTCTATCCTTTATTCCTAGCATTTCTCTATTACTTTCTCAGACATTCTTCCTTAGGAATAGCAATAACAATCTCTCTGCTCGGATTATTTTATCCCCAAGGAGTTTTGCTCTGTGCCGCCCTCTTAGTCTTAGACTTTCTCTACTTCCGAAACCAGCAAAAATTTACCATTTTAACCATTGGCTTAACCACAGCATTTTTTGTACTTCTACCCTACGCCTTAAACACTTCCAAATATAGTCCGATAATTACATTAACCCAAGCCAAAAAATTACCAGAATTTTTTCCAGGAGGTAGAGCATCCTTCTTTTCAGATAATACTTTTGATTTTTGGTTAACAGGCGATCGCTCCGGCATTATTCCTCCAGAATGGTTATCTCAATCTTTCCTTCCTCCCCAAGTTTGGGCAGGATTATTATTATTCATTTTCTGGAGCTTTATAGAAATTACCACAGTTATGAGGTACATTTACAATCCCCCTAAATCCCCCTTAGAAAGGGGAACTTTGAAGACTCCCCCCTTACAAAGGGGGGCGGGGGGGGGATATAAAACTGTATCTTATAGATTAAAGAACTACTATAAATACTTTCCCCTAGCCAAAAAAGTCACTAACAAAATAATCCTTTTACCAGAATTAGCCTTAGCATCAACCGGAATATTTTTAGCCGCCCACTTATTATTATTTCGATTGCATCATCCCAGTCGTTACAGTCAACATAGTCTGAGAATTATTATGGCTTTAGCTGGTGGAATAGCTTTTACTTTAATCATTGATTTTGTCAGGCAAAAATTCCATCTATTCAACCATCGCTCCAAAACAAAACCAGTCGGAAAAATCAAAACTATATCTACATATATAGTATTAACTCTCTTCCTTTTATATCCAGCTTTAACCAACAACTTTCCCGTCACTAATTATGTAGTGGGAAAAGCGCCCGAACTTTATGAATTTTTAGCCGAACAACCCTCAGATATCCGCATCGCTTCCTTAGCATTAGAAGCTAATAATATTCCCACTTTTGCCAAACGTTCAATATTAGTCGGTTCCGAATATGCTTTGCCTTATCATCAAGGATATTATGCTCAGATAAAACAACGAGCAAATGATTTAATCCAAGCACAATATAGTCCTAATTTAGAAGAAGTGAAAAAATTTATCCAAAAATATGAGATTGATTTTTGGTTGTTAGATTCTCAGGCATTAACTTTAGAGTATGTTAGGAAAAATCATCGTCTTCAACAATTAAATAATACTGCCGCTACTCTAGTTAGAGGGCAGATGGAAAATGGCATAGTTCCGAGTTTGTTAAATATTCAAGAAAGTTGTCGAGTTCTAGATATTCAGGATTTAGTTTTATTAGAAGCTAAATGTATTTTAGGTATGACTTCTGCTAGCTAATTTATTATGCAAATTGTGGGTAATACCAAATCTGGGTATAAAAGAAGGCTTGTCCCATCGCCTAATAAGCGATTAGGCAATATTCTTCTGAAAGATGGTATGTCCAATTGATCCTGGATTCATAAAATTAACGACATTCAGGGGATATTCAGGCTACTATATCGCCAGTTAGTAACTTGAATAGCCCATCAATAGCATTAATTTTTTCTCAAGAGAGATGTGCTAAAAGCCGATCCCAAAAGCTTTTTATCTTGCTTGTTATCCCTTTAGCTTATTTGCTATTGTTTAACCGTAGCAATATTTTATGAAATTGGTATAACTAGATGGAAATCAGAATTTGCTTTATTGGAGATTCTTTTGTAAATGGCACAGGAGACCCTAATTATTTAGGTTGGGCTGGTAGAATTTGTCAGATGTCTTATAATCAAGGATATGATATTACATACTATAATCTTGGAGTTAGAAGAGAAACTAGCACTGATATTAAAAATCGTTGGTTTAGAGAAGTTTCTTGTCGTTTACCGCCAGAAGTTAGTGGTAGAGTAGTATGTTCTTTTGGTACAAATGACACTACTTTAGAAGCAGGTAAAACTCGTGTAGAAAAGAATCAATCAATAGAGAACATTCGCCAGATTTTAACTCAAGTTCAGCAACTTTTTCCAGTATTAATGATAAGTCCTCCACCTGTTGCAGATCCTGAACATAACATTAGAATTGCTAATTTATCTGATGATTTTGCCCAAGTATGTCTGCAACTAAATGTTCCTTATTTAGATGTTTTTACACCATTAAAAACTTCAGAAAATTGGCTCCAAGAAGTAGTGCAAAATGATGGCGCTCACCCAAGAGCTTTAGGTTATTATGAGTTGGCAAGCTTAATAGAAAATTGGAGTGCATGGATATCTTGGTTCTAGAAAGAATAAATTTATTCAGACCAGTAATTCAGAAATAGAATATGCTATTAAATCTGAGAGATGACTTGAATTTTCATTTTGTGAAGCTCAAAAAAAATTAAGTGGGAAGGGTAGAAAAAAGTTAATTATCGTGATATAGTGAATTTAACGGTGGGGGTTACTTGTCCATACACATGACTGTTTATTCAACGCCAAAAAAGTCGATTAAGACAAAGGAAGCGATCGCTCAAATTAAAAACGGAAAAAATCCTAGAGATAATACATCAATCAGATCGATATGGTATAAAGAAATCGGGTTACAACAAAAACCCCTGCAAAACTATATATAGTGAACAATTTCTTTATGGTTATCAGTTTTGAAAGAGAAAATTGTAGTAATCTCAATATAGCTGAATCCCGCGAATGGTTAGTCACAAACGGCATAGGTGGTTACGCCTCCGGTACAATAACCAACCTCCTAACCCGTCGCTATCACGGACTACTAATAGCAACCCTCCAACCCCCATTAGGGCGCACTCTACTGCTAACAAAATTAGACGAAACTGCTGAATATAAAGAGGAAAACTACCCCCTATATTGTAACCGTTGGGCAGATGGAGCAATAAATCCAGAAGGCTACAAACAAATAGAAAGATTCTATTTAGAAGGAACAATAGCAGTATGGAAATTTTCATTTGCAGACGTAATATTAGAGAAACGAATATGGATGGAGCAAGGAGAAAACACAACTTACATTCATTATAACCTGCTTAGTGGTAGCCAACCATTAAATTTAACCATCAAAGCATTAATCAACCATCGGGATCATCATCATAATACCTACGCTAGCGACTGGCAGGTTAGCACCGACAAGGTAACACAAGGAGTCTGTATTAGAGCTTTTCCTGAAGCTACCCCTCTATATTTATTAACAAATTCGCAGATAGACGACAAAACCGTAGTATCTACACCTACTAATAACTGGTATTATGGGTTTAACCTAGCAGTAGAAAAATATCGGGGGCAACAGGAATTAGAAGACCACCTAAACGCTGTCACACTTAATGCTCAATTAGAGGTAGGAAAATCTCTAACTATAGTTGCCAGCACCAAAGAAAATCTCACTACTAATGGTGAGCAAGCATTAGCATCTCGTCGTGCTTACGAACAACAGATTATAGAAAAATTTGCCACTGCTCAAACACCCCCCAAACCAGAAGAAAAAAATCCACTTTGCCGACTCTGGAAAAGATTAACCGGAAAAAAACCTAAAATTGCTGCTAACCCTAAAGCAACACCAGAATCGATAAACCAGTTAGTATTAGCAGCTAACCAATTTATAGTAGATCGCAAATCCCCCAGACATCCAGACGGCAAAACTATCATTGCAGGTTATCATTGGTTTGAAGACTGGGGACGTGACACCATGATTAGCTTACCTGGTTTAACCATCTGTACAGGACAACTAAATGTAGCACGTTCAATTCTACAAACCTTTGCCAAATATGTCGATCAGGGAATGTTACCTAACCGCTTCCCAGATGGTGCAACTACACCAGACTATAATACCGTAGATGCCACGCTTTGGTATTTTGAGGCAATTCGTGCATACTATGAAGCAACCGAAGATGACAAATTATTAGCAGAATTGTTTCCAGTATTAGCAGAAATTATTGATTACTATCGTCGAGGCACCCGTTACAATATCCAGTTAGATGCAGATGATGGTTTAATCTATGCAGGTGAAGCAGGTAGTCAACTCACTTGGATGGATGCCAAAGTAGGTGATTGGGTAGTGACACCGCGTATTGGGAAACCGATTGAAATCAGTGCTTTGTGGTACAATGCTTTGCAAATTATGGATAAATTTGCCCAAAAGTTGGGTAAGAATAATCTAGATTATGAAAGGTTATCAAGGTTGATTAAGGAAAAGGGTTTTGCTCGTTTCTGGAATCAAGAAAGTGGTTATTGTTACGATGTATTAGATACACCTAATGGTAATGATGCTTCTTTGCGGCCTAATCAAATATTTGCTTTATCATTGCCTGGAATGGGTAAATATAGTTACGCTCCTCTCCTGACACCAGAGCAAGAAAAACAGGTAATGGATATATGCACTAACCAGTTATTAACTCCTTATGGGTTACGCAGTCTTGCTAGCGACGGTCCAGAGTATAAGGGTGTTTATGGAGGAGATATTTATCAACGTGATGGTGCTTATCATCAAGGTACTGTTTGGGGTTGGTTGATTGGTGCTTATGTTACAGCGCATTTACGAATTTATAATGATCCAGCCAAAGCTGAGGAATTCTTGAAACCAATGGCAGAGCATTTAATGGTGCATGGTGTTGGTAGTATCAGTGAAATTTTTGATGGCAATGAACCGATGACACCTCGCGGTTGTATTGCTCAAGCGTGGAGTGTTGCAGAAGTTTTGCGAGCTTGGTCAGTGATTAATCAGGTTCGTTTAAATTAAATAGAGAGGGAGTAGGGGAGTAGAGGAGTAAGGGAGCAGGGGAGTATTTTTCAATATTTTTCCTGTATTGCCTCTATCCCACTCCCGACTCCCGACTCCTGATATCAAATCCGCTTAATTGGGTATAAAAAATGTTCCATGAAAAGCCATTGCCAAATCTTTCTTTATCTCCGTCCCTAAACTCCCCACTCTTCCCACACTCTTTCTCGAATTACACCGATGCTACCAGACTTGATATGACTCCCGACTCCTGACTCCTTTAACCCCGAAACCGCTCAATTAGTTCAATAATTTCCTGGTCCTGAAACTCCCTACTCAATTTCTTAATTTGCTGGACAAACGGAACATATTTGTCATTAACCTTCTCCAGAATTTGAACCTGCTTCACAATACCCTTAAAATTCCCCTTCATCGCCAACTCATACAAAGTATCCAATACCTCAGCACCAGGCGGTATAATCTCTATCTCATCCACCTCGTTTTCTTCTGAGACGGTTTCTCGTTCATACACCCATTCCAAACCCAAATGCTGCTGCAACTTATTTAATAACTCTCTTGCCTGGACTGGTTTCGGCAAAAAATCATTGCCACCCACTTCAAAACTCCTATACTGGTCAGACTCAAACACGCTTGCAGAAGAAACAAGAATTGGTACATTGGACAAAATCTCAGACTCCCTAAACCACCTAATCATCTCAAAGCCATCCATTACAGGCATTATCAAATCAGTAATAACTAGGTCGGGCAGAAAAACTCGCGCCTTCTCCCAACCTTCTTGACCATTCCTTGCCTCTTCTAATTCAAACCCCAGAGGTTGCAATAAATTAACAATCACCGAACGATTTTCCCACTTATCATCCACTGCCAAAATCTTGATCTTTCCGGGTTTACCTTTAATACCTTTAATCAACCCTTGATTACTATACTGTGCCGACTTCACCCACTCTCGGGAAGATTCTAAGGACAAATCGAACCAAAACACGCTACCTATACCTACTTGACTTTCCACATAAATTTGACTATTCATCATCTGGACAATTTCTTGACTTATTGCCAACCCTAAACCAGTTCCTTCGGATTGGTTTTTCGTATCTCCCACCTGCTCAAAAGGTAAAAATATAGTCTTCAAGTGTTCTGGTGTTATGCCCATACCAGTATCGCGCACCTCAAACCGGAAACCAGTTTCAGAGCGACTCACGGTAAAAGTCACCTTACCATTATTAGTAAATTTAATGGCGTTACTCAATAAATTAATCAATACCTGTCGTAACCGTTTTTCATCAGCACGTACACCTTCTGGTAATTCTGCATCACATTGGTAAACTAGAGCAATCTTCTTTTGTTTTGCTTTGAAGCGACACATTTCCACAATACCTTGCATGAATGCGGGAAAATAGAAATCAGTAGGTAGCAATTCCATTTTATTAGCTTCAATTTTGGACATATCCAGGACATCATTAATTAGAGTTAGCAGGTGAGTACCACATTTATAGATAGTTTCCACAGATTTTGAGGCATTTTCGTCCAAAATATGAGAACGTTGTAGATTCTGAGCGTAACCTAAAATCCCATTAAGTGGGGTGCGGAGTTCGTGACTCATATTTGCCAGAAATTTAGTTTTGGCACGATTAGCAATTTCCAATTTTTGATTTGAGCGAGCTAATTCTGCGGTACGCTCTTCTACTCTTTGTTCTAAAGTTTCCCAAGATTCTTTCAGTTGCTCTGCCATACTAATAAATCCTCGCCCTAGTTCACCAATTTCATCCTGACGTTTAGTGGGTAATTCCTGCTGCCATTGACTATCTACAATTTGATTGGGCTTATCCTCAATATTTTTAGCTGCTTTGCTCAAATTTTGAATGGGTTTGAGGAGTCGAAATTTAACTGCTAGCAGGACGAGTAATGCTCCAATGAGAACAATAAATATAGTCCGGTTAATCAGAAATTGGGAAATAGCAGTTGCTACGGCAATGTTTTCGGAAAAAGGCTTAACAATAACTAACTTCCAGTAGGTATTGGGTATATGAAAAATATCAACGATTGATTTTTCTTCGAGTAACCAGTCATCGTCTATTTCCAATTGTTTCAGTAATCTTGTTGAGTCTGTTTTGCCAGCCAAAGGATCGGCGAGAATAACACTCATAAGTTGCGCTTGCTTTGAGTTAATTTGATAACTTCGTTGTTCGAGTTGGGCAACAGTTTCTAGTTTGTAGTTCGGCATTTGCTGTGCTTGCTCTAAAATTTCTTGATTTATCTTTTCTAGTGCTTCAGCAATAGGAGCAAATTCGGGATGAACTTTGACTAACTCTGATGCGAAGATAAACTCTGTTATCTTGCCATTACTATCTTTCTTAATCCGCCTCACTAGGTTGGTATCTGGAAAGCTAATAAATTTGTTATCTCGATCTACAATAAAAATATAACCCTGAGTTTTTTTCTGCAAAGCTGTGGTAAAACTTTGTAAACCTTCCAGTCTCAGATCGATAGTCACCACACCAGAAAATTTCCCATTTTCTTGAGTAGCAACCGTACAAGTTACCATTGGTTCTTGGGAAAAAGGATCTACATAAGATCTACTCCAGAAACACTTTCCTGGTTCTAAATATGGCGCGATCACATACCAATCTTGATCATGATAACCAGATTCATTATAGTCATCATAATATTTTAAAGTTCCGTCTAGTTCCCTACCCCAAAAGAAACTTCTTTTTTCTACATCAGGATCAAAACTGTAGGGTTCCGGCCAAACTCCACCTCCGGCAATATCCATGTCACCTTGAAAATCAATTATTGCTGGTATGATATTTCGGAAAATTGTTTCTGATTTGGATAATTGTTGGACTGTCAACCCCAGGGTGCGAGTTAAAGCTGCCACTTCTTGAGTACGAACAGTTAAATCTGAGACAGCACTATCACCTGTTTGTTGAATGAGACGGGATGATTCTCTGAAAACCAGTTTTTTACCTTCCCTATTGATGGTAAACATAAAACTACTAATTAGACTAGAGGCAAATATGCCCAAAATAATCATGGTTTGGGCATTCAAGCTTGTATACCATTTAACTGGCTGTTTTTTGGGCATCGAAGAAATAGGAGTCGATAGAAACTACATTTGAGGTTCATTTTACACGGATTGTTTTGATACAGGGAATAAATATTTCCATCGAAAGAGCGAGTAGGGAGTGGGGGAGTGGGGGAGTGAGAGTAGGGACTAAACATTCTTAGTCCGTATGGGAGAAGTAAATATAAGAATAATTAATACGCTACTTTTGGTAATTGATATAATAGAAATTAGTTTTAAACTTTATCGCAGTCGAAGCAAAGATTAGGACGTTTCTATATACTAAAACTCAATTAGACATCTCCAGAAAAGAGGGAACAGGGAACAGGGAACAGTAAGAAAAATAGATAATTTATGGATGATAATTGATTTAATTTTTGATTTTCACCAGATGTCTATTAGAGATTATTTTTGACTTTATAATATTAAATCTGGATATAGCGTTTCCCAAGCTCTCGGAGGTACAGTTGTTTTTCTTCTTTATCTATTCCTACGGAACCAGAATTACTACTTCCTATTCCCTGTTCCCACCTTCTGTGTTCCCTGTTCCCTAAAACCAGAGAATTTTGTACCTCACGCTTTTTGGGAATTGCTATAATTTCTATATCCAAGTCCGCAGCCACTGGAACGGAGTGGAAGGAGGCAATCTCAGGGGTGAGGGAGATTGTTTCCTATCGTTGCTGCGGACGACTGTTCAACGGGATTTGATATTATATAAAATTTGCTCTTTTCTTTCCTTCTGCCTTCTCCCCTCTGGCTTTCTCACTAGAAAGTATAAGTATTCAACCGGACGTGATATAAATCCGGATTAGATAATTCAGTTACAAATAAAATCTAGCAAATCTCAAGAATTATAAATCTTTATCAAGAAATATAAAATGGCCGTAATAATAATTTAGCCATGTTAATATAAGTATAATAACAAATTTAAAAACAAACCAACCAATTTATTTGGCAATGTTAAGATACTTTTTTTTAAACAATTTAGATCGAACACTTCTACTTCAGGTAGGAGATTGCTGGAGAGACCCACCTCAGTTAGTCTGGGTAGAGACTACTTCAAATATCTTAATAGCTTTTGCTTTTTATTCAATCGCAGCTTTAATCATCTATTTTACTCATAAGCGACAGGATATAGAAAAAAATTGGATAATTCCTATCCTAACAATTGGCATCTTATCCTATGCTACAACCCATCTAATAGAAACTTGGAGTTTGTGGAACTATAGCGATCTGCTTTCAGGCTGGCTTCAACCTATTACTGCAATTATTTCCATATCAATTGCCACCATAATAGTATCATTAATTCCCACAGCATTAACGGTTCCTAGTCCAAGTCAATTACAGTTAGTCAACGCTGAATTAACATCAGAAATTAAACGGCGACAACAAGCAGAAAAATTAGTTCAGACTCTAGATGCATTGTTAGAAAAAAGAGTTAAAAATCATATTGCAAGTCTCACTTGGTTAAATAATAAGTTGCATCAAGCTCTGAAAAAACAACTGCAAGTTAAGGAACAACTACAACTGAGTCAGTTTGTAATAGAACGTTCTGCTGATGCAATTTTCTGGATAGGAAAAGATGGAAGGTTAATATATGTCAATGATGCAGCTTGTCATTCTTTAGGATATTCTCCAGAAGAACTGCTATCAATGACGATCTATGACATCAACTCAGACTTTCCTAAAAATTCATGGCTATTGCATTGGAATTTATTGAAAAAATGCGGTCACCTGAAAATAGAAGCTTATCATTTGAATAAAAATAATAGGAAATTTCCAGTAGAAATTACTCTCAATCATTTGGAATTCAAAGGTAAAGAATATCAATGTGCATTTGCGCGAGATATTAGCGATCGCAAAAAAGTTGAAATTTCTCTCCGTAATTCAGAAGCGAGAGAACGGAATAAAGCTGAACAACTAGAAATAGCACTCCAGGAATTGAGAGAAACTCAAGCTCAGTTAATTCACACAGAAAAAATGTCTAGTTTAGGTCAGTTAGTAGCAGGTATTGCCCATGAAATTAATAATCCAATTAGTTTTATCTACGGCAATATTAGCTATAGCAATCAATATATTAAAGACCTACTAGAATTGATTAATCTTTATCAACAGCATTATCCAACTCCTGATGCAGAAATTCTATCTCACATAGAAGAAATAGAGCTAGATTTTGTCAAGGAAGATTTGCCAAAAATTATGTGTTCAATGCAGAGCGGAGCTGAACGTATTCGTTCCATAGTTTTGTCTTTGCGTAATTTTGCCAGATTGGATGAATCAGAAAAAAAATTAGTAAATATTCACGATGGGATTAACAGTACATTGCTAATTTTAAAGAATCGATTAAATCTAGTAAGAGGATTAGGAACAGGGATAAAATCAGAGGATATTCAAGTTATTAAAAATTACGGAGATTTACCATTAGTTGAGTGTTATCCAGGACAATTAAATCAAGTATTTTTGAATGTTTTGAATAATGCGATAGATGCTTTAGAAATGTCGCTTTTATCCAATAGTTGGATCTCTCAAAACAAACAGCTAAGTCATACAGTTTTAGATATGAAAAAGCAGTCTAAAACTCAGAGAAAAACAAGTTCAAAAACAAGTTCAAAAATCACCAACAACAATCGGCAAAGTTATCAAGAAAATTTAGTATCTTCTGGGAAATCTTTGGTTGTGAATAGTAATGAAAAGTCTAACCAAATACTTGATTTCGCCAAACAAAAAAATCAGGAAAAACTCAAAAAACCGACGATTTCAATTAGCACAGAAATTGTAGATAATAACTCGATCTGTATTCGGATTGCTGATAATGGATTAGGTATGAATGAAAAAATCTCTAAACAGATTTTCGATCCATTCTTTACTACTAAACCTGTAGGTCAAGGCACAGGTTTAGGATTAGCAATTAGTTATAAGATTGTTGTCGAAAAACATCAAGGCAATATTCAGTGTAATCCTGCATTAGGAGAGGGGTGTGAATTTGTAATTCAGATTCCAGTCAAGCAGAAAAAACAGGAAAAAGTGACATCTTTTAATAAAGCTGTTTAAAGATGGTATTAAGTAATAGGTGAGAGATTTTAGGTGGGATTTAACGAATTCAGAAGTCAGAAGTCAGAAGTTAAAAGTTGTTTGTTTAACGGGGATTTTGAACAACCTTCCAAAACATTTCGCTTTTAAAAGTGGGTTTTTAGACCTAATTATTTGGAAAAATACCAGTTATACAAAATCCCGTAGCATTTGTGTAATTATACCGAATTAAGCGGATTTAATATTATACAAAATTTGGTTATAAAAACCACTTAAAATCAGGTGATGCAAGAGGCCCAATAGTAAGTATTCAACCGTATATGATGTTTCAAATAGTAGATAAATATGTTCAATATATGAAGATTCAGTAAAGACTTAGGGCCAATTTGCTTGTTTTATGAAGATTTGATGAAATAAATTATTAATTTCTTGACAAAAATTATTTTGCTCAGTAAAATTACTGATTAACTAATT
Organism: Cyanobacteria bacterium P01_H01_bin.35; assembly: GCA_038747755.1. Lineage (GTDB taxonomy): Bacteria > Cyanobacteriota > Cyanobacteriia > Cyanobacteriales > Microcoleaceae > Trichodesmium. Next base: position 14,742 of record JBCDJM010000024.1, read on the forward strand.
AATTAATTAATTGGGTGCATGACTACTATCAGATCAATCTTTATTATGGTGCAATTAAATAGGAGATCCTATCAACTATGCTTTCTACCTTGTTATTGAATACTTTCTACCAGTTGAACAAATTTAGCTTCAATTCATTTTTTCAGGAAAAAAAGAGGAAAAATCAAAATTGGACGGTAACTTTGAAAAAAAGAACTGTAGGTATTATTTCCTTGGGATTAGAAACAGAAACTCAACTCCCCTTACAACAGTCAAACTCCAAACTCCACAGTCAGGTCTAATTTCTAAAACTGTTAGGATAAGTCAGTTAATATTTTGTAGGGATGTTCTATGGAACATCCCTAAGTTATTTATTTTTGTCTATTCCTTATTATTAAGTATTTAAGCAAAATCCCGGTTTGATATTACATTAAAATCCAGATCATTACTATTTTCTTTCGAGAAAAGTATTAATATATTCTAAAACTTAGCTACATTACAGAGATCCTTCCTGTTGTTCAGTAATATTACAGATATATTAACTAACTGGGTGCATAACATAACGACTATTCAGATAAATCATTTTATTGTCCAACCCAAAAGGAGGCTCTGTAAAGTATGCTTGCTAAGTTTTTATTGAATACTTTTTACCAGTTAAACAAATTTAGCTTCAATTCATTTTTTCCTGAAAAATGAGTAAAATTCAAAATTGGGTGGTTATTTTGAAAAAAATAACTGTAGTCATCATTTCGTTGGCAACGAAAACTGAAACTCTACTCCCCTTATCACAGTCAAATTCTAAACTTCACGGTTAAGTCTAATTCCAAAAACTTTTAGGATAAGTCAGTTAATATTTTTGTAGGGATGTTCTATGGAATATCCCTTGTCTCTTCATTTTTGCCTATTCCTGATTATTAAGTATTTAATTAAAATCCTGGTTTGATATTACATCAAATCCGGATAATTACTATAGCCTGCGTCATTGCGACTGAAACGGAGTGCAAGGTTTGCGGAGCATTCCGGAACGGATAGCAATCTCTAAAACATATGAGATTGCTTCCTATCGTCGCAATGACCACTTTTCAGAAAAATCTGAGCGATTGGAGACTGAAGCAGGAGTTGAGGAGACAGGAGTCATATCATTTCTCAAAAACTTTTGAGTAGGGGAGTGGGGGAGTAGGGGAGATGGGGTGTATTAAATATCTCCCACTCATCCCATCATCAAATCAATTATTACCCATTTTTTATCAAAAAAAGCACTACGTAAATAGGTTAGGACGTTTATAAATTCTCAAAGTAAGTCAGGGATTACTTTTGACTTTTGACTTTTGAATTGCGCGTAGCGCTATACCTCTCCTGATTACCTATTTTCTGGAGATATGCTTAGAGGTTCTATAAAAGTAGCGATAGAAAATCTATATCCGCTTTGGTTCGCATATCAAACGCGGAGCTACTGCGACAGCTATATCGCTCTCTTTCGCAATTATTGATGTTTTATTCATCTATTGTCCAATAGTTAGGGTGTACGGATTGAACCTCAAAAGCTTTACAGGCAAAAGTTTCAGCCTTTTTCTGTATTATATTGATGTTTTATTCATTTATTGTCTAATAGTTACAGAAGTTTCTGTGCAGAAGTGAAGTAAATATGCACAAGCAAGTGCAACAGCTATATACTTTCATGCAACAAAGCGTAGTAACTGTCTTTATTTGTCAAATTAACATTTACGGTTAGATTATAATAAAATAATTTTGCTGAAAATGTAAATGGGTTGATAATTATTAGCAAAGCAAAAAAAAATTAGTTAATTATATACAATAGTTGATGCAAAATGATAGGTAAGTTTATAGTCTTTGAAGGTGTAGAAGGAGGGGGTAAAACCACTCAAATTCAACTTTTAAGAAATTGGTTATTAGAACAATGGCAGTCCGGTAAACTTTTATCAAAATATCCACATTTAGAAGTAATTATCACACGAGAACCGGGAGGAACAAAAGTTGGTAAGGCTTTACGAGAGTTACTTTTAAATGCAGATGTATCTGAAGAAGAAATTCAAGAAAAGACTGAATTATTATTATACGCAGCAGACAGAGCGCAGCACATTGAAACTTTAATTAAGCCCTCTTTAGAAAGAGGAGCTATAGTTTTGTGCGATCGCTTTATTGACTCGACTATTGCTTATCAAGGATATGGCCGTGGTTTAGATTTGGCATTAATTAAACAACTTAATCATATCGCTACAGGTGGCTTAAAAAGTGATTTGACTTTCTGGTTAGATATTGATGTAGAAATTGGTTTAACTAGAGCTAAAAATAGAGGCAAAATTGATAGAATGGAACAAGCTGATATTCAGTTTCATCAACGGGTCAAAAAAGGCTATCAGGAATTAGCTAAAAGTAATCCTTTAATAGTACGAATAGATGCTAGTTTAGCCATAGAAAAAGTTCAGCAGCGAATTCAAGAAATTATTGTGCAAAAATTATATTTTAAGTGATTTGTGAAAAAAAATGTAGGGGATTTAGTCTCCAAATCTAATTAAAAATTGATTGTAAAGGATTTCAAATTTTTCCGTGTCATAACTAATTAATTTAGTGCTATATTACCGAAAAATCAAGGTATAAAGCCTCTCCATTCATGGAGAAAAAAGCGGTTGAGGGATGGCGAGGTCTCCTCGCCATATCCAATCAACCAAGAGAAGAAAAAAAATCCTTGAGCGTCAATCCTCTTTTTTATAAAAAGAGGTAATTCTCAATTCTCAATTCTCAATTCTTGAACCATATTCCCTAGAATTATGTTAAAACTATACGAATTTTCTGCTTCTGGTAACTGTTATAAAATCCGCTTACTATTAACCCAGTTAGAAATACCCTTTACCAGAATAGAAATTGATCTAACAAAGGGAAAAAGTCGCAGCCCAGAATTTTTACAAAAAAATCCTAATGGTAGAGTTCCTGTATTAGAAATAGAACCAGGTACATTTTTATCTGAATCCAATGCAATTCTTTTTTATCTCAGTACAGGAACAAAATTTTTCCCTACTAATAAATGGGAACAAGCTCAAGTAATGCAATGGTTATTCTTTGAACAATATAGCCATGAACCTTATATTGCTACCTCTCGTTATTGGATAAGTATTTTGGGAAAAGCAGAAGAATATAAAGCAGAAATAAAACAAAAACAACCAGGAGGTTATGCAGCTTTAGATGTAATAGAAAAACACTTAGAAAAACATGAATTTTTTGTAGGTAATAGCTATACTATTGCGGACATTTGTTTATTTGCTTATACTCATGTTGCTGATGAAGGAGGATTTGATTTAAACCAGTTTTCAGCCATCCAAAATTGGATAGAAAGAGTTAAAAGTCAACCTCTTTATTTGAAAATTAGGGAGTAGGGAGTAGAATTTAGATATAATGGAAATTATCAATGATTTATTTAAGAGATTGAATGTATCAGGAAATATAAAAAAGAGATAGGGAACACTTAACTAGGAATAGGTATGGAGGGAATAGGGAGGAAGAAATACTCGACAAATATTGTCGCTTAAAAATCTAGGAATATATGTACTGAATACTTCTCTATCTACCTTCTTTCAATCCCTTGAAGCATTACCGCTTTTAGATTTTAGTCATTTCTTTGCTCTCTTAATAATTATTTTACAAACAATCTCTAACTTTGAACTTAAAAATTCTTACTTTTGACTTTTGACTTTTGAATTTTGAATTTATTCACCCCTATTATCGGACAAAACCAAGCCATAGAATTATTAACCCAAGCAGTCGCCCATCAACGCATTGCCCCTGCTTATCTATTTGCTGGGCCTTCAGGAATAGGGCGAGGTTTAACTGCCCAATGTTTTATCGAACTCCTATTCTCTAATACCCCCTCCCCTACCACTAACAGTTCATCCCTACAAAGTCGCATTCACAAAAGAAACCATCCAGACTTATTGTGGGTAGAGCCAACATATTTACATCAAGGAAAACTCTTGTCAGCAGCAGAAGCAACAGAAGCAGGAGTCAAACGCAAGTCACCGCCTCAAATACGTTTGGAACAAGTGCGCGATATTAGTCAATTTCTAGGCCGCCCTCCCCTAGAAGCAGCAAGATCAGTTGTGGTATTGCAGCAAGCTGAAACAATGAGAGAAAGTCCAGCAAATGGTTTATTGAAGACTTTGGAAGAACCAGGGAAACGAGCGACTTTGATTTTAATTGCTCCTGGAGTTGACTCCTTGTTGCCAACTTTAGTGTCGCGCTGTCAACGTATTCCCTTTTATCGGTTGACTCAGGAAAATATGCAGTTAGTATTAGAAAAAGCGGGTTATGGGGAAATTTTGACTAACCCAGAAGTAATGGCAATGGCTCAAGGAAGTCCGGGAGAGGCGATCGCTTGTTGGCAGCAACTACAAGAAATTCCGGCGGATATTCTGGAAATTGCCACTCAGGGTATTCGGGATACTCGTCAAGCATTGACAGTAGCGCGGGATATTAGTAAAAATTTGGATACAGAGGCGCAGTTATGGTTGATAGATTATTTACAGCATTATTATTGGAGAGAGCAGCAACTTTACGGAGCGGAATTTCTCCAGCATTTGGAGGCGGCAAGAAAATATTTGCTTTCCTATGTACAACCCAGGTTAGTTTGGGAATGTACCTTGATGGCTATTATAGCTGAAGTCAGAAGTCAGAAGTCAGAAGTCAGAAGTTAAATTCGTACCACGAACTAAATTTGAGAGTAGGCAAAATGCCCTGGTATTGATTATTAGGAGAGGCTTTAAACCGAATTGATTAATTATCAATTATCCATTGGTTAAAGAAATGAGATAATAAAAAGCATTCTTGCTTTTAACTTTTGACTTTGGAAACATTCTTACTTTTGACTTTTGACTTTTGACTTTTGACTTTATCAATGATATTATACTAAATGGCCAAACAATAGAAAAATAAATGACAGCAGTAAACACCCAAAAATTAGATGTATATGGTGTCGGTAACGCCCTAGTTGACATCCTCGCACTTGTAGAAGAAGACTTTATCACTAAATATTCTCTGCAAAAAAGCGGAATGACTCTGATGGATGCTCAGGCACAAGGAGGAATTTTAGCAGGACTGGAAAATATATCTTTAAAAAAGCGTTCCGGAGGTTCAGCAGCAAATTCCATGATAGCGATCGCTCAGAGTGGAGGAACAGGTATTTTTGTGGCAAAAGTTGCTAGCGATCCTAACGGAGAACTATACCGCCAAGATATGCTAGATTTTAAAATAGAGTTTAATGTAGCTCCTGTACCTACAGCAAATGAACCTACTGGTACCTGTGTCGTACTGACAACCCCTGATGCTGAACGTACCATGTGTACAAACTTGGGAGCATCTGTAAATCTCAGTGCGAGTGATATTAATGCAGAGCAAATTAAGCGCTGCAAATATACTTATGTAGAAGGTTATTTGTGGACTGGAGACAGTACAAAGCAAGCTTGTATTCAAGCAATGGAAGATTCTAAGCGCCAAGAAGTGAAAGTTTCTTTTACCTTCTCGGACCTGTTTTTGGTAGATTTGTTTGCTGATGACTTCCGCCAGGTACTTTCAAATTATTGTGATGTATTATTCTGCAATGCTGATGAAGCGCGTAATTTCTCTGGAATAGATTCTTTAGACGAATCTGCTGCGAAAATTGGGGAGTTAGTAGAAACAGCTTTTATTACTAATGGTAAGGAAGGTTGTTTAATTGTTAAGGATAAACAAATTACTTCTGTTCCTGGGTTTCCGGCAACAGCGATCGATACTGTTGGTGCAGGAGATGCTTTTGCTGGAGGTGTGTTATATGGTCTCACCCATGGTTATCAACCGACTCTTGCTGCACGTTGGGGAAATTATTTAGCTTCTAATGTTGTACAAATTCAAGGTCCGCGTTTAGAAGGATCTTGGGTAGATAAAGTTGAGCAAATAGTTAACTAGCTATCAGCCATCAGTCATCAGTTAGAACTTCTAGGGTTCTTTAGACGGCTTAAATTCAGACTATGAAAGGGATTTGGCAATCTGTTGTAACGCAACACTTTAGTTGTGTCAGTTACTGAAACGGTTTGCTACTTAACGGTGCGTTATAGGGCAATGTCATATTCGATTGTTCTACCATAGTTTGTGGTAATTGCCTTTTCATGTCGCGCAGCGTTTCATATCCGCTAAGAGCCAAAAACGCATCCGACTAGACCTGATAACTCATAACTGAAATAGGCTTTGTTGCATGAATGTTGCGATTGCAGATGACTCCTTGGAGAGACGCAGTTCTAGATGTGTACTTGATAACTTTCGGGTTTACCATTCTGTATCATGCGGTTCAGGATAGCGCATTTAATGAATAACTGCACTGCTTGATTATCAAATGATCGTCTATTTTTACCCTCTTTCCTTGCTTTGTGCAACAAAGCCGAGTTTTTCGGTAAGTCAGTATTTCCCGTTACTGTTTGGCTAGGTAGCCACTTAATTTCAAGTTTTTAGCTCATGGTCCTACGACTGTTGGAGAGTTCCAAAGTTGCACTCCTCACTACTCTCTTTCTATGTATTACACCAAATAGGGGATTAAACCAAGTATTACACGGAAAGATAGGGACTAAGAGACTGTTTATAAACTTTTGTAATGTAGAATGATTGCCCTTTAAACTGTAACAACTTGGTTATTTATCCCAGACTTTATAGGCTAAAATACCCAATTTGCCAGGGGTAAAAACACTTCATAATTCTTTACAAACAACCTCTAACCATCCTGAAAATTTGGGCTTTTTCTCCTCTCTCAAATGTTAAGTAATATTTCGCCAACAGTATCCGTATCTTGTCTATACTCCGAATACAGTAGGACGGGAGTTTATTTTAGAACGATTATAGTAGTTTAACTTAAAAATGATACGTTTTTTCGTGTTAAACTCCCTCACAGCAAGAAAGGTTTGTCTCAATCTAAAATTAAATAACTATATCATCTATACAACATTTAAAACAATTATCATCTATACAACATTTACTTAGTATGATTTTTTCAGCAACTGAATAAATTAGTATGATTTTTTCAGCAACTGAATAAATTAGTATGATTTTTTCAGCAACTGAATAAAACTGAACTTTCCTGAACTTTCCTGAATAAAATTCTACGACATTTGTTATATGTCTACGCCAAAATACTGAGTTCTAAATGTTTAGAAAAAAATTAATTTGAGATCAAATTTTAGTTACTGAAAATCTGTGTATTCCAGAACTATAGTCGATTATAAACCCGTTTAATTTTTTCGCTAGGCTAAGTTTATTGTCCAAATTCACCTCTAAAAAGTTCAGTTTTATTCAGGTAGAAAATTCCTGAATAAAACTGAACTTTTCTGTATTGTTTTTTCCAAAAATTTAAGTAATAGTAATGATAGATAAGAGAAAGAGAACAACTTCTTTCCAATCAAACAACTTATAAACAAGGAGAAAACAATGGCTGACCAACAACCGGATGATTATAGACTTAGTTCAGATGGCGATCCATATATTCTAGACGTTTATAATATGACAGATGATGATGATAACTATTTCGACAACAGAAAGATCCCTTACTATGCAAGTGTATACGGCACAAATAGTCCAGATACAATTAAAGGCGTTGGTGCAAGTATTTATCGTGACACAATGCAAGACATGCCATTGGAGGATTACATTGTAGGAAATGGTGGCGATGATTCTATCAGGGGGTACAACGGTAATGACGATCTTTACGGGAATTCTGGTAATGATACATTAATAGGCGATCGTGATCGTGATTATTTAAATGGAGGACCAGATGACGATGAGTTGCATGGTTATGATGGCGACGATGAATTGGATGGAGGCACTGGAAACGATAAGTTGTATGGTGATGGTGGCTACGATGGTGATAACGGCGATGATACATTGTTTGGTAATGATGGCAATGATAATCTCTATGGAGGGAAAGGTAGCGACTTTTTAGATGGGGGGAAAGACCACGATGTTATTGGAGTCACTGCCTATAAAGAAGATGAAAATCTGGTGTATGGTGGAGAAGGTAACGACTTATTTATTATTAATGCTGATACCTCCCAACCATTACATATTCCAGGGGCAGACGCAGGACAATTTGCGTACGATGGTATATTAACCAATGCTACAGATTTAACAGTTTCTGTGATTAAAACTTTGGCCAAGACTTCTCTAAAAACAATGCCAGTTACTTCTCTTGCCCTTGAAGTTTTCAAAGAAACTCTTCCAGCGTTCAAGAATATCTTTGATACCTATGTTTGGGGGAATTCAAGCAGTAGTACAATAGAAATACCTTCTAGAATAGAAGATGCTAACAGTGTAATTGTAGCTGACTTCGACCCCACGAGAGATATGATGTTTATGCCCCTAGGATCGGATGGTAATGTTAACGTTACCACGATCCCTGAGAGCATTATATCAACTGAATACAACATAAGCGTAGATGGGTTTCAATTCAAAGATTCTGATGGTGCCGTTATCGCATCAATTGCTGGCGATGCATTCAAAAGTAATACATATGGTTCAGGTAGTACAGTTAACGAGGATGTCGCCCGGCAGACTTGGAATAACAGATTGACAGTTTTCAATGATGGTACCATGACAATAGGTACAGGGGGTGATTATAACTCCACTCAAGTACCTGATTTGTTGAGGGATGAACTTGATGTTGATTCTCAGGATGCCGGTATTACTGGTTATATCTTTTTAGGAGCTTATGGTCCCAGAGAACTATATGGAGACCCTGCACAAGGAGGAATCGATTATCTTTTTGGAACTCAAGTTTATGGTGACTTTCTTCATGGTTTTCCTCAGGATCTTGATTCCCATAGTAGTGATGCTGAAGATCGCTTATTTGGGTATGGTGGAGACGATAACTTATATGGAAGCAACAAAGATGATAAATTATACGGAGGGGACGGTTCTGATACAGCGATTTATCAAGATTTAGATAGTGGCATCAAAGCATTTTTAACTGATGACAGTGCGAAAAATGGCAATAGTCTAAAATCTGTAAGTAGTGTTACAGATAATGGAATTATTTCTTCTACCACCGATCCATTGAGTGGACTACATGCTGTCAATGCTTTTGGTCAAGATGAAGCACTTGGTGATGCTCTTTTGGGGGCAGTCGAAAAGTCTGACGGTATTGATTCAGTATACAGTATTGAAAACATTGTAGGAACTTACTTTGATGACGAGATTGAAGGTAACTCTCTAGATAACACCTTTACTGGTCTTGGTGGAAATGACATCCTCAAGGGTAAGGGAGGAAGCGATACTGTTGATTACTCTTATACTACAGCAGGAGTCCAAGTCATTCTTAATGCTAATGATGATGTAGCAGTAACAGTTACCAAAATGGCAGCAGAAAGAGGTGAAGCTCAGTCACAAGAGTATACTGAAACAATTTATGGTTTTGAAAATGTGATTGGTAGTGACCATGCAGATACAGTGAATGGTACTAATGAGGCTAATGTCATAGAAGGAGGGGATGGTGACGACTCTCTTCGCGGGGTTTTTGGTAACGACACTCTTGACGGTGGTGATGGTGACGACACTCTTCACGGTGGTAATGGTCAGGACATTGTTAACGGTGGTAATGGTCAGGACAATATGAACGGTGCTGGCGGTAACGATACTGTTAACGGTGGTAATGGTAACGATACTGCTACCGGTGGTAATAGTGATGACATTGTTAACGGTGGTGATGGTGATGACATTGTTAACGGTGATGATGGTAAAGACACTCTTGACGGTGGTAATGGTAACGATACTCTTGACGGTGGTAAGGGTTCAGACATTGTTCTAGGAGATAATGATAACGATTTTCTTTACGGTAATAATGGTAATGATACTCTTGACGGTGGTAATGGTAACGATACTCTTGAAGGGGGTGTTGGTAACGACACTCTTATTAGCGCTGTCGGTAATAATACTTATCTGTTCGATACAGACGATGCTTTGGGTTCAGATACAATCGAGCACCGTAATTCAGACTCCGAATATCGAATAACTTTGGATTTCAGTAGTACTACCAACACTAATAATAATATTGAAATCAATCTTACTGAAACTTCTTCTCAAGTAGTCAATAGCAATTTAACTTTATCCGTAGACGGAGAATTAGTTGATGACGTTCAGGGAACTGCTGGTGACGATACCATAACAGGAAACTCAAAGAATAATGTTCTAGCTGGAAATGATGGTGACGATCAACTCACTAGCGGTTGGGGAATTGATATTTTAACCGGTGGTAATGGTGCAGATACCTTTTACTTGAATGTAGACTTGTCCTCCAACTCTAAAGATATAATCACAGACTTTGATCCTGCTACCGATAAGATTGGGATTGATATTTTGAAGAACAGTGATGGTAGTACACCAGATTTTATACTATCTGACGCTCTTCTCTCTACTTCTCAGTCTGGTTCCGATTTAATATTGTCATATCAAGGCAGTGATTTTGCTGTCCTTGAGGGTGTATCCAGTTCTGATTTTATTCCATTAACACATGTGGAAGGATTGTTTGATTCTTCTATTTTTACGGATGCACTAGGTGCCATGCAGAGTAGTCCTGGTATTTCTGGGACTTCCATTTCATGGACGCCTATTTGGGGTTCAAATTTGCCTGATTTGTCTGGGCTTTTCGGTTCCTCTTCTAATTCTAGCCCAAGTCTAGCTGGTAATTGGGGGTGAAGTTAATTAACTAAAATGTAGGAAGGTTCCATACAACTTTCCGCCTTTGTTGCACAAAGCAAGGAAAGAGGGTAAAAATAACAGTGGGTAGCACAAAAACCTGCATTAACCTAGATATGAGTAAGTCCAAGTCCAAGTACCGGGTTAGCAACTGGTCTGAATATGATGCCTCCTTAAAGCAGAGAGGGAGTCTGACATTTTGGCTAAGTTATGAAGTGATAAAACAGTGGGTAAACCAAGATAAAACTGGGCGTCAGGGAGCATCGAATACCTAGCCACTGAAATAACTGCTTGTAGGGGTTTGGTAACCAAACCCCTACAAAAATATGCCTAGACGTCAATAGTTCAGCGATCGCTAACGGAGAAAAAGCTCAAATGATAAATATCAGATTTATAGGGATGATATTGAACTTCCCTAATAACAGTTTTACCATTCCAGGAAATCTCAGGAACTTTCAGGTCAATAATAGTCTTGTTAGCAGAGGCTTTCTTTAACAACAACTGCACTTCCTTCACACCAATAGTTAATTCAACTGATTCTGTAACCTGATGACCATATAATACTGCAGGAATTAATCCTTCCCGTCGTAGCGCTTTCGTTTTGCTACCTTCAGGTCTTTTTTGACATTCTAGTGTAACTGCCATCTTGACTTTTTTCTCTTAATTTGCTTATTGATTATACCAAAATTTGGTAGTCCTGCATAGTAATGGTCAATAGGATAGGTACGGGAGCAAGATACTCCCACTACTCCCTACTCCCTATTATTAAGAAGATAACAGTGCCCGCTTAGGTCCATGAATTGGGTCTTCCACCACAATAGTCTGGTCACGACTGGCCCCAAGAGACACAATAGCAATCGGCACCTTCATCAACTCTGCCAAAAATCGTAAATAATCCAAAGCTTCCTTGGGTAAATCTTCCAAAGTTCGACAATCTACAGTTGATTCCTTCCAACCAGGCAATGTTTTATAAATAGGCTTACACTTAGCTAATTGTACAGAACTACTAGGAAAATCTTCGCAACGCTCGCCCTCCATATCATAAGCCACACAAACCTGAATCTCATCTAACTCATCCAACACATCCAACTTAGTAATCGCCATACAGTCCATACCATTAATCCGCACTGCATAACGTCCAATCACCGCATCAAACCATCCACAACGACGTTTACGACCAGTTGTTGTCCCAAATTCGGCTCCGCGATCGCCTAGTAATTCCCCAACCTCATCTTTAGCTTCTGTGGGGAATGGCCCTTCTCCGACTCTAGTAGTATAAGCTTTAGCTACCCCAATCACTCGGTCAATCATTGTCGGTCCTACACCAGTACCTACACAAGCACCTCCTGCTACTGGATTTGAGGAAGTAACATAAGGATAAGTACCGTGGTCTAAATCCAATAGAGTACCTTGCGCTCCCTCAAACAAAATATTCCGTCGCTGCTGAATGGCATTGTAGATACTCAAGGACCCGTCTATAACATGAGGTCTCAAGCGATCAGCATACTCTAAGTATTCTTTAACCACTTCCTCTGGGTCTAAGGGAGATAGATTATAAAGCTTCTCTAGAATTACATTCTTATAATTAACAGTCCAATGTACCTGCTCTCTCAATCTCTCTGGACTAATCAAATCAATCATCCGAATCCCTGTCCGCTCCGACTTATCCGCATAAGTTGGACCGATACCCCTGCCTGTCGTCCCAATTTTTTGTTTGCCCCGCCGTTCTTCCGATGCCTTGTCTATCATTCGATGATAAGGCATTGTTACATGAGCAGCTTGAGAAATCATCAACTTTGCCGTTGAAATTCCCAAACTCTCGACCTGATCTAGTTCCTCAATTAGAACTTTGGGGTCTATAACTGTTCCCGAACCAATGATACACTCAGTATCAGGATAAAGAATACCAGAAGGAATTAAATGTAGTTTAAATGTTTGGCCTTCAACAACTACTGTATGGCCAGCATTAACGCCCCCTTGGTAGCGCACAACTACATCTGCTGATTTACTGAGTAAATCGGTAATTTTTCCTTTTCCTTCATCGCCCCACTGAGCGCCTATCACAATTACGTTAGCCAAGGGTTTCCTCTACGGATAGTTAATCACAATTTGTAATTTTTGCATCTATTTAAAATTATGTCAATTAATTTGTATTAATTTTTGTTACAATTATCCTGAGAAAAATAAAATTTGTATATACATGAGGATCTAAGATTTTTCTATTTTACAGGTTATGTAGCAAATTGTTTCTACAGATTCTGAAATTGATAAAAATAGCTGAATTTAGGATTATCAAATCAAAATAGAAGTACATCACTAGAACTGCTAAATAAAAAAAGGTTAATTATTATGACAATAATTGGTACTACAGAATCCGAAAGACTCATTGGTACTAGGCGTAGCGAAAAAATATTTGGATCGGATGGTGATGACACCCTAGAAGGTCGTCGAGGTTTTGACCATCTCTTTGGTGGAGACGGTAATGATCTGTTAATAGGTGGTCAAGGTCGCGATCGCTTCAATGGCGGTAGGGGGAATGATACCCTCACTGGTAGTGCCAGTAAAGACTTTTTTATCTTTGATGCTGGAGAAGAAATTGATTTTAACGATCTTGGTGTAGATACAATTACAGATTTTGTTCCCGCTCAAGATACAATTATTCTTGCTAAAAGGATATTTACAGAAATTTCCAGTGATGCTGGAGATGGGTTTAGTATTGACAGTGAATTTGCTAATGTAACCGATAATGCTGCAACTTCTGACGCTATAATTGTTTACGATAGCACAACTGGTGAGCTATTTTATAATGCCAATGGTAGTCAAGAAGGTTTTGGAGATGGCGGTCAGTTTGCAGTTCTAGAAAATCTACCAGACCTGGGAGCTGAAGATTTCAGATTAAGAGCTAATCCTACAGCAGAACCAGAATTTGAAGTTTCTATCGAAGAAGTTAGTGTACTTGAAGGGGATATCGAGACCACGGACGCAACTTTTACCGTTAATCTCAATGCTCCTAGTGAACAGACTATTGAAGTGGGTTACGATACAGATCCTATTGGTATCGCGGAAATATCACTTTTTATACCTGATGAAGCTATAGCAGGCGAAGATTATGAAGTTACGAGGGGAATATTAACATTTAATCCTGGTGAAACAACAAAAACTTTTACAGTACCTATTATTGGTGATACACAGTCAGAGTTAGATGACTTTTTCACTGTTTATCTACTGGACCCTACTACTATGAACACTAATAGTCCTAACATATTAGCAACAACAAAAGGGATCATTGAAAATGATGATGCTGAGATTGCAAATAATATTATTAGATTTACTCCCTCAAGTACAGAAGAAGAGATAGCAGCTCAAAACGGACCTAGTATTGAAATTGGCAGTCAAACTATTTATAGAAGCCATTTGGTATCTTTACAAAAGTGAGGATTAGGAGACAGGAGACAGGAGACAGGAGACAGGACTTAGAATTTCCCGTTTAGAGAATAGGGAAAAAAGTATAAAAATAGCCCCCATCTCCCCATCTCCCCATCTCCCCATTCCCCCATCTCCCCATCTCTCCAGCTAATTTGATAGATCCCAAATGGGTTCTATATTGGTACTTGGCAAAGATCGAGTAATAACCAAGACCCTATTATTGCTAGTTTCGACTTAGTAAACGGCGATAATAAGTGGGTACGAACAGATTATGAAATTACTGGAGCAGACGGTAGAGGTCGTGGTTTGTTCTGGGATGGAGACAACTTATATGCAGTTTTTAGCGTTGACGGTACTCAGGGAACTTCAGATGAGGACTTTCGCCGTGCTGCTACTGATGCTGAACAATCTTGGTTACGCAGCTATGGCCAAGGTGGAGGTGCGAGTGTAAGTGTTGTTGCCAGGATAGATATAGATGATTTAACTAACCCAGGAGAAATGACAGATGCTGTATATTTAACAGCACTTTTGAGCAACGGTAATAGTAATACATTAACAGTTAACGATCTATCTCTTAACGCTGATCGAAATCTAGTGGTAGAAGCTGACTCTTTCTTTTCACCACGCAACCCTGATGGTACTGCGATTGAAATACCAACTGGTCTTTCTTCACCATTTGATTATCAATTAGTCATAACACCAGACTTAAATCAAGTTATTGAAACAGAAATTATTATTTAGGTAGGGAGTTCATATATTAGAGTTGTTGGGAAATAAAAGTTGAACAATGCTCAAAACTTTATAGAATAAGGTTTTCAGGATTGGGAGGATGAAAAAGACTGTAAGCTATGACTAATAAGGGTTTTAGGCATTTTTTTAGTTTAATTCCCAATAACTCTATTTTTAAACAAAGAGGGTATAATCTAGAAATAACTCAAGTAAAAGGTGAAAGGTGAACGATTGATTTCAGTAACATTCTCAGATTTTAATCATATTTCTCTCAGACTAAAATATTAAGGATAAATCAAATTATTATGGCTTTACACGCAGAATTACATCGACATTTAGGAGGCTCCGTAGTTCCTAGAGTTTTATGGAGATATTTCCAACGTCAAAACCAGGAACTAGCAACTCGTTTTCCCGAATATCAACAATTTGAAGAATTTTATACCAAACCACGGAACACTTTAGATGAGTATTTAGAACTACATACTTTAGTAGAACAGGTTCAAACTATTGAGACATTACCATACTTTATTTATCGCTTAATTCGCGGTGCTTATACTTTTGAAAATTTAGCTTATTTAGAGTTACGTTATACACCTTACTTGAGAACTCCAGAGCATTTATCTCAGTCTGAACGTATAGATTTAATGTCAGAAATAGTTGCAACTGTAGGTAAGGCAACTCAACAGAATGAGTATCCTATTGTTACTAGCCAAATTTTATGTACTCACACTCGTTTGCCCAAGGAAGTAAATCAAGCAATTGTCGATTTAGCAGTGCAAATGCCTGAATATGTGTGTGCGATAGATGTGGCAGGAGGAGATAATCATTATAAAGAACGCATAGATGAATTTATCAAACTCTATAAATATGCTCGTGAACAAGGTGTAAAAACAACCGGACATCTTTATGAAACTCCCAATGGTTGTCATCCGAAATTACTACCTTATTTAATGCGAATTGGTCATGGAGTTCAAATTCCTTTAAAATATCCAGAATTATTAAAAGAAGTAGCAAACCGGGGGCAATGTTTAGAAGTTTGTCCTACTACTTATTTCAAAACAGGTACTATGGATGATATGAGTCAATTGAAAACAGTATTTGACAGATGTTTTGATGCTGGAGTAGATATTGCTATTTGTACAGATAATGCTGGTTTACATAATGTACGTTTGCCATTTGAATATGAGAATTTATTGACACTTGATGTAATTGATTTTCGACAATTACAAGCTTGTCAAGATGCAGCTTTTCGTCATGCTTTTGCTTGGCCTCATGGCAAACGACCAGAGGAAATGTTAACAGGATTATTGCAACCAGAACCTTTAGTTCCAGAAGTTGTGAGTGTGAATTAAGTCCAGTAGGGTGTGTTAGGCGCTGACTACAAATTACGGTCAAACTGTTAAACATTACCCCAGCGCCGTAACGCACCGTTGAGTACTAGACCGACACAACTAAAATGGTGCCGCGACGGATAGCTAAATGCCTTTCACAGTCTAGATTTTAGCCTTCTAACGCACCCTAAAAATTTTGCTAAAATAAAAAAAATGCTACTAGAATTAAAAAGATTAACCATACCTCCTGGACAAAAAGTATTATTAAAAGATGTAAATTGGCAGGAATTTGAAGAAATTCTCACCGACTTAGGAGAAAGTCGTTCCTCTCGAATAGCTTATGCAAATAACACTTTAGAAATTATGGCTCCCTTACCAAAACATGAACGTAGTAAAGAAATTATTAGTGATTTGCTAAAAGCACTGTTAGAAGAACTAGACAGAGAATTTTTAACTCTAGGTTCCACTACTTTCAAAAATGAGCAAATGGCAAAAGGAATAGAACCTGACAATTGTTTTTATATTGAAAATGAAGCTAAAGTTCGTGACAAAGAACGTCTAGATTTAACTGTCGATCCACCTCCAGATTTAGCACTCGAAATAGATGTAACTTCCCGGACTCATACTAATATTTATGCAAGTTTAGGAGTCAGGGAACTGTGGAGATTTGAGAAAGGAAAATTGCAAATATATGTATTAGAAAATAACAAATATATTGAGTCTAAATTTAGTCCTCATTTTCCTAATTTACCCTTAACTGAAATTATTCCCGAATATCGCGATCGCTGTCAAACTATAGGTAGAAATCAAACAATGAAAGCATTTCGTGATTGGGTAAGAGGTGAAGTCAGAAATCAGAAGTAGCTGTTCATTAATTGATAATGGATAATTGATAATTACCTCTGGTTAAAACCGAGAGGATTGGTAGACCGACAGAAGTAAAATGGTGCCCTGCGACGGATAGCTAAATACCTTTCACAGTACTACCTAGTCATTGCGAATGGAGCGTTAGCGTAATGAAGCAATCTCCAAGGTTGAGATTGCTTTCCGTTCCGGAATGCTCCGCAAACGCTTCACTTCGTTACACTCGCAATGACACAGGAGTTTTCTGCTTCCATCAAGTAATGGACATGATTCAGCATTATGCACAAAGCATAAAGTTTGAATAAGTATTTTTCCTGTGCTTGTTTGATGATGTGTAGTAGAATTTCCCTGGTTTCTCGGCGTGTGAGGTTGAAATCTCTGTTATTGCACCGAGTCGTAATGTGGTAGGAGTACCCTGATTTAAATTCTCTTTTTGGTCTGCCCATGTCTTTTCAGTTAACAGTTATCAGTTTTGTACCAGTTATCACAGATCTGTTTTTATTTTTATCATTTTTTAGTTTTTAATTATCAGTTGCCAGAGTTTCATAGTTGTGGAGGAACACTTGTGGAAATCCTAACTTCTTCATTCTGTCTCCTGACTCCTGTCTCCTGTCTCCTAACTACTGATAACTGATAACTTCTAGGTGCCAACTGAAAGGTGCCAGGTATCGTTGAGAAAAAAAAGAGAAGGGTAAACTTCTCTCTCTTCTTGTTTTTAGGCTTTTCTCTTTCTTTTGCTACCTAGCATTAAACCGCCAAGTGTGATAAAACCTAATGTGAGGCTTGGTTCCGGGGTTGTCACTGCTGTCGTTGGTCCTCCAACCAGTCTTGTGGTCTGGGAACCGTCGGGGTTGAAACGGGCTCTGAAAATAGGCTCTAGCTCTACCCCGGACTCTGTATCCACTATTTGATTTTGAAACAAACGAACGCTAGAATCAACTTCTAGATAGAAACTATCGACATCGCCACCACTAAATCCCACTTCTATAAACGAAATCTGAGAGGAAGGTAGTTCATTCACTCCTATAAACGAGAAATTACGGGTCTCAAAGTCAGCAACGGAACCCAACTCATAACGGACGCCATTAAATTCAACGGTCATGCTGCCACTCAACTCTCTACTATTTATTTCGCCGTCATTATTGGCATCTTCGCCACTCCACTCTAACGTGACGTTACCGTTTACGGTATCAAAAGTGGTGACGAAAGATGCTGCTTGTGCTGAAGTGCTCGAAAGGATCGAGAGGGTCGAAACCGTGGCACCGCCGAGAGCAGAAAGGAAATGCTTAGTTAAGCGATCGATTGATTTGGAGTTGTTTGTTTTGGTTGTTTTCATTGATTGTGTCTTTTTTCGCGATTGATTTTTTTTTGATCCGTACCGTACGAAAAAAACTGTTGAAAATCGTGACAGCTTTTATCTTGATATTGGATTAACCAATATAGGCGCTCTCGGCACAGCTCACTATTCCCATCCTACGGAATGCTGCGCCAACGGCAGTAAATACCTCTTATTCAGTGCATTTACTACCTAGTCATTGCGAATGGAGCGTCAGGGTAATGAAGCAATCTCAAAGCCAAAGATTGCTTCGCTTCACTTCGTTACACTCGCAATGACACATGGTTTTCTGCTGCCATCAAGTAATGAACATGATTCAGCATGATGCACAAGGCATACAGTTTGAATGGGTATTTTTCTTGTGCTTGTTTGATGATGTGTAGTAGAATTTCCCTGGTTTCTCGACGGGTGAGGTTGAAATCTCTGTTATTGCACCGAGTCGTAATGTGGTAGGAATATCCTGCTTTGAATTCTCTTTTTGGTCTGCCCATGTCTTTTCAGTTAACTGTTTTTAGTTTTAAGTTGCTCTTTACCAGTTAGTTATCACAGTTATCATTTTTCAGCTTTTAATTACTCCCAACTTCTTCATTCTGTCTCCTGACTCCTGACTCCTGTCTCCTAACTACTGATAACTGATAACTGATAACTGATAACTGAAAAGTGCCAGGTATCGTTGAAAAAAAAAGAGAAGGGTAAACTTCCTTCTCTTCTTGTTTTTAGCCTTTTGTCTTTCTTTTGCTGCCTAGCATTAAACCGCCTAGTGTGATAAAACCTAAAATTAGGCTGGGTTCGGGTGTTGATACGCTCCCGTCTCCGTCGGGTTCCGCCAACGAGAAACGAGACCATAACACTTCTCGGAAGCGCGCGGACCTGTCCGCTATTGTAAAGACGTCGCCCTCGAAATCAGAATTCAGGAAATTAAAGAATTCGCTCTCCTCACTATAACCCAAATTAAAACTCCCCTCGAACTCTCCCCGCGCGTCCTCTAAAGGGTTAACACTTGACTCCAAACTCCAACCCCCCGACCCGCTCGCGGAAGGGAAAACAATTGTGGAAAAAGCAACCAAAGCTGCTTCCGCCTCCGACTCCGTGGTGAACGAAAAGCCATCATTATACACCTCAGTTCCCCTCCCCACCACGAAGTCCACATTCCAAAGTAAGCCATCGTCAAAGAGGTCTAGGTCTGTTACACCTTCATAAAGACCATCATTGTCTGAGTCTATTAAATTAAAGGCAACAGCAGCAGACGGCGCGAACAGTGCGAAAGAAGAAGCCAAGACAGCGCAGCTAACAGAAGCGAAGCGGGAAGTCATCAAAGTACGGAAGAAATTGTATAGTTTCATGGTTGTTTGTATAGTTGCTCTGCAACGTAAAATTTATTTATTTTTTTCTTTACTGTAATTTTTTCACAAGAGCAGTGTCAAGAGCATTTCGTGATTATACTTAGAATGTCGTAGAAGCCGGAAGCCGAGAGAATAGTAATCAAGGCATCAGTTGAGTTGGCAAAGCAACGCCTCGGAATATCCAATATAAAACACCAATCTTAAATCTGTTTGGCAGTGTCATCCTCCAGCACAGCAATAACTGAGAGAACGGAAGCCAAAGCAGCAGAAAGGGCGGAGCTTACAGAAGCCAGGCCCCGAAGTCATCCAATGAGCAAGGTTTTCGTGTTTCATAGTTGTCTCTACGGTTGCTCTGCTCTGAAAAATTTAGTAACTATTTAAGTGTAATTATTTCCCCCCCTAGTGTCAAGAGCATTTCGCCAACTTCATCAACTCTTCATAAATCAATGGGACAGAAGGATCTTTCTTCATCAAATCTTCATAGTATTACAAAATTAAATATCAAGGATTTCGATCATTTATTAATATTATTCAAAGGAGCGAAAGCGGGGGGGGAAAAAAGTAGGGGCGGGTTTCCCCCAGGGTGTTAATGGGAAGTCAACAAAATGAAATAAACCCGCCCCCACTCCACATGGTTATCAATATCAACATTACCCAAGGTTGCAGGTTGACAGCGGTGCGGGCGATCGATAAATTAATCAGTTATAACAAGATTTTTGGTGAAACTCGCCCCTAGGATTTTTCATACGTTAATAATGTAGGGGCGGGTTCCCACCTTAAGTTAATGGGAATTCCACAAAATGAAAAAAAACCGCCCCCAGGCGTGAATACTACTGGACGCGGGGCGGGTGTAGATGAATTAATATCATGTATCAAGATTTTTGGTGAAACCCGCCCCTACAAATTTTTTAACGTTGATTCTATCGAAACCAATCAACAGCATCCTGAAGGGCAACCCTAATAGAAGACTGAGGCAAACCTAATTCTTGCACTGCCTTAGAAGCATCATAATACATCTTTTGTTGAGACATCCGCACCCCATCCAAGGGAACAGAAGGTTGTTTTCCCAAAGGTGCAAGAATTTTTTCATCAACCCACGCCACAGTCAATGGCAACCAGACAGGAATAGTTTGTCTCCGAGCAGGTAAACCTGTAATTTCCTCCAATAAATCAAGTAATTCCTTCAGAGTCAAATTTTGATTACCTAAAATATAGCGATCGCCACTTTTTCCCCTTTCCAAAGCCAACAAATGCCCCCATGCCACATCCCGAACATCAATAATATTTAAACCAGTATCCACATATGCAGGCATTTGCCGACGCAAAAATCGGACTATAATATCACCAGTCGGAGTCGGTTTAATATCCCAAGCACCAACAGGAGCAGTAGGATTAACAATTACCACATCTTGACCAAACTCAAACGCCGTCACTGCCTCTTGTTCGGCCAAAAACTTAGACTTTTTATAATCTCCCACCAACTTCTCCACTGGAGACTGATGCGTTTCATCAACAACTGCCCCAGAAACTCCCACCCCAATAGCAGCAACAGAACTTGTATAAACCGTCCGCTCAATTTTTGCCTGTCGCGCTGCTGCCAAAACATTGCGCGTACCCAACACATTATTTTTGTAGACTAAATTTTCATCTTTTTGCCACAAAGAATAATGAGCAGCAACATGAAATAAAACTTGACACCCTGCCATCAACTCAGACAAGTGGGAGTCATTTAAGTCTCCCACTACTAATTCTACATCCAAATTTTGGAGGTTATCAAGACGACTTGTGGAGCGAACGAGCGATCGAACAGCATAGCCTTGCTGTAATAACAACCGCACTAAATTCGCCCCAATAAAACCACTTGCACCAGTAACAAAAGCTTTCATTATCAAATCAAAAAGTAGGAGAGAAACCGGGTTTATGTTAGACATCTCATAAAGAGTATAGATCTGAATAATAAACCCGGTTTCTAGGTTCGGGTGTGTAAATCAAAATCCAGCAGCATCTACAATTACGCTATCGCAAGACCTTCCACTTGTTGGCACCAAAACATCCGCAAACTTTTCCCCAACTAGAGGTCTTCTCATCTTAATTTGTAGTTCACTAATTAACCCATTCTTACATCTAATCTTCACACTTTCACCAGCGCCTTTTCTAAAAGAATTGTCAAAAGCTGTTTCAATTTGAGACTGAGTAATTTTTTTACCAATATTTGCTTCAAATAAATCTTGTACTTCCGAAGTATTCACTTCATTCAATAAATCTAAGGCAATATCAAAGTAAGTATCCTCATCTCGCCCATCACAAGTACCATGTTTAATCCACTCATGGCGATGTAGATAAGACTGCTTACTAGGCATTACCTTTGCTAATTCAGAGTTAGTCTCTCGATCCAAATTTAAGGGTGGTAAATCATCCCATTCTCTCTGTTTATCATAATTTATATCTTCATCAGAAACTCCACAATAGTCAAGTCTATCAGGCCACAAACCATGTAAACTAAAGTTAGTCGCATCATAGCGATATGCAGTCTGGGAAATACATTCAGGTTTGTATTGCATTGTTTGACAGAAACTAGGTTGCCAATTAATAGCAAATACATATTTCTCTGCACAACCTTCATCAGGACAACTTGTTGCAGTCTTGTTTTCTTCTGTTTTACTTATTTTTTCATCGCTAATTTCCCTGCTAGGATTAAATTGACCACAGTTTTTGTTTACCCACTTACTTTGTCCATCTACTTTTATATAAAAATAGTCTCCAGATTCTTTATTTAGTCCTAAGACTTCGTAAACTTTTCCTGGTTCAAGAGTCACAGGTTTAGTTTGCTTTCTGAAGCTAGTGTAAGCTTGACAACTATTGACTTTGAAATCCCCACTAACATTATATAAGGCGAAAGCTGGATTTTGTCCAAGCAGGAAAAAACATAACAAGAATGTGATGATTAATCTCACGATATCTCCTTTTTGTTGTTGTTGTGCAATTATTTTAATTTCAATATATCTAAAACAGTAACAGCATACAAGTATAGCGCTACGCGAACCGTGAATAGGGAATAGCGGTGCGACCCCGCGTCGCCGTTAGCGTTAGCGCAGCTCCTCTGCAAGAGGCAGCTCCTCTGTAAGAGGCTAGGCGCAAGCGGTCAGACCCCGCGTCGCCGATAGGCGCAAGGGAATGCTGACCAAGAGAGGGAACGCGCACCAAGAGAGGGAATAGTAGACTAATAAAGGGTTTTAGGATTTAGAAATGTCAAGAGCCTTAATGCGTAGCGCTATATTAGTCGGATGGGGCGGGTTTATGTAAATCTTAGAGTAAGCATGAAAATTTGCGCTGGAACCCGCCCGTACAAATTTGCACCATTTCAGGTGTGTCTCGCCACTACTGAACTAACACTTGTGCTGCCTCCCCTATTCCCTACTCCCTACTCCCTACTCCCTAAAATAGACAAAGACTTATCAACAGAAACCAAAGTATTTGCACAAATTACCCCAGAAGCAGCAACCGCTGGCACTCCAATACCTGGCATTGTACTATCTCCCACCCGATATAAACCAGAAATAGGTGTTTGAACTCCAGGAAAACTACCTTTACCAGCAGCAATAGCAGGTCCGTAAGTTCCCTGATAACGACGCAAAAAGCGAGCATGAGTCAGAGGTGTACCAATTAACTCTAAAGTTATACGTTGGCGAATATCGGGAATTACTCTTTCCAAAGCTAAAAACAAAGACTCTGCTTTTTCTCGTTTCCGTTGCTGATAAGATTCATCTTTTTGCCAACCAGCAAAAGATTCTAAAGTATAAGCATGAACCACATGATGACCTGGAGGTGCTAAAGTAGAATCCCAAACCGAAGGAATAGAAATCATACAAGTATTGCCAGGAATAGAAATATCAAGGTCTCCATCATGAACAACTACATGATGTCCGGTTAAACCCTCTAAACCATCAGCACGAATACCTAAATGTAAGTGCATAAAACTTTCTACCGCAGGAGTGGCTAAAGCAGGTTCGCGGAAAGAAGCGGGTAAATCTTCAGGTTGCAGCAACTTAGTATAGGTATCCCAAATCGTAGCATTGGAAATAACAATAGGAGCGTTGATAATTTTATCTCCTCTCAGGCGCACTCCTACAGCTTTACCAGATTCTATTAATATTTGTTCGACATGAGAATTCAAACGTAATTCACCACCATAACGTTCTAAACCTCTAACCAAAGCATCAACTATTGCCGCACTACCACCAATAGGATATTCAATCACCGAGTTAGAACGTTCTCCAAACATAAACGCCACTTCTGGAGCAACAGTACCATCAGCTTTCAACCCAGACAGGAGAAAACATTCCAAATCAATTAAACGGCGCACCCAAGGATCTGTTACCCACTTATCCATGATTTGTCCAACGGAACCTCCTATCTCCCCCAGGGAAGGCAACATTTTTAGTAAGGATAGTCCATATTTTCCTAACAAAATTGGTATTAACCAAAAATCAGCCCTTAAAGCTATGGGTGGAACTTCTTTAAGGCCACCATACAATTGTAAAAGATTATCTTGAAAAAGTTTTAATTCTTTAGCTCCTTGAGTCGTAAATTTAGCAACAGCTTCTAGATAAGCCGAGTCATTAGCATAGACTGGCAAACTACCTTCAGGAAAATGATAATGTCCAAGAGGGTCATAAACAACTGTCTCAATAGATTCGCCCAAAATGCTGAGGACTTTTTGTAAAGGATTAAGACTATGAGGGTCAGCCAACCCACAATAAAAAGATGGACCAGAATCAAAATGGAAACCTTGACGTGAGAAACAGTGAGCTGCCCCTCCAGGAATACTATGGCTTTCACAAATTACTACTTTTTTGCCGTAGTAAGCCAACATTGCTCCAGCAACTAAGCCTCCTATGCCACTACCAATTACAATTACATCTACCATATAAATTTATTTTTGACAATAGTATTTACAGTTATTATTGTTATAGCAGTCGAACCAAAGGTTAGGATATTTATTAATCCTGAAACTCTTTAATATTATGCTGTTCCCTGTTCCCTCTCTTGGTGCGCGTTCCCAAGCCAGTCCGTTGGGCGGGTCTCCCGACTTGAAGGAACTGGCGTTTGCGTCTGTCGCCGACGCGGGGTCGCACCGCTATTCCCTATTCCCTAGCGCTATGCGCTATAAGTTAATCAATTTTGACTGTAGCAAAGTAGCTGATTGATGACAAATCGACTTATTTAATAAGTATTTCCTGCGGGAAGCTTACCATAGTAATATCATTTATAATGGCTTGATTCTGGTTTATAATTAGAAACAAATCAAAGACAGCAATTAAAGTAATATTTTTGGCTAAAACTGACTTTTATAAGTAAATCACCTTAAACTTAAATATTTAAAAAAATATTTTATAGATTATTCAGAGGTAAAAATTATGGAATCATTTTCAATGATAGATACAGTAGTTAAAGAATTAGAAAAAGATGCAGATTTAATTAGAATAAAGAAAGTAATTTATTGTGCTTGTGAAGGCAGATGGGAGAATGATGAAACTAAATTATCAGAAATTAATCTAAAGGAATTAATAGAAGAATTATATAACAAGACAGGGAATATAGAAACCTTAGACCATAGATTATCTCGCATAGTTTCTAAAGTTAATAAAAAAACAGAATATAGTTTATTAGCACAGAAAATTATCATCAGTGTGGGGAAACTATATCCTGAAGAAGAAGAAGAAGATATGACAGTTATGGAATCTAATCCAAACTGGAGCCTTGATGGTGCAGATGATCAAACAGTTTTAAAAGGGAAATTACCAGCAGAAGAATCCTATTCAAGAGACCCCGGAAAATTATTTGATGTCCGGGAAAAAATCATGCAAGGCACTAATCCATTAAAAGCCAAAGTTCTGATTTTTTCTACTGTAGAACATCAATTTAATTTTAGTGAAAGGGATTGGTTATTACTGAAAAGCAAGAACTTAGATAGTTTACTCAGACAAATATTTAATTCATGCACATCTGTAACAGACTTAGAATCTTCTTTATATATCACAGCTAATAATTTTGAGGAACCAGATGAATATACTCAAATAGCTAATGTAATTATTAATGCTTTAACTCCTTGCTATTCACAAGAAATTATCGTTCCAGAAAGTGTAGCAGAAGCTGAAGAATCTGAAGTATCAGCATCAGAAACAAAAAGAACAGATGCAGAGAGTAATAATTATTTTCAGGAAGATGGTATTGCTCAGGTAGGTCGAAAAGAGCCAGAAATTACTAATGAAGAAAACGAAGAACAATCTATAAGTTCATCTGAACCTTCCACAGCAGAAATAATCGACGATACTACAAATCAAACAGAAGAAAAAAATATTGCCGACTCAATTGATTACCAAGAAATTGTCAATCCTATTCCGACAAAACCTACAATAGTAACTCAAGCTAATAATCAAAAATCTCCTCAAGGAGGGAAAAATATCCTAGATTCAATCAAACAAAAATTAGAGATAGAAAATGAAATTTCAGTTTTAGTAAATCAAAAAGTAGATGTTGTAATAGATGCTATAGAAGCACAATTTATTTCCCTAGAAGAAAGCTTAAATAAACTTTTACAAAGTGAGCCAGAAGAAAAACGTTTATCATTAAAATATACAGCTTTAGGAGATTTAATTAATAATATCCAGGATAAATCCACAAAATTTAGAGAAATTCTCAAGCAATTAGAAATAGAAGAAAGGAAAACACTAAACCCCAATAACTCTGGCAATACTATTATCAGTACAAGATTGGAGCAAGAACAAGAAATTTATGATGAAAATCAACAAAAGATTATTGAATTAGCAACTCAAGGAAATCCTAAAGCAGTTGCTATAATAATTAATCAATCACTTCACCAACAAGGTATTACAGTTATAGCTGGGAGGAAAAATGGTTATCTACATATTGTTGTAGAATCAGAACAAGTTCCTAATCAAGAAATTGTAACTCCAGTAGTCCAAAAACAAATCGCTCATTTACAATCAGAATATCTCAAAAATGTCAAAATTCATGGCAGACAATTAGGCAATAAATCAATTATTTGGACACAAACAATTTCTTTTTAGGGAGTAGGGAGTAGGGAGTAGGGAGTAGGGGAGTAGGGGAGTAAGGGAGTTAGAAAGCAACTTTACCTTTGTAACTTTAAAGACTCTATAATTTAGAAATTCATAATTTTTAATCTGGTAATTATTACTTTTTCAGCTAATTTAAGTAAAGGAAAATCATAATGAGTAGTGGTGAAATTCTCAGGAAATATGCAGCAGGAGAAACCGATTTTCGAGGCATCAATCTCAAAGGTATCCAATTAAATGGAGCAGACTTAATTGGTGCAAATTTTTCTGGGGCAGATCTTCAGGGAGCAGACTTAGTGCTGGCATTTCTCAATCGAGTCAATTTCCAACGCGCTAATTTAATTACAGCTAAACTTAGTGGTGCATATCTCACTCAAGCTAATTTGGAAGCTGTGAATATGGCAGATGTCGATCTTCATGGGGCAAACTTACAGAATGCAGATTTTCGACTGGCCAATCTAGAGTTAGCAACCTTGATTGATGCTAATCTGAGTGGGGCAGATATGCGCGGAATTAATCTCCAGGGTGCAGATATGCGCGGTGCTTATATGCGTGGGGCAAATCTCCGGTTTGAAAAACGAGCTTATGACATAGCTAATCTTAAGGGAGTAAATCTCCGGGGTGCCGATCTGCGTGGTGTTGATTTGACTGGAGCTGATTTAACTAAAGCTGATTTGAGAGGAGCTAACCTCAGTGAAGCTTTGCTGAGAGGCGCTAAGTTAACTAAAGCAAATTTAGGTCAAGCAATTTTAGATGGTGCATTTTTAACAGAGGCTAATTTGGCAGGGGTTAATTTATCTGGGGCAAGTTTAATTAATGCTAAATTTGAAAGAGCTGGATTAATTGATACTCGTCTGAATGAGGCTAATTTAACTGGCGCAATTATGGCAGATGTAAAGTTGGGTAAAGCTAACTTAGTAGGAGCTAATTTAACTCAAGTGAATTTAGTCAGAGCTGATCTAAGTCGAGCTAATTTGAGTCAGGCAAATCTTAAGAAAGCTGACTTAACTGATGCGTACCTGGCAAAAGCAAATTTCCGTAACTCTAATCTGAATGACTCTATTTTAACTAGGGTTGAATTAAGTACGGCTAATTTAAGTGGCGCTAAAATGCAAGGTGCTTCTATGCCTAATGGAGATATTCATGGGTAAATCAGGAGTCAGGAGTCAGGAGTCAGGAGTCAGAATGAATGGCTTCAATACTGTTTTTTTAGGTTGGAAATTCTCTTTTTTGTCAAAGAAACATTTTCTGTAAAGCACAATTTGTAGTAGATTGACACATCTAATTTTGTGCGTTAGATTTTGGGGCGGGTTTTTTCAGTTATCAGTTATCGGTTATCAGTGGGAATTGTTTGATCTATTATGATGAATGGAACTCGCCCGCCCAGCTTTCAACCTGACATTGGGTAATGCTGATATTGATAACTATGGGAAATGGGGGCGGGTTTATTTCCTGTATGTTGATTTACCATTAAGACTCTGGGGGGAACCCGCCCCTACATTTGTATAATTAATAAATCAAACCAGAATTTTGATTAACTAGCATCCTGTAATTCCTCTGGACTCACAGAAAATGTTTGAGTTCCTGAACCACGTTTTACTGTAATTTTTAGAGCTTTACCAATTTGACTTTTCTGAACTATATTCTGTAATTCCTCAGCAGTGCTAATTTTTTGACCATCAATTTCTGTAATCACATCTCCACGTCGTAAACCACCTTTAGCTGCTGGACTACTAGGAATTACCTGTGCTATTAAAACTCCCTCAATTTCAGGTAATTGTATTAAAGAATTGGGATTTTTATTAAATCTTTCAATGATTTCTGGAGTCAAAGTAATCATCCGCACCCCAATATAAGGACGAGGTATACTTTCACCCTTAGCTAACTTTTCTTGAATCACTTTTGCTTCATCTATAGGTATTGCAAACCCAATACCTTGTCCATCAGCACGAATAGCTGTATTAATACCAATCACTTCTCCCTGGGAATTTAACAATGGTCCCCCAGAATTACCAGGGTTAATGGCAGCATCAGTTTGAATAAAATCAAGACGTTTATCAGGAATACCAACTTCCGAACTAGCGCGGTTTAGGGAACTCACAATACCCAAGGTAACTGTATTATCTAATCCTAGGGGGTTACCAACAGCGATCGCCCAATCTCCAACTTTTACCTCACCAGAATTTCCTAGAGGTGCAACAGGTAAATTTTCTCCATCAATTTTGATTACTGCTAGATCGGAAGGTTCATCCAAACCCCTAACTTTTCCTTCAAAACTACGCCCATCTTTCAGCTTAACTGTAACTGTATCTGCTCCTTTAACAACATGAGCATTAGTCAAAATAGTACCACTGCTATCAGTAATAAAACCTGAACCTTGCCCCCGTTGTTGATACTCTTTGGGAAACTGTGGAAAACCCTCTCCAAAAAAGCGACGGAAGGATGGATCGTTAAAAAAGTTAGGTAAGTTACGCTCTACTGTACGTTCTGTATCTATGCGCACTACAGCAGGTCCTATTTTCTCAACTGCAGTAGCGACAAAACTATCGGCTTCCACAGGTACTTGTGCTATTCTAGGGGTGTTTGTATTTACTCCTAGTTGAGGCTTATTTTCCGTAGTTTGTGTGCTGTCTGTAGGTAGAAATAGTCTAGGAAAAGTGCGTATAGCGGTTAAGGTTAAGCCTGTACTTAAGGCTATAGCGATTACATAACCGCCTATTTGAGGTGTAGCTGAGTTTTTTTGATCTGAAATTTTCATTGTGTACTCCTATAGATTTTTAATATGGTTAGGACTTACGCAGAACAAGGTGTTTCTGTCATTGCGAGCGACAGCGAAGCAATCTCAAACGTGGAAATTGCCTTACTCATGCGTAAGTCCTGATGGTGATAAATAAAATTATAAACATTAGCGATAAATTTTATCAAAGCAAATTATTTTCCCTATTATTCTGTGGGTTGGTTGGGGCGGTTTTTTTCAGTTATCAGTGCAATTTGTAGGGGCGGGTTTAGCCGAAAACCTTGATACATGATATTAATTTATCTAAACCCGCCCCGCTTTCAACCTGATATGTAGGTAATGCTGATATTAACAATGTGTGGAATGGGGGCGGGTTTATTTATATTGTTGAC
>JBCDJM010000025.1:0-44510 GCA_038747755.1 Cyanobacteria bacterium P01_H01_bin.35
AATTATTAACTATTAATTATTAATTATTAATTATTCGGTAACTAGAATCAATATCATAAAATCATTCTAGCAATACCAATGTTATTTATCGGCGTCGTCTACCGCCACTGCCAAAACCACCGCTCCGACGTGAAGGTGACAACCCACCACTACCAAAACTACGACGTTGTTGGCGAGGTTGTGCTGTACCTGAGCGCTTCAAGTCACTGGCACCAACACCACTACCTGTAGAACGATTTGTATTTTGCTGTTGTTTACGAGTTGTGTTACTTCTAGTAGAGTTAGTTACACCAGTGGAACGTAATGTTTGACGATTTTTCACTGCTGCTGGTGGAGCTTGATAACGATCTTGATATCGGTTAACAGCTTGGGTGTAGCTGCTGCCATATCCGCCATACCCAGTCATTACTCCACCTGGTTGATAAACTGGTGGTACATAATATTGAGGGCGAAACAACATACTACTAATTGCTCCGCCAACTACTTGACCTGCTATTGCTCCAGCAAAAGGTGTCCAGAAGTTAGACTCCCGACGCACAATGATTGTTTCTTGTCTACCAGTTTGGGGGTTAGTTTGAGTTTCGGTTACGTTGTGTACATATTCAATTTTAAAGTCTGGTTTAATGTGTAAACTAGCTTGGTTGCCATTAATATTAGCATAATTAGTTTTGCCTTCCTCAATTTCCGCCTCAGTTAAACTTGCCATTTGCAAATCTGTAGTAGTATAAATTGGTGGCTTACCTTGAGGGGTATTCAACAACATTAAGGAATATTCGCCGTTGCCGTCGTTATAGGTTGCCTGTTGTACGGGATATTCTCCTTGAGTTACTTGGTTGGGGTTCCGGTTAGATGAGATATTGGGATTGGAGTTTTGATATGAGGTAGTGTTGGAACTGCCACAGGCGACAGTTGTCCAGCACAATGTTAAACACATAAACAAAACGGTTAATTTACGCAACATATTATGATAACTCCTAAAATAATTTTGAGTGAGTTCTACTTATTATTCTACCTTGATTTGGCTTTTGAGAAGATAATATAGCGCTACGCCCAACTCAAAAGTTAAAAGTATAGCGCTACGCTTAAGTCAAAAGTCAAAAGTCAAAAGTCAAAAATAATCTCTGACTTAGTTTGAGAATTGATAAGTGTCGTAACCGTAATGCCTAGTGCTATACGAAATCCAGTTTTAGAGGTGCATTAGAAAATGGTTGGGATGGGGTGATTACGAAAAAAGCTAATGTACAGTTTTAGCTGTGTCAGTCTACTACTGGACTGACAAACCTTAAATGCTGCTTTACGACGGATTGCTTTTTCCCTTTCATAGCTTGAACTTAAGGCATCTAAAGCACCCTAAAATTTTGCATTAAATTAGCTGTGTCAGTCTACTACTACAATGACATATCTAAAATGTTGTAATAGTAGGGGCGGGTTCCGCGTTAAATTAGTGAGGTTCAACCTGAGATTAGATGAACCCGCCCCAATTATATAACGCACTATTTTAGCTGTGTCGGTCCACTACCTACTTAAAATACCTCGAAATTTACAAAAATATCTTGATTGCTACAACATTGCATAGCTATTAAATTAGCTGAAATATAATAGTGGGAAAATCCCATCTGCATCTCCATAAACTATGAAAACGTTTCGGTGTGGCCATCCCTTATCCCTATTAATGCCTTTACTGGCAGCTTTAGCAGCAACTCCTACTAAAGCACAACCCATAACCCCCTCTAACGACAATACAGGTACAATTGTAAATCAAAACGGCAACCAATTTGATATCGAAGGTGGCACTCGTAGTGGAGCAAATTTATTCCATAGCTTTGACCAATTTAATGTTAACTCTGGCCAAGTAGCTAACTTTCTTACTACCCCAGATACTACCAATATTCTGGGTAGAGTTACAGGTGGAAATGCTTCTTATATTAACGGTCTGCTCCAAGTCATTGGCAGTAACTCTAACCTCTTCCTAATAAACCCTGCCGGAATTATGTTTGGCCCAAACGCCAGACTCAATATACCTGCCTCATTCAGCGTTACTACTGCTACAGGTATTGGTTTTGACAACAATAATTTCTGGTTTAAAGCGCTCGGCACAAACGACTATTCAAAATTAGTCGGAAATCCCAGTGGATATAGGTTTAATGTATCTAAGCCAGGTGCTATAGTTAATGAAGCCAACTTAAGTTTAAATCCTGGAGAAAATCTCACCTTATTGGGCGGAACGGTTATTAATACAGGAGAACTCTCCGCTCCAGGGGGTAATATAACTATTGCAGCAGTAGAAGGCGGCAGTACCCTAAGAATATCACAACCAGGACATTTATTAAGTTTAGAAGTAGGGACGTTGCATGCAACGTCCCTACAGAATGGGGAAGATGCTAATATTACCCCTTTATCTTTACCAGAACTTTTAACAGGAGGCAATATAACTCACGCCTCATCTGTCACTGTTAATGCTGATGGTGATGTGGTATTGACAGATTCAAATACAATAATTGCTGATACTCCAGGAGATGTGATTACTTCAGGAAATATAGATGTATCAAGCTCTGGAAATGTGGGAGGAGAAGTTAATGTATTTGGCGATCGCGTAGCTCTCATTGATACAAATATTAATGCTGATGGTGTTAATGGAGGCGGAACTATATTAATAGGTGGTGATTTTCAAGGTAATGGAATTATTCCTAATTCTCAGCAGACTTTTGTGAATCAAAATTCAATTATTTCTGCGGATGCTATTAATAATGGAGATGGAGGAAGGGTAATAATTTGGTCAGATGGAATTACTAATTTTGCGGGAAATATTAGTGCTAAAGGGGGAGAATTTTCTGGTGATGGAGGTTTTGTTGAAGTTTCTGGAAAACAGGAATTAATATTTGATGGAACTGTGGATGTTAGTGCAGCTTTTGGAAATCCAGGAACAATTTTATTAGATCCAGAAAATCTGACGGTGGGAGATTCAGAAAATACTTTGGAGAAGGAAGAAGGAAATAATTCTGAGATTGAAGCTACAGAAAATTCCGATAATTCTGAATCCGAAACAGCAGAAAATAATTCCGAGGTTCAACCTAACGAAAATATTGATTCAGATACAACAGAAAATCCTGATAATTTAGAAACCGAAACAGCAGATAATAATTCCGAAGTTCAATCTAATGAAAATATTGATTCAGATACAACAGAAAATCCTGATAATTTAGAAACCGAAACAGCAGATAATAATTCCGAAGTTCAATCTAATGAAAATATTGATTCAGATACAACAGAAAATCTCGATCGCTCAGAAATTGCTGATAATTCAGAGATAAAAGAAACAGAAACACCAATAGATCCCTTTGCTCAGGATGAAAATGCTGACGTGACAATTTATGCGGAAAATATAGAAGATTTATCAGGAGAAATAATTCTCCAAGCAGATAATGATATAACCATAAATGAAAAAATTGAAACCGACTCATCAGTAGAAATAAAAGCTGGTCGAAGCATTAATATAAATGCCGATATTGATACATCAAGTGGCAATGGAAATATTACACTTTTTGGTAATGATAATAATGCGAATCTTGAAAATCGTAGCGAAGGTTTAGCATCCATAAATCAACAAGAAGGAACAACATTAAATGCTGGAAGTGGAACTATCGGAATTAGATTACAAGCATTAGGAGAAATCGGAGATATAAATCTAGCAAATTTAACCACGGAAGGGCGAGTAATACTTAATGCTAATAGTGGCAATATTACCCAAGTTTCACCTAATAGTTTAATCGCAGCAGACAAAGTAATTTTAAGAACTCGTGGAACAGGAGGAATTGGATTATCTGATGCTCCACTGAGATTTGATGTGAATAATTTAGAAGCACTTACAGGAAAAGGTGGAATATTTATAGATGCAATTTCATCTCTAACAGTAGGTGGAGTAAATGGGCAATTAACAGGAATTTCTACTGGAGGAAGGCGAGGCAGAGTTCAATTAAATGTTGATGGAAATATTAATCTTGGAGAAGGAATTGAAGCCGCAAATAATGTGAGGTTAACTGCCAGTGAAAGTGTAAATATTAATGCAGATATTAATACGGAAAATGGGAATGGAAATATTTTTATTCAAGGGAATAATGGAGAAGGGAATGGAAATATTATTCAAGCAGAAGTAACAAGTTTAGAAGCGGGTAGTGGCACGATTAGAATTGAATTGGGAAATGTTGAGGAAATTGGGGATGTTACTCTAGGAAATTTAACAACAACAGGTGGAGTTTTGGTTAATGCTAATGGGGGAAATATTGAAAGTGCTGATGAAAATTCTTTGATAAATGCGGGTAGTATTTTGTTGGAAACTTCTGGCAATGGTGGAATAGGTTTATCTGATGTGCCGTTGCGATTAGATGTGGAAAAATTAGAAGCAGTAGGGGGAAGTGGAGGAGTATTTTTTGATGTATTGGGAGAAATAAATATTGGTGGAGTGAAGGAAAATGTCACAGGAATTTCAACTGCTGAAGGTGGAGATATTGAACTTTCGGCAGAAAATAAAATTACAGTTGTTGAAGAAATTTCTACGAAGGTAAATGAAGGAGATGCCGGAAATATAATTATTGAAAGTAGTAGAGGTGGAATTGATACACAAGAAAGTGAAATTAATGCCAGTTCGGAATTAGGAAATGGGGGCAATATTACACTCACGGCAGATATAAATATTCAGACAAATAATATTAATGCAAATGCAACTGACACAGGAGGTAATATTATTCTCAATGCAGGTAATTCAATTAATACTAATGATGGTAGAGTTTCATCTTCTAGTGAAAAAGAAGGTGGGAATATAGAAATAACTGCTGGAGAAAATATTCATACAAGCGATATTCATTCCAATGCTGACAAAGCAGGTAATATTATCCTTAATGCAGGTAATTCTATTGATACTACCAACGGACCAATTTTATCCTTTAGTAACAAAGAAGGTGGGAATATAGAAATAACTGCTGGAGGAAATATTACCACAGGATTAATATCATCAATTTCACAAGGTAGATCCTCAGAAGGTGAAGAAAGTAATAGAAGAGGTGGTGATATTATTCTTGAAGCAGGAGGAACAATAGATAGTACTAGAAATCTACAATCTGCTGCTTTTGACGGAGATGGAGGAAATATTACTCTCAGAGCAGAAGGAAATATTTTTACACAAAAACTCTTATCTTCTATTATTAGTGGAGATCATCAAGGTGGAAATATTTCCTTGGAGTCTGGGGAAAACATTGATACAAGCAAAGGTACCTTAAATTCAAGATCGTTATATGGGAAGTATAGCAGTGGGGGAGATATTAGTTTAAAAGCAGCAGGCAATATTATTACAGGTAGTGTCTATTCTTATACTTCTTATGGAGCAAGAGGA
Organism: Cyanobacteria bacterium P01_H01_bin.35; assembly: GCA_038747755.1. Classification (GTDB taxonomy): domain Bacteria; phylum Cyanobacteriota; class Cyanobacteriia; order Cyanobacteriales; family Microcoleaceae; genus Trichodesmium. The sequence continues at coordinate 5,387 of JBCDJM010000025.1, forward strand.
GGAAATGTTTCTATCAGTGCAGGAGGAATTATTGATACTACTGTTGGTGCTATAGAGTCTTATAGTAATTTAGGTAATGGAGGAAATAGAGGAATTGGAGGAAATGTTTCTATCAGTGCTACTGACTCAGTAATTACAGGTAATATCACTACATTTGGAGGAGAAAAAGGAGGAGAAATTGAAATTATTAGTTCTGCAGGTAGTATTGATATCAGTCCAGGTAGCTTAAACTCTTCTGCTATAGAAGGAACTGGAGCTAATATCATTCTGAGTGCTGAAAGAAATATTTACACGGGCAATATTGATTCATCTGGTATGGAAAAAGGAGGTGAAATACAGTTGAGTAGTAACTCCGGTGACGTTAATACTAATGAAGGAAAACTAACAACATCCTCAAAAAATGGTACAGATGGAGATATTTCTATCAATGCTTATGAAGGTAGTATTGAGGTAGGTGATCTTGATATTTCAACAAATATCACTGTTGCTGATGGAATAGAAGAGGATATTAACCAAAACTCCAATAATATAGATGCAGAGCAAATTAACGACACAGAGGGAGAAGTTACTTTACAAGCACACAATGATATTACAATTAACGAACCTATTAACTCAGACAAAATCTCTAACCTAGAAATAAAAGCAGGTCGTAATATAAATGTCAACGCTGACATAGATACTTCTGGAGGAAATGGTAATATTACACTCAGTGCTAACGACAACAATGCAAGTGTCAATTATCGCGAACCAGGTAAAGCTAATATTACAATAGCAGCAGATACAACATTAGATGCGGGAGAAGGAAATATTACAATACAAATGGGAACTCTCGGCGAAGTTGGAGACATAACTTTGAACAACCTCCGCACTACTGGTACAGTTACAGTAGATACGCCAGGAGGAAACATTTTCAGAGCTAGCGACAATTCTTTAGTCAAAGCAGACAGCGTAATTTTTCAAACTCGAAACAATGGTGGAGTTGGTCTACCTACACAACCAATTCGCCTAGAGGTAAATAACCTAGAAGCAAGAGCAGGTAGTGGGGGTGTATTTTTCAACTCTCCTACTCAAGAAATATCTATAGGAAATGCTACTGATGCTATTAGAGGAATTTTAACTTCCAGTGGAGGCGATGTGGAAATTAGTGCAGCAGGTGAAATTACTGTAACTGAACCAATATCTACATTTACGAATGAGGGCAAAGCAGGAAATATTACCATGAATAGCACTGGTGTTATTGATACATCTACTACTCAACTTATATCTCGCTCGTACGAGACAGCAGGTAATATCACTCTGAATTCTGAAACGGATATTCAAACTTCCAATGTAGATTCTCGCTCTTTTGGCAATGGTAATGCAGGAGATATTACCCTACAAGCAGGAAGAGAAATTGATACAAGTCAGGGTAGACTGGAGTCTGATTCTATGTCCAGTAATGGAGGAAATATTACCCTGGAAGCAGAAGGAAATATCAATACAAGTTTTCTGTCTAGTGCTACAACACTTGGTGAGACATTCAAAGCAGGAGACATCACAATTATCAGTACGAACGGTGCTATTGATACTACTCTACGAGTTCTAATTAGCAACTTTCCAGAAAATATGAATCTCACAGATCCTATAGTTGCTAGTACCTTTAAAAATTTTCAACCTAACCTACAAGGTTTATCGCGCCAAGGCGATGGTAGTAATATTACCATTGAAGCTAAAGGAAATATTACGACTGGTCATATTAACTCTTATGGAAAACAAAATAGTGGCAATGTGAATATTACAAGTACCCAGGGTAATATCAAAACAGGAGTAATTTTCTCAATTTCCGACAATGGCACTGGTGGCGATATCAATATCCAAACAATTGATAACGGCAACCTAGATATTAATCATATTGCTTCTTATTCATTAGAGGGTACAGGTGCTAATATTAACCTTAACTCTGCTGGCAATATTGAAATTTATAACATAGCCTCCTTTGGGCCTCAACAAAGTGGTGATGTCAATATCCAAAGCAACAATGGCACTATTACCACCAACAATATCCAAACCACTGCTAGTAACGGCACCAGTGGTAATATCCGCCTCAATACCTATAATTTTCAAGGCAATATTAATACTGCTGATATTCAGTCGGTAGGCGATCGCTCGTCTGGAGAGGTAGAAGTTATCGCTGCTGATGGTTCGATCGCTACCCAAAATATTGAGTCTCTGTCCAACTCTGGGGACTCAGACGATATCACCGTTAAAGCAAAAGATGATGTTAATACTGATGAAATTAATTCTACTGGTGCAGAAAATAGTGGGGATATAGAAGTTAGCAGCGATAATGGGGAGGTGAGTACAGGCAATATTGAATCTCGTGGCGACTCTGGAGACTCTGGTAATATTGATGTTGATGCCGAAAATAATATTAACACAGAAAATATTAGTACCTATGCCAATAATAATAGTGGCGATATTGAAGTTAGCAGCGATAATGGGGAAGTCAATACAGGTAATATTGAATCTCGTGGCGACTCAGGAGACTCTGGTAATATTGATATTGATGCGGAAAGTAATATCAATACAGAGAATATTAGTACCAGTGCCAATAATAATAGTGGGGATATAGAAGTTAGCAGCGATAATGGGGAGGTCAATACAAGCAATATTGTATCCCGTGCAGACTCAGAAGACTCTGGTAATATTGATATTGATGCCGAAAATGATATTAATACAGAAAATATTATTACCCGTGCCAATAATAATAGTGGGGATATAGAAGTTAATAGTAACAATGGTTCAGTTAATACTCAGAATGTGGTAACTGCAGCCGAAACAGGAGATTCAGGTAATATTAATGTAAGAGCAAGAAACAATATAAATACAGATAATATTCGTTCTATTGGTAGTGAAAATAGTGGGGATATAGAAGTTAGTAGCGATCGAGGCTATGTTAATGCCAATAATATTCAAACAATTGCCGAAACAGGAGATTCTGGGGATATTAATGTAACAGCAAGAGACGATATAAATACAGATAATATTCGCTCTATTGGTGGAGAAGATAGTGGCAATATTTCTGTCACTAGCACTAATGGTTCAGTCAATACAGAAAATGTTATTAGTCAAGCTGAAACGGGTAGCGCTGGTGATATTGATATTAGTGCTAGAAATAATATTAATACAGGGGATATTACTTCCACTGGACTTCAAGGAAGTGGCGATATTAATCTTACTACTAGAATTGGTGAAATTAGCACGGGTGAACTTTTCACAGATACCGGAAAAATTAATATTAACCAAGCAAATAATAATATTACTCTCCCGGCACGAAACAGTCCATTTCCCATAGCTCCTCCTTTTCCTATACCTCCTTTTCCTATACCTCCTTTGAATACTTCAGCTATCAATGAAATCCCAGCCTCAATAATGATTGAGCGCACTCCACAAATACCAACAAACTTGCCCTTCCCACCAACTAATAATTTAACTTTACCATCCATAACAACAAGCAATAATCCAGGAAAAACTAACAACTTTTTTTCCACAATTAATAGCAATCAAAATCCTAGTACAATAATTTCCAATCTACCTAATATTAATAATGATTTCAAATTAAATTCAGAAATTTATTCCACATATTTTGGTGACATTAATCAATTTTTTCAATCAAACACTACCAATATAAATATTCCTGAATCTATGCTGATTTATGACAAAATAGCTAAAACTATGATGTTATATAACTTTGTCGAAGATAATGAAAACATTAGAAATTATCTTTATAACGAAAACATTATAAACTTTTCTCAAATAATGCAACAATCACAAATTCTATCCCGAAGTTCATTGGCAGTAGATATTGCCAGACAAGAAATGATATCTGGTTTAGAAAAAAGCCGAATTAATGAATATTCAAACTATTTTGGCGTAAATCTCGAACCAAAATTACTATCTACAAAAAGTGCCAGAGACATTTTGGCAGAGATGCAGCAACAGACCGGAAAAAGATCGGCAGTTATCTACGTCAATGTTTACAATGACAAACTACAACTAATACTATTCACTGCCGATGGTCAATCTATTCTCAAAACTATTCATGAAGTTAATCGCGCTCAATTAAAAGAAATTGCTATTCAATTTTATGTGAATATCATCGACCCCAAAAATCGAAATAGTCAGAGTTATTTACCATTAGCTCAAAAACTTTATAATTGGTTGATTTCTCCAATGACAGCCGAATTAGAAGAAGCTAATATTGATACATTATTATTGAGCATGGACAGTGGATTTCGTCTTTTACCTGTAGCAGCATTACACGATGGAGAACAATTTTTAATTGAGAAATATAATATCAGTTTAATTCCTAGTCTTAGCTTAATGAATAGTAACTATAATTCTTTAAAAAATACTCAAGTTTTAGCTATGGGAGCTAGTCAATTTTATGATAAACCCTCTCTACCAGCAGTACCAGTAGAACTAACCTCAATTACACAAAAATTATGGCAAGGAAATACTTTTCTCAATGAAGAATTTACCAGGCAAAATCTGATTAGTCAACGTCAAAATTATCCCTATCCAATTATTCACTTAGCCACCCATGCCGAATTTAAAAGTGGAGATATGAGTAAATCTTATATTCAACTATGGGATGAGAAATTACAATTGGATAAAATACGAGAATTAGGATGGAATAATCCTGAAGTTGAACTGTTAGTATTATCTGCTTGTCGTACAGCGGTAGGAGATCAAAATGCTGAGTTAGGTTTTGCTGGGTTAGCAATAGCAACTGGAGTTAAATCTGCTTTAGGGAGTTTTTGGTTAGTTAATGATGAAGCGACGTTAGGATTAATGACAGAATTTTACTCTCATTTGGGTAATGTGAAAATTAAAGCAGAGGCATTACGAAAAGCACAAGTAGCAATGTTGAGGGGAGAAGTTGTGATAAAAAATGGTAAATTAATGGGTTTAGGTAGTATTAGAGAAGTGACTTTGCCACCGGAATTAGCGAGTATTAAAGACAAAAAATTCTCCCATCCTTATTATTGGGCAGGATTTACAATGGTTGGTAGCCCTTGGTAATATTATTACAAGCCCTAATCAAAAAAATATTCAGAACCTTTATCCATTTTGATGCGTAAATAACCTGCTGTATCCCAATACCATTTTCCACCGTATTCAATACTATTTGTCCACACCCGAACTCGGAAATTTTCTAAGAATAAAATATTAGATTGAATTCCATCATGCCAACAAATAATTGCAACTACTCCGCTATCTTGACTGATCAGTTTTTTCTGAATCCTGATTCTCTCAACTTTTCCTACAAACTTTCCGCTTTGACCATAGGAAGTAACTTTTTTTCCATTTATATATTGAAGGCTTTGGCTGGATTTGCTCAAGTTTAAGGAAGGAGATTTTTCAACAGAACTAATAACAGGATATTCTTGTTTATAGTTTTTGCTTTCCGGTTGTTGGTAGGGATTTGGGTTATCATAAATTTCTTCTATAAGTTTGACAATTGGTGTGATTATTTCTATAATAGGAATAGCTGTTTGAGGAAAAATTATTGAAGTTCCAAGAAGTATCAGAAAAGTACCAATAATTTTATTGTCCATAATTTTTTAACTCCTTTACGAGTCTTGTTTTTCTGTTTTTAGAGAACTAAATAATATTATGTTTCGATAAACACTAAGTTTAAATTCATTACGACTGGAACGGAGTGGAAGGTTTGCGGAGCATTCCGGAACGGATAGCAATCTAATTGATTTAAGATATTTCTTTTATTCATTCGTAATGATAACTATTCAATCGGATATTATATAACTATCATTTTGTAGATTTGAGGGAATTTTATAACTCAATTTTTCTCAGTTTTACTAAAAAATATTCTGTTTTCCAGCAAGCATCTTAAATATTTTTTTTCACTTCATATGATTAAATATTTAATACTCGCTGGAAACAAAACATTTTATATATTTAAGGTAAATTAAAGCCAAGAACAATTCTGGCAAAAAAGTCATAAATTACCAGTTATACAAATTTCTACCTTCAAGGTGTTAAACTATAAGTATATTTCATTGTTCCAGGTCGAATTACATTAAACCTGACCCACCGTCCATAGGCACAACTTGAATCAGCATAATGATATTCAAATCGACTGCTTTCTACACATAAAGACTTACTTCCTGACCATTTTCCGCCTCGATTACCTGTTGCATAAATTCCATAAGTTCGATTTTTAACTTTCCCATCAATGAGTTTTTTACAGTCCCCTGGCTCTATTTTCCACCATCCAGATGTTAGCCATTGGTTCCCTGACTTTTTCGCTAAAGCAACACTGACTCGCTCGTGGGCGTCGTTACAAACTTTTAATCCCCGAACTTTGGCATGAGCTGGTAAAGAAACTAAAGGAATTGCAGCAGTAGCAAGGAGAGTAATAGCAGTTAAACGAGCAGCAAAATTAAATTTCAACATCTTGATTTTTCTCCTCTAATAACATTGAAGAATGTTTGTTAGTTGTTACTTATTAATCGTTTAGGTTGGAATTTTTTATTCAATTATTTTGGTGGAATAAGAGGGTCATCTTCTTCGTCATTGAGATGAATTGCAAAAATATTAATCATCAACTTTGCTCCTGAGAAACAATATATACAACTATCCTCAAGTCAGTTTTTTGACTGTGATTTGTTGTTCTACTTATTACTCTGTAAATTTGATGGAATTTTATTCAAAAATGATGAGGTTAGATATATCTGGAAATAGTAAAAATTTGACTATTGCTGTCTTTTGAAGTTAGTTTTGCTGTCTGTACAATCTTCAATCTCTGCGCCGTCTTTTTATTTTCTCATTTTGAACGAATATAGCTATTAGAGCAGCAATTTGTTTAGGACTTAAGCTACCATTTACTGGTGCGGAAACTCTGCGAATAGTAATCTCAATTATTCGCCCAAAAAAGCCGTAGGTGATTTTTAGATCGCCAATTCTAGATACACGACCCCAAAAACTATATCGAATAGGCATATCGCCAATCTGAATAATTCGCCCGAAAAAACCGTAAGTAATATTTAGATAACCAATAGAAGAGATGCTACCCCAAAAATTATACTCGACTGGCAGATTACCAATTTGAATAATTCGCCCAAAAAAACCGTAAGTAATATTTAGATAACCAATAGAAGAGATACTACCCCAAAAATTATACTCGACTGGCATATCGCCAATTTTAATCATTCGCCCAAAAAAACCGTACTTTACTTTCCAAAGCATGGTATTAGACTCCATTTGAAATCTTTGCTCAATAGACTTTTCCTGAAATTAGTATTTAAGGATTTTTTTGAATAATTTCAGGTTAATTATTGAAAATGTCTAACATAATGAAAATTCTGGAAACAGGAAATTGATACTGTTGATTAATTTAACAGTATCAGATTTTCCATAACTATCTATTTGCCTAATATTTTAAAACTATTGAGCTAAACTAAAACCGCAAAATTTCCCGAAAAAAATCATCAGGAATCGGCTCAATTTCCCAGATTAAACCTTCCCCTGGTTCTAAAATTACATCGACATAAAGCTTTTCTACAGCATAAGTAGACACAGCTTCATTATTTTCAAAATTTTCTCCATACTCTGTCAATAATCGCAACTTAAAGCCTGCCGGAATTAAACCACCTACCGCTACATTTTGTAGTTCAAATCGCCAGATAATTTCACTATTTTTCACTCGACTAATCACCCGCAACATAAAATATTGTCCGGCAATTTTGAGTTGTTTGGATAAAAAATTATCTGTGGGAATTTCTAACTCTTCTGTAGGTGATTTCCCAGCACAAGCTAAATCTGTTTGTTTGTTAAGTAATAGCCAACCAATTTGTTCAGCTAGTTCGTCAATTCCTTGTTTGAGCAATTCTAAGACATTGACTTCTAATACTTCTGTCTGATTTTGCAATTTTAATTCTTCTAAAATTGCAAATAAATTATCCAGAGGTTGTAGTTTTTCCAGAGCAATAGTTTCTGGTAAATTATCGACGTCTGTTACAGGGAAATATCCTAACACTTTTGCTTTATCCAAAACTTGATCAAACTGTACCGCTACAAAACCAATAATATTTTCTGGTACATCGGGAGGTACAGAAAATTCTATTTTTCCAGGCAAAATTGGAATACAAAATAATCTCTTATTTTCTACTACTAAGTCTGTGGCATTTAACACTCCGCTCAAAATCGGATTCAAACTTTTCACCTGTTGTAAATCTGTAGAAAAATCTAACCATTTCAATAAATTATTAACACCCTTAACAGCGAGAATGTTCAAATAAGTTTGTTTGCCAATTTCTGGGTTAGATTGTTCCGCTGCTACACTGGCAGCTTGTTGATGTGTTTCAGCATCTACAGTGACAATTACTGGTTGTAATTCTGTTCTATTAATCATTGTCATTTTCTCCTAATATTTCTTTGATTTGTGGTGCAAATAGTTTTGTGTACTTGTCGAAATTCTGCTCGATATCCTGATTAATTTCCTTAAATAAACTCTCTCGATGTCTGTTCCAAGAGCCTTTGATAGTTTGATATTTAATGTTATGCTCCTTGGCAAAATTTGTCCAATTACTTTTCTTCTCTGCTTCAGAAAGATTGGTTATTTTTTTGCTTTTTCTGATGTATTTTCCTTTTGGCTTATCAACAATAGTCCAGTCTTCTTTTACTGTTACTTTGTCGCCTGGATTGCTCAAATAAAAATACTGCATTATTGTTTGAGCATTACATTCTGGATATCCTTTGGGATGAATTTTCTGTAATTTTCCTTCTGGATCGTTCTCAATGTAAAGTTCAAAAATTAAACCTTTTCTTTGAGTTTTCTGATTTTGGAGATGGGTAATATAAGTCTCAAAACCATCTAATGTAGGAACATTCAATCCTTCATTACCCACTAGAGTATTGAGACTAATTTCTTGATTTTTTTGGCGGTATAAGTCAAGAATGTCAAAATTTAAATATCCATTTATCCATATTACATAACGCTGTCGCACCAGTAGGGGTGGATTTTGACTAATATCAATTCTCCATCTTTTTTTGTATTCCTGGAGAAACCTATCAATATTATTTTTGACAGAGAATAAAGTGTTATTAACTGCGTGTAAATAATCTGGATGTTTGTCTTGACGAATGCCTGGCAACCTGGGAGTGATATTTAGTAAACTGTCAATTGTTTGGTTTCTTTGGTCTCCCTTTTTATTTTTGATTTCTGTTAATAGTTGTTTGACTTTTGCATCTTTGTCCATAATTTTAGTTTCATAGAATATTAGGGTTTGAGCGTCTCTATATTTAATGTCGATATCTCTGGAAAAAATTATTCATAATTTTAGTTTCATGGAATATTGGGGTTTGAACGTCTCTGTATTTAATGTCGATATCTCTGGGAAAAATTATTCATATTCAGAGGAAAAGCTTGGAAGTCAAGAGTCAGGAGAAAAGAGGCAGGGAAAAATAATGTATAAGAAGGAGAAATTTTTTTCTCACTAATTATCTGGACATGATATCAAATGGCGGACAGTCGGACAGGCTGGAAGCCTATCCCACATATATTGTTAAATGCTTTTCACATCTTAAATTGTGGCTGTCTAACGCACCCTAAATCTACTATATTTTTGTACCTCACACCTGATGATAATTGCTATAATTATTGATGATTAATTGGGAGAAAAAATACTGTAACTATCTTGTTTTAATTTGGTATTAGAGGTGAAAAATGGTGCAGGTAAAAAATCAACTCACATTACAAGAATTTATCGAACTTCCACCAGGAGAGGGAGATATTACTTATGAGTTTATTGATGGAATAGCAGTAGCAAAAATGTCGCCAAAAAAATTTCATTCTAAACTGACTCGTGCATTACTTTATTTAATTGATGAATGGTGTGAAGGTAAGGGAGAAGTCTATCCAGAATTGGCAATTAAATTAATCAGAAAAGGAAAAGATTGGATGCCTGTTCCAGAATTATTGTATCTTGCTACTGAACGTTTTCCTGAAGATTGGGAAGAAGATGTTGCTTGTTCCGTACCGCCAGATTTAGTAATAGAAATTATTTCTCCTGGTCAAACTTATGGTCAACTTAATGCTAAAGCGAAAGATTATTTAGATGCAGGTGTATTAAGAGTATGGGTTGTTGATAGTAAAGCTAGAAGTATTACAGTTTTTTATCCAGATGCACCGCCACAAACTTATATGGCAAATACTCTACTGATAGATTCTTTATTTCCAGGATTAGAGTTAACTGCTGAACAAGTATTTAAAAAAGCTGGAATTATCAATAAAATTGTTTCCAATCTTTAGAAAAGATTCATTTAGAACTCTAAAAAAAGTTCAGTATAGTTGCTAGAATATTTACTATCGTAGGTTGGGTTGACCTTAAGGAAACCCAACACAAACTTATAGTTGTTGGGTTGCGCTTTCGCTTAACCCAACCTACAAAGTTTACTGATAACTGATAACTGATAACTGATAACTGAAATGACACTTTTACCCCATGAATATCCAGACACGAGTAATATGATTCTGGAGGATGATACTCCCTTGGATAGTTTTATTAATGAAAAACAACAACGTCTCCTCACAACTGTATTTTATAGTGGTGCTGAAATACCTATAAATGTTCCTTTTATTGTTGCTGCTAATGTCGGTTTATTTTCTCATGTCCGAGATTCAGGAATTGTGCCGGATGTGTTTTTAAGCTTAAATATTATTGGCAGTGAAGAATGGTGGGAAAGAAATGTTCGTTCTTATTTATTCTGGGAATTTGGCAAGCCACCAGATGTTGTAATTGAAATTGTTTCTCCTACTCCTGGCAATGAATTAGGAAATAAATTAACAGACTACGCCCAGTTAAAAATTCCTTATTATGTTGTCTACGATCCATTGCAAAAACTAAGTGAAACTGCACTGCAAGTATTTCAACTTCAATTTAATTCTTATATTCCTAAAAATGATGCTTGGTTTGCGGATGTAAATCTGGGATTAACTCTGTGGAATGGTAGGTTTGAAAATATTAATGGTACTTGGTTACGTTGGTGCGATGTTGATGGGAATGTGATTCAAACAGGAGATGAAATAGCAGTAGAAAAAGATGCTCAAATTAAACAGGCGTTATTATTGGCAATTGAAATGGGATTAAAATTAAAATTTGGTGATGAATATGTGGGGATATTATCGGAGATTTCAGCAATTAATGATGTGAAATTATTAGAGAGAATTGTTACTCAAATTCCCCAGGTTTCTTCAATGGATGAATTGCGAAAACTATATTCTGAGTAGTTGAAAAATACGAACAAAGAATGCCTAGTATGGGAGCAAGATGCTCCCACTGCCATTTCTGATGACAAAAGTAATTACAATTGGACATAACATTACTTCTGACTTCTAACTTCTAACTTCTGACTTCTGACTTCCTATGGCGATCGCCAAGACATAGAGTCTGAGTTTGTCATTGCGAGGCGGTGAACAAACAGTTAACTTTGTGGAGAAAGTTTTAACTTAGCCGAAGCAATCTCAAAGATTTAGGAGATTGCTTCCTTCCACTCCGTTCCAGTTGCAATGACACACCGAAACCATTATTCAATCCCTTCACACAAACGTTTATCTTCTTCCCTGACATTGGGATTATTCCTCAAATAATCGCCCACCCAGTCGCAGCCTTGTTTCAGGAGGGAGTCGAGGTCGAAATTCCATAGGCGCACAGTGCCGTCCCAACTTGCAGAAGCCAGTAAATAATTATTATCCTGATTATTATCAGGGCTGAAACTGACGTGGGAGACCGAATCTTTATGCCCCTATAAAGTAGCAACAAGAGTGCCATCGGGAAGCCACAGACGCACGGTTTTGTCTCTGCTAGCAGAAGCCAGTAACTTGCTATCGGGGCTGAAACTGACGTGGGCGATCCAATTTTTATGCCCCTCTAAAGTAGCAACAAGAGTGCCATCAGACAGCCACAGACGCACAGTGCCATCACCGCCAGCAGAAGTCAGTAACTTGCCATCGGGGCTGAAACTGACGTGGGCGATCCAATTTTTATGCCCCTCTAAAGTAGCAACAAGAGTGCCATCGGGACGCCACAAACGCACGGTTTTGTCTCTGCTAGCAGAAGCCAGTAATTTGCCATCAGGGCTGAAACTGACGTGGTTGACAAAATCTTTATGCTCCTCTAAAGTAGCAACAAGAGTGCCATCAGGCAGCCACAAACGCACGGTTTTGTCTCTGCTAGCAGAAGCCAGTAATTTGCCATCAGGGCTGAAACTGACGTGGGTGACCCACAAATTATGCCCCTCTAAAGTAGCAACAAGAGTGCCATCGGGACGCCACAAATCCAACAATTGTTTTTTGTAAACGCTCTCGTTCTTTCTTTTCCTGTTGTTGACGTTCCTCTTCGTCCCTCCTCCGCAAGTCTATCCCTGCCTCAATAAATTTTCGACTATCCTCAGAAAGTTCATCCTTATACTTAATATAAAGTTTCTCTGCCTGCTCCAACTCCACATCCCGCAGTAGAGAACCATCTACTTGTCCAACTTGTTTCCACTTCTTAGCCCTATCATCAATCTCTCGTTGTTCTTGTAAGCGAGTTCTATTTTTATCCAACCACAAACGTAAAGTTGACCAATGACGAATTAAGATTTCGTGGGCAACTTCCACAGTAATTTCTAATTCCCCTAAATTCTCCTCAACAGACTCAGCAACCTTCTCCTCCAGATTTTCCCCCTTTTCTTTAGACTCAACTTTTCCTCCAACAACAATTAACCGGGCATCACTCAAATTTTTCAACACAGACTCCATCACCTCCTTCCCATACTTCTTACCCAATAACTCCGACTTCAAAACCCGACGGCGAGTATCCTCCTTACCATTTTGACCAGGATGCACCAACTCCAGAAAAATAAACTGAGCGCAACTCTTCTCTATCTCCTGCAATTTTGCCAAAACCTCCTCTGCTTGCTCCTGCAACACCTGCTTAAAACCTTTAACCACCTCCTGATAAACCTGCAAATTCAAGATTCCATCCCGCCTATTTTTCCACAACTTCCACAACACAAACTGCAACAAAGGCAAACCCCCCAACTCCTCCTGCACCCCATCCAACAACACATCCACCAAACCAGACTCAACCTTTAACCCCACCTTCTCAGCAGGTTTAACAATAGCGTCTCGATACTCCACCTCCTGCAAATTTGGCGACACCAACATCAAATTCTCCTGCACCAAAACCTCCAACTCTGGCACCTCCAAACAATTACCAATAAAATCATCCCGCAACGTTATTATCAACCTCAACTTATCCGACGTTTCCCGCAAAGCACCCAACAGCAAATTCAGAAACTCCAAACGTTCCTTTTCAGCAGTCAAAGTAAATAATTCCTCAAACTGATCCACCACCAAAACCACCATCGGTTCCACCCGACGACGCAACCACAACACCAGCCCTTGAACACCAAAATGCAACAAACCCTCCATTTCATCAACTTTTCCATCAGTTGCCAATGCCTGAGCTAAAGCATTTATCAGAGTTTTCTCAGTTTTCTCAGTTTTGCCAGAGATAAAATCACTAGGGCGAAAACAACAGCACAAACATTTACCAGGCGGTTGCTTCCCTGCCGCCAGTTGTGGCAAAACACCAGCTTGCACCACGGAAGACTTCCCACTACCCGAAGCACCAACCACCGCCAAAAACGAACTATCCCGCAACCTTGCCAAAATCTTCTGTATCAGCTTTTGCCTACCAAAAAAGAACTCCGCATCCTGTTGACGAAACGCCGACAAACCCTTATAAGGGCAGATATTAGCATCAAAAATTGTATTAGTTGCCTCCCCAGGAAGTAAAACATCAATAGCATTCCCAGACAAATAAGTAGTAATTTTCAACCGTTGCTGCAACTCAATAACCAACCCCGCAACAGTCAAACCATGTCGAGCATTTCCCAATATTTTCACCAACTCCTGAGAAAACTCTAACGACGAGGAAGCAATAATACATTGAGACTTATTCTTTTCTTGATGCAAATATTCCACCCATTGAGTCAGCACATTATTCTCAGCATTAGGAAAATCAAGAATAATCACCTGTTGACGCACCTGAGAATTCCATAACTGTCTCTGCAACCAAAAACAACTAATACGAACCCCATCTCCCAAAACCAGATAATGCTCATGCTCATTATCATCATTAATAATAGTTTCAACCTCACCACGGATGTGCAAAAATGCTGTTTCTAATTGGGTGTGGGAGGTGTGGGAGGTGTGGTCCGGGTGTGTAGGGACGTTGCATGCAACGTCCGTACGGGAGGTGTGGTCCGTGTGGGAAGAGGGGGAAGAAATATTCAAACATTCCAATATTCCAGCTTTTACACCCTTTACACCCTGCCAAGAGCTGTCTGTTCGTGGCCAATATCCCACAATAAAATCACCCCGACTGTGCAAAACACCTGATAAAGAAACAGTCTCGTCACATCCTGCTAAACCATTAATTATTACAGCCTGTCGCCGACTATTTTCACAACTATTAATCGGCACAATTCCTAACACAAACTCTCCCGCTCCTTCCACAATTCTTAGAGGAGTTTGCCCAGGAGATTCCGACTGAATATTTGATTCACCACGATTAGCTTTTTGTTGATTAGTTAAACGAATTTGCTGATTAGTTTTATCAATATATTCCAAAGTGCGATGATAAACATATTTATATAAACTATCCGCCTCAATTACTCCCGACTTATCCGCAGCTTTCCCCAAAAAACCTTGAATCAAATAATAAGTAAATAATCCATGTTTTAAATTTTTCCATTCTTCAGATTGTTCATACTTATCGCAAGACAAAAGCGCATAAAAACCCTTACTTTTAGCAGCCCTTTGCCAAAATAATTCAATTAATTGTGGAGCAATACTAGATGTTTCAGATTCAGATAATTTCTTACTTTCAGATAAATGCTGAAAATTAATACTTGTTCCACCACTATGACAAGCATCAATAAAAATCAATTGATATTTAGCACCACTTTCAGCCAACTTTTGCAGAATTTCTGCCACAGGCAAACCTGTTGTAGCTAAATTATTAGTTTCAGTATTTTTCAGACATAATATTGGTGGCTGAGTTTGTTTATCTAAAAACCCATGACAAAAAAAATAAATTAAAATAGTATCTTCTTTAGTAGCTTGAGCGACTAATTTTTCCAAGCTATTTTTTACGACATCAAGCAGAGGAAATTCAGAAGTATTATCGTGATGAACAATAATAGTTTTATTGGTGAATAATTTTGTCGCTGATTGTAATGCAGCCTTTAATTCCTGACAATCATTAACACAATAATTAAGGTTATTTATTCGGGTATCATCATATTGATTAATTCCTACTAAAAGAATTAAAAGTTTAGCTTCACCAGTCTTTAGTTTTTCGACATTAGAATTTCCCGCTGATTTAGGCATATATTATTCTCCTTGAGAAAGTCTTGATTGCTATACAATATATACGATGACAATAAGAAAAATTATTCAAATTGAGGATAATTATAATGAACCACATTAAAACTTTGTAGGGACGTTGTATCCAACGTCCCTACTTTGCGATTTACTTAAATGAAATGTTTTAGCTGAAATAATATTACAAAGGAATTAATTCAGAAAAATTCACTAATAATTGTTCATTATCCAATTCATCCCCTAAACGTGCTGGAGAAAAATGTATTTGAATACCCCGCAACTTTTCTTGATAATGTAAATTAATCAAAGCTTTTAATGCTTCAGTCATCGCCCCCATACTCGCCAAGTCAGTTTCAATATCTGGCACTTCTCCCTCAAAAGCAACTGTTATCATTACCACTAAATTACCAGTGGGAGGCAAAGTTAATGGTTCGTTATCTTCCCCATAGTCCTCATTTTCCCCAGAACTTAGGTAGCGTTGGGCAGAGTCTGTAAACAACTCATCAAAAAAGTCTCCCGCTTCTCCCTCATTCCAAATAACATCTCCCTCATTTGCAGCAGACTGCCAATAGATATTATATTGTAGGAGACTTTGACAAACTTCAACCAGTCTTTCCCCCACTACTTCCAAGTCACCTTCTGATCCAACCGCTTCCCTAACCGCTCTATTTAAAACACCCAATAAAGGCGTTACCTCCGAACCCGCTAAGTGAATAAATAAACGAGAGACAACAAATCTCGTTTTGCCTGTAAATTTTTTGAAGCTATCTTGCAAACCCATAATTTTACCTGCCAATTAATTAAGTCAAAAATTAAAAGTCAAAAGTAAGAAAAACTGATTATTTCTATATCCTAACAGTGTAGTAACAGTCATTTAAGCTATCAGTTATCTCTCGTTTTTTGACTTCTGACTTCTGAATTATAAATTTAATTTTTACTTCTAAATTCTCAATTCTCAATTCTCAATTCTCAATTTAAGAACGTTTCCTCATAGATTCTGCACGTCTTTTTGCAGTATCATTCTTTGAGTCATATTTCAGTGCTGACTCATAAGCTTCTAATGCTTGGGCAGTTAATTTTTTCTTCTCATAAGCATGACCCAAATTATTGTAAGCTGTTACATAATCGGGAGCTATTTTTAATGCTTCTTTATACTGCCTAATTGAAATATCATATTGATCTTGAGAGAAGTAAGCAAAACCAAGAGCATTGTAAATTTTCGGAAAATCTTCTATATTCTCTTCGTCTTTTAATTTCAGAGCTTTTTGAAATAATTCAACTGCCTGAACATACAATTTTTTTTCTAAATATATACTAGCAAGTTGATAATATTCATCTACTGTTCCCTGTTCTTTTGTCAGTTTATTTTTTAACTTAGAAAGCTGATCTTCTGTTTTCCTCGTCTTAGTAATCTGACGAATAACAAATATAGCTGTTATAGACAATAATATTAGCAGTATTAATAGGTATAAAACTGGTAGAGTGCCATCCATAATCTTTACCCAGGATTAATTTTAATTTTGAGGTCGTGGTGCATTTTCATTAATTAATACTGATATTGATAATGAATAATGAAAACTATCTCTAATTATCAATTACAACGGATTCCAACAGGCAATATATCTGTGCGACAAAGGTTTTTATTTTGTTGTACTTTACATACCTGGAATTTGCTGTATCTATAATAATTACTTTTGGGGATTAATTATTAATTATCAATTATCCATTATCAATTATCCATTATCAATTAGCTTTACCTGCCAACTCCACAACTTTTGCAAAAGTTTCAGGATCTAAAACGGCTAATTGTGCTAACATTTTACGGTTAATTTCAATATTGGCTTTTTTCATATTGCCAATTAATTGACTATAGCTCATACCTTGTTGACGAGCTGCTGCATTTATCCGGGTAATCCACAAACGACGAAAGTCCCGTTTCCGTTTCCGGCGATCGCGATAGGCATTTCGTAACGCCTGCATTACTCGTTGGTTAGCAACTTTAAATAGTCTAGATTGTGCCCCTCTAAATCCTTTAGCTAGTTTAAGAATTTTGTTACGGCGTTTTCGGGCAACATTACCTCTTTTAACTCTCGGCATAATTTTTCTCCTAACCTAAAATTTTATACTTTATAAATAAGGAAGCATTAGACGTACATTTTCTTCATTACTCTCATGGACAAGAGTCATTTTCGACATATCGTTCTTGCGAGTTGAAGTTTTATGTTCCAAAAGATGACTTTTGAAGGCTTTACGGCGTTTAATTTTGCCACTCCCTGTGGCTTTAAAGCGTCTTGCTGCTGATTTGCGAGTTTTTAGTTTTGGCATGGACTTACACTAATTTTACACACAAGCTTTTATAATATCATAAATTTTGTTAAAATCAAATACCTGCTTTTAGAAGTCAGAAGTCAGAAGTCAGAAGTCAGAAGTTAAATTCTTGTTGTGACTATATTCCTGAAGTCAGAAGTAAAAAGATTTTTTTTCTTTTTTATCCTGGAAATGAGAGCCTTTAAACTCTATTTCAACCTTAATTATTTACTAAGGAAGAAGGAAGAAAAATATAAAATTTTATCGCTTAATCAGATCGATAAATTTATAGAAAAAACAAACATTTATCAAATTGGTATTAAAGGAAATATATGATAGAAAAAATTAGGCGAGAAAACTTCATCCTTTCTTGATTAGCGAAGTTTTATGACCAAAATACAATCAAATCACGGTAAGGGTAATGATACTAAATGTATAGTCTTTCTAGTAAAATTGAGGCAATTTTATATCTCAAGGGACAACCTCTCTCTATTTCTGAAATTGCTGAGATTGCCAAGTGCGAGCGTGGCCAAATCAAAGATGCTTTAATTGAATTAATGTCAGAATATGCTCATCGACATACTGCTTTAGAGGTTGTCGAAACAGAAAAAGGCTATAGTCTTCAACTCAAACCAACTTTTACTGAGTTGATAGAAAGTCTGATTCAACCCGAATTAGGAGTCGGCGCTCTGAGGACTTTAGCAGCGATCGCTCTGAAGGGAGGTATTACCCAATCAGAATTAGTAGATATTCGTGGTTCAGGAGTCTATCAGCACGTTCCTGAACTGGTAAGTTTAGGCTTTATCCGTAAACGTCGTCAAAAGGAATCTCGTTCTTATTGGTTGCAAGTTACAGATAAGTTTCATCAATATTTCCAACTCGATCAACTACCTCAACAATTATCACTGGATCTGCTTTCTATATCTACTGCTAATGAAAATGAAGATGAAGATGAAGATGAAAACATCTCTAGAAAAGAGGAAGTAGAGAGTAGGGAGTAGGGTGTAAGAATTGATAATTTCTATAGTATATAGCACTACGAATTCAGGTTAGGACAGTTATAAATCATGGAACCCTTTAACAGTATACTTTTCCCTGTTCCCTATTCCCTAGCGCTATACCAACATGATAAATGTTTTTTACATCATGTAGGGACGTTGCATACAACCTCCCTACAGAAGAATGAAGAAGATTTCTTTACTTTATAAAATTTTAACTTTAGTAGACTAATGCTTAAAAAAGAATTAAGAAGCTCATTATTAAAAAAACGTCGGTCTATGTCTGAGATAGAATGGAGAGAAAATAGCGATTGCCTGTGTCGTAACTTACAAAATTTCTCCCTATTCCAAACAGCTAAAACTGTTTTAGCTTATTTTAGTTTTCGTCAGGAACCAGACCTGAGTTTATTGTTTACAAATGAAGACGAGAAAACAACATTTTCTCGTAAAATTTGGGGTTTTCCCAGGTGTGTAGAAAAATCTCTATTTTGGCATATTTGGCAACCAGGAAATTCTCTACAAAAAGGTGCTTATGGTATTCTAGAACCAGAGTTAAATGCACCGTTATTAGAGTCATCAGAAGTAGATTTAATTTTAGTTCCGGCTGTTGCTTGTAATATTAATAATTATCGTTTAGGTTATGGTGGCGGTTTTTATGACCGGATGTTAAGTAAGCAAGAATGGGCATCAAAACCTACTATTGGCATTATCTTTGAATTTGCTTATTTACAAGATTTACCTATTGATTCTTGGGATAAACCTCTTGATTTTGTTTGTACAGAAAATGGTATAAAGTAGCATTCAGTGGTCAGCTATTAGTTATCAGCTTTGATATACTCATAAGAAATTATTTGTGAAAAAAACCTAACCCCCTAACCCCCTCTACTTGCAGGAGAGGGGTTGGGGTAGAGGTCTTCATTGACTCGCTCTTTACCCACATTTTAAAACTAGATGTACTACTACAGATTTCTAAGAATTAGTTAAAATCTAATAGAAATTAAATAAATGCTTACTGTATTCATTAATAAATCTAAAAGCTGACTATTAATAGCTGTTTTCTTAATATAATTTAATTCTTATGAAAAATTTTCCCTTATTTCTTTTGCCTTTTTTATTATTTGTCACTCCTAGTTTAGGAATTCAGACAAAAGATGGTACAGTTTATTTTGCCCAACCGCCTCGTCTAGTTAAAGCAGTTACTACCCGAAGCGAGACTTATGTCTGGAGCGCTACCTATTACTTTACTCTCAAATTATTGCCTGATGCTGGAGTACCACTAAAACAGGTGACAATTAGCAAAACTGAAGGTTCTGACAATATTCGATATAATCCAAAGAAAGTAATTGCTTTTGAAGGAACCCATCGGGATAAAGGTCAACCGTTAACAGTGGAGGAAGTGGTGATCGACAAAAAAACTAACACCATCTCAGTAATTCTTAATCCTCCAGTACCTCCAGGCACAACTTTTACAATTGGTTTGCGTCCAGTCAGAACTCCTAGATATGGGGGAATATATTTGTTTGGAGTAACTGCTTTTCCTGTAGGAGAAAAACCCTATGGTCATTTTCTTGGTTATGGTAGACTTCATTTTTATGATGGTTCTGATAGTTATGATTAGAAAATTAAAGAGTCAGTAACGCACCAAAATTCTTAAAAAGGGTGCGTTACGCTCCACTTTGTTCCACTAGCAAACTATACTCTCATGCTTTCAAACCCTCAACAACGCCCATAAGACCAGAAGACGGAAACCATGTCTTCATATATTTCCAACCTGCCCTTTCCAGCAAAGCTGCATACTCCTCCTGAGTTCGTTCTCGTCCCGTTCCCCAACACATCATATGAATGTCAAACAATTTGGCAAAGTGGGGTGTACTTGGGTCTGGTATGATGTGTTCGGCGATAAAGACCCGGCCTCCTGACGGCGTTGCCTTTCTCTGGTAATCGAGGATATGAACACATTCCTCATCATTCCAATCATGCAGGATCATCTTCATAATGTAAGCGTCAGCACTGGGGACAGCTTTGAACATATCTCCAGCTAAATACTGACACCGTTCCTCTACTCCTAGTTTTGCTGCCCACAACTTTGTATCATTCGCGATGACACTTTCTAGTTCTAGAACTGTTCCCCTAAGATGAGGATATTTTGCTAAAAAGCTAGATAACATATACCCATGACCACCACCAACGTCGCAAATGTGAGCGATCTGAGAAAAATCGTATGCTTGAAGAGCATCAAGCACCCATCCTGAGTGAATTGTTGAGAAACTGCTCATTGCTTCATCAAATACTTCAGCATAGGTAGCATCCCGAACAGCATACTCAAAGGCACTATCTCCAAACTCCCGTACAAAAGCATTTTGTTTTCCTTCTTTAACCATGGCGGGCAAGTGTTTCCACAAGGCATAGTGATGGGGACCTTCTTCAAGCAAAGTAATCCCCCGTAGACTTTCAGGATGGTCTGTTTTTAGGAGTTGCCCTGCCTCTGTTAGTGAGAATGTGTGTTCTCCGCTCTCATTGAGTAGTTCAAGAGAGCCAAGAGATCTTAGAAGTCGATATGTCAGTTTTGGATCGAGTCTGAGTTCCTCAGCGATTACGGTTGCCTTTTTGGAGTTGTTTTGCAGGGAATCGAAGATACCTAATTTAACTCCAGCGTGGAGAATCTGACTACGCCATCTGCCAAAAATCAAATCCATTATTTTTCCTTGTGTTTCACTCATATCAAAGCTCCTTATGTTATTCCAATAATCCAGCTAAAAACAGTTTACAGCTTAAAGTTATAGCAGTACAAAAAATGGTTAGGAAAATACACTTAGGTTTCAGGGAACAGCGAACAGAGGAAAGTCCTAACCTTAATGCGTAGAGCTATATCAATAGATATTGTTAAAATTAATTGTTTTTTGTTAAAATCTGTTAGTTTTAGTTATTAAAAAACTTTATCTTGGTCAAGTAACCAAATGGATGATATAGAAAAATGAAAGCAGTTATTTTATTATCAGGAGGATTAGATTCCTCAACAGTTTTATATCAAGCGAAGGCAGATGGTTGTGAATGTTATGCTATTTCTTTTGACTACCAACAACGGCACCTTCGAGAGTTAGAGTCAGCTAAAAAAATTGCTGATGCTGTTGGTGTAATACAACATCATGTTGTTAGTTTTGACTTAAGATTATGGGGAGGTTCAGCATTAACTGATAATAAAATTGATTTGCCTAGCGATCGCTCAGTTGAGGAGATGTCACAAAATATTCCTATTACTTATGTTCCGGCGCGGAATACTATTTTTCTGAGTTTTGCCCTTGCTTATGCTGAGGTGGTGAATGCGAGTCGGGTTTATATTGGGGTGAATGCTTTAGACTATTCTGGTTATCCAGACTGTCGTCCTGATTATATTCAAGCAATGCAAGAAGTATTTCGACTGGGAACTAAACAGGGGAGAGAGGGAGAAGCCATCGCTATTGTTGCGCCACTTATTGAGATGAAGAAAACAGAGATTATTCAATTGGGGAATAGTTTAGGGGTGCCTTGGGAAAAAACTTGGTCGTGTTATGCGGGTGGAGAGAAACCTTGTGGTGTATGTGATTCTTGTCGGTTGCGGTTGGCTGCCTTTGAGGAGTTGGGGTTAGTAGATCCGGCGATGGGGTGATGAGCAGATGGGGGGATGGGGTTAACAAATCCGGTGATGTAGGAGAGTATAGTGCTATTATGGGTAAGTCAGAAGTAGTTATACTATTTTGTCATTGCGAGGGAGGTAGCAAAGCAGTTAATTTCTATAGTCTCCTAATTATCCTCCCGAAGCAATCTCAGTAACAACACTTAAACTAAGAGATTGCTTCGTTCCACTCGCAATGACTTTAACTAGAATAATTTGATTTTCTGAGAATGGCGATCGCTCTTTTCTATACTATCTAAAAATGTCAACTATTAGAGGTTGTTATGAATTTAAAATTAGTTCAATCCCTAGCAGAAATTATTAACAACTTAACCCCAGAAGAAAAACAGGTTTTGGGAACAATGATTAATTTAGTTCAAGATAATAACCCACCTGAAAATCAGTCTTGGCATGAGTTTATTGAAAACACTTATGGCAGTATTCAAGACGCAACTTTTGTCAGACATTCTCAAGGTGATTTTGAGCAGATATTTTAAAGTTGACAATTCTTTGTGCGAGAGAAAAGATTGACACAAAATTCACATACCACCTTGTCCCAGTCTAACGGATGACCAAAGGCTGGAAGATGTCCTCTATAAGGAGTATTGATGTTGAAAGTTAGTTGATCGTATCTCAACCAAGTTCCTGATTTTCTCCATCCTACTTTATCTCCAAACTCTATCCATACCTCTTGATCATATTCTTCTGTTCCACCCAAACTATCATAAATTTCCTTCTGCACAGAAAAGCCAAATTTATTACTACTATGTTTTAACCAAAGTTGATCAATTTTGCTGAGTTCTGAACATCGAAAATTTTTCAAAGTTCTTCTTTCTTGGCTACTAACTTTTCTCATAGCGTCTAAAGTTTCTGCATCTGCCTCTTTCCATTTCTTTTGTTTTAGTAAATCTTCTAAAGTAGAATAGTTTCCAGTTATATTAGTATTGTTTAGGTTATTATTGATATCCGGTGGTTCTGGTAGTGGTGTTTCTTTCTCTGTATTATTAAACAAGTTTATTAAAAGACCCATTACTGATATACCTATTACTGATACTCCTACTCCAACAATTCCTTTTAAAAGTTTGTTCAACTTGAAAGTATTAGGAGTAGATTTATTTTTTTCCGATACCTTTGGAGTTGGTGATTTTTTTCCTTGATAATTAAATGACTTATTATCACCTGATTTTAAATTATTTATTGAATTACTTAATCTGCTAATTGCATCAACAGCTTCCATATCTGAACCAGAAGCAGCTATATTAACTCGAATCCATAATTGTCTAGCTAGCTCAGTATTTTTCCCTAACTCTGCTTGATAAGCATCATTTTTTAGTATGGCAACATCAGTTAAATTAGCCTGTTTTTCCAATAAAATTAAATGAGATTTTGTAACAGGTTCAGCACTAACATAAGGATTTTGTCGAGGTTTTTTAAACTTATGATTAAGCTCGGCAACTCGACCACTTAAACGATTATCTAATCTTTCTACAGTAGCACAATTACCTTCACCTTGAATTCTTAAAGATTCTAATAAAGCATAAGTAAAAGCACCCTGTTGTATCCTTTCATCCTCAATTTCATAAGACCTTTCATTAGGGCTACAAGAAAAAAATGTAATTACTCCTTTCTGCTTTTCTTTTCCTATACCTAAACCCTTTGAACTTTCCTGACTGCGACAAGCATCCAAAAATAAAATAACATTATCCGCTCCACATCGCCTTAACCTTTCTGTCACAAAATAAAGGGAAATAGAAGTATCTTCTACTCCATCTGGATGAGGGTCAGCATCAGCAGGCATTAAATAATCTCGGTCATTAAAACGCATTCCATGACCGCTATAAAAAAACCAAAAATTATCACCAGGAGATAAAAATTCTTCTTCAAATCTATCTCGTAAAAATCTTCTGAGAGTGCCATAGGTTGGTTGGGAATTAAAAGGTTTATCTGCATCATTAATTTGAGGTGAATTATCCGTAAATAAATAAACTTTCTCAAAACCTGCCTCATTGAGAAAATAATCCCGCATTAATTCAGCATCTCTCTGAGCATACTGAAGATTTGGCATATTATTGTAATTATTAATCCCAACACAAATAGCCCAATTTCTTGCCATGCTTTAAGACTCCTTGCGTACTAATTTTAGTTTAATTGCTCCCTTACTTCCCGCTTTTCCACCAATACCAAATAAAGTAACTTGACCTTCCCCATTAATTTCAACTGATAATTCTATTTCTTGTAATTTAACATTAGAAGATTCTCGATCTGTCTGGTCAAATACATCTTCAATAACTTCGAGAAATTCAGACATTTGTTTTTTCAAATCTTCAGCTTTAACCTGAAATCTTTTTCTGTCAGATTCGGTAGATTCTTTTGACCGATTACTATAACTACCTCCCGTATCTACAGATTTTTTTGCTCCAGAAGTTTCTGAAGCAGTTTCATCGGCAATAATCCAAATTTTCTTGTCTTCCATAATAATAATTAAGTCTGATACTTAAAGTTTCGGACATTTTTCAGTGGTTGTCCAGAGATAATTTCTATATTTTAACTTATTTTATTTTTAGATAAACTCTGGAAAGCGATCGCTCTATTTAGTAATGTAGGTTGGGTGGAGGAACCGAAACCCAACACTATCTTAGTTTGTCAACAATATCTTGGTTTGTTGGGTTGCGCTGGCGCTTAACCTAACCTACAAAAGCTAGAATTTTTTCCAATTTTTTCCAATTCAACTAACTTTATTCCACAACTTTTTTCTCCTCTTCATTCAAACTAATTTTGACATCTTCATCAGATTTTTCTGAAGCTCTTGTCAACTCAAAAATTGGCGGTTCTAAGTCAGGAATAGGTACTTCAAACCCTGGTGGTAAAGGTGGCAGTTGTGGCAAACCAGAATCTAATTCTTTAGTCTGCTTCAACAATTCATTAATAGTAACTTCCGGTACAGGCGGTATTTCCGTAACTTTCAATGCTGTCATCAAATTCACTAAGGCAAATTCAATATGACTATCTGGGTTTTTCGCTACCCACCCATCTTTTGTTAACTGTCGCATTTCAAAATGTAAGTGGGGACCCGTAGACATTCCCGTATTACCAACTCGTCCAATAACCTCACCCTGTTGTACAAACTCTCCTGGTTTCACAAAAATTTCTGATAAATGACCATAGAGAGTTTCCAATGATTTTCTCTGGTGATCTAGTACAACTGTTACACCATAACCACCTAACCAGTCAGCGATCGCTACTTGACCTGCATAAGTTGCAACTACTGGAGTTCCAGTTGGTGCGCCTAAGTCTGTTCCGGTGTGAAACTTTTTGTAACCTAATATTGGATGTTCTCTCCAACCAAATAATGAGGTGATGGGTGCTGGAATAGATAGAGGAAATATTAACCGGGTGTTACCATTTCCGGGTACTGCGGGAGGTCGCATGGTGCGTTTGTAATAAGCTAAACCTGACTGCGACATCGGGTTATGAAATAATCCCTGCACTTGAGCGGGTAATACTGCTGCGACTTCCACTCCCTGAGAAGAGTCTGAGTAGTGTGGGGCATAGGAGGTGCTGGAGTAATAACTACTTTGCCTAGAAGATGAACTTGCGTAGTAACTTGTTTGACTATAACCAGAAGAACCTGAATAATAACTATTGTTGGAAGAATAATAGCTATTATCGTAGGAGGAATTTTGAGATGAAGTTTGAGCAGGGGCACTCCAATTATTTGTTGCGGTACTTGCACTCCAGTTATTAGTTTGAGTGGGGGCGCTCCAATTATTATTATTTTCGGCGACAGCACTCCAATTATTATTACTTGTTGGATATTGAGCAACTTGACCTGTGGAACGTTCTGAGAAAACTACCGTACTTGGTGCTTCATAACTGTCAGTTGCACCGACATTGTAATTTGTGTCATCTATATAAGCGTTAGTCGAACCATCATAGTAATAAAGTTTCTCAGGTTTTGGTAATGTTAGGGGTGGTAAGTTATTTTTGGGTTGCTTTGAAAGGTTAAGGTTAGTATTAGTCGGAGGTGCTACATAAAGATTTTTGGGTAGATAGATAGTATTGTCAGGTTCAGGTTCTGCTTCATAGGTTGGTGCTGGTTGAGAATAATAGGGTTCCGGTTCATAATAACTAGGTGCTGGTTGAGAATAGTAAGATGGTTCGGGTTCGTAATAACTTGGTGCTGGTTGAGAATAATAAGGTTCCGGTTCGGGTTCGTAATAATATGGTTCAGAATAACTAGGTGAAGCAGAGTAATATGGTTCGGGTTCGTAATAACTGGGTGCTGGTTGAGAATAATAAGGTTCTGGTTCGTAATATGGGGCAGGTGAATAAGATGGTGTTGGTTCGTAGTAAGGTTCTGGTGAATAGGATGGTGCTGAATAAGATGTTTGGGGAGAATAATGATCTACTGGGGCAGGTTGATATGATGGTTCATAGTCATAGACTTCTATTTCCAAAACCATCTCTGCTAAAGCCATACCTCTACCTAGCATCCCTAAACTAGCTAGACAACAACCTAGCTGCATGAGGGACTTGTGAGTTAGAAGTTTGGTCTGAATCAAGTTTTGCTTTTGGTTATGTTTTGGAGTTGTTTCTTGTATTTCAGTTTTAGACTCAACTGATTGGTTTTGGTTTTCTAGCGACATTATTTCCTCACACTATTTAGGTTACTTTTTATAAACAATTTATACAGTTTAATAAATTTTGACTTTGATATAGTTAGGTTTTTTGAGTCTATGGATTTGGAAAGCCAGTAATATAAAGCTCGGAGAATTACTGAGCAATAAAATATCAAGTCTTTTCTACTATGGAAAAACGACTAGATGTATTTCAATTTTTTCCGTACTCCCCCACTCCCCTACTCTCTCACTCCCCCACTCCCTGACTAACTTGGCCATAACCAAGACTGATTGTACCTGGTTTTAGGTATATTTCGGGAGGAGATATTTGAGACTGAGTTTTTGGGGTTGGTGAGTCTGGGTTAATTTTTACTTTTAACTCCCCACTCTTTGTCACTCCTACAACTTGGCCAATACAATCTTCTACTACTACTTCCTGCCCCATATTTATGAGTAGTTGAGTATAGCTGGGCAAAATACTTTCTATTCCTGAGTCTAAAAGTTGTTTAATGGCAGAGTCTAATCCATGAAAGACTATTGCGGCTAACATTTCTAGAGAGGATATTTTTGGTTGAGATTGGTTTCTATAATAGCTTTGCAGATTAATGCCTGTTTCTGGCACAGAATTAGCCCAGTTTATCCCAATACCGATTACTGCTTGAGAAATTTTTTTCTTGTTTATCCTGGTTTCTGTGAGGATGCCTCCTAATTTTCGATTTTCTAGGATTAGGTCGTTAGGCCATTTAATTTTTACTGGTACACCATAATCTTCCAAAGTTGAGGCTATACCCCAAGCTGTTGATAGGGTTAGTTGTGGGGTTTGGGGTATTGATATGTTGGTGGCGACTGACATATATAGTCCGCCGATGGTTGATTTCCAGTTTCGTCCCCATTGTCCTCGCCCTGCTGTTTGTTGAGTGGCGATGACTATGGTTCCTGGTGATGCTCCTGAGTCAATTAGTTGCCAAAGGGTTTGATTTGTTGAGGGAAGGCTGGAAAAAGTGTGGAGATGATTGGGGGTTGAAGGGTTGGATATTTGCGATACTCTGGTTCCCTGAATATCTGATAGGGAGTTGATGAATTTTTGTTGATTAAATTCTGACAATTTTTTTCTCTGGATACATATATATATTGTTCGGTAAAATTTTGACAGATTCTGCTACTAAAGTTTTCTCTTCTATTGCGTATGGAGAAATAGTCGTTTCATTTGCTGAAGCTCTCGAAGATGGATGGTGAAATTTTCCTTCTATTGCGGATAGAGAAATAGTTGTTTCATTTTCTTAAGCTCCCGGAGATGGGTGATGAAAATTTTTCTTCTATTGCGTATAAAGCAATAGTCGTTTCATTTGCTGAAGCTCCCGGAGATGGGTGATGGAATTTTCCTTCTATTGCGTATGGAGAAATAGTCGTTTCATTTTCTTAAGCTCTAGAAGTTGGCTGATGGAATTTCTCTTCTATTGCGTATGGAGAAATAGTCGTTTCATTTTCTTAAGCTCTAGAAGTTGGCTGATGGAATTTTCTTTCTATTGCGTATAGAGCAATAGTCGTTTCATTCCCTGAAGCTTCCGAAGTTGAATGATAGAATTTTTCTTCTATTGCGTATAGAGTAATAGTCGTTTCATTCCCTGAAGCACTCAATATAGATAACCATGAGAAAAATTATTAGTGTGGCATAGTCGGGGAGGATGGCAAAATAAAAATCTAAACTTCAAACAATACTAATTCTGATGACTATAGCTAACCCTGATTCACAAAAATTAAATAAATACTACGAAGGTTTGAGTAAAAATGATGTAACTTGGCATTGGCAAAAATGGCAAGAACAACCTTACCTAACCTGTAGCCTCTTACAAAATTGGCCTCATGGTTTTTTTACTCACCATTTTTCTCCTAGTACACCAACAGAATTAGTAGATATATTACATCCCTCTGCTGAGGTATATCGTGTTAAGCAAGTACATGGCAATACTGTACTGACAACAGGGAAATCTACTCTTGAAACTGAAGCAACTTATGCCGAAGCTGATGGCCTACTAACTGAAAAAGCAAAACAAGCAGTTTGGGTATGTACTGCTGACTGTGTTCCTGCTCTAATTGCTGACCAGAAAACGGGACAAGTAGCGGCCATTCATGCTGGATGGCGTGGTACTGCGGCAAAAATTGTTCCGGTGGCATTAGCAGGTTTTCAGGCCCACGGTAGTCAATTATCTGATTTGTTGGTTGTGCTTGGTCCTGCTATTGCTGGAGAGGTTTATCAAGTCTCTGAAGAGGTGGCAGCTCAGGTGGGAATGACTATTTTTCCAGAAACAGGGAAGACAAGTATTGAAGATATTTTACATTTTTTGGAGCTTTTGCCAAATTCACCAATTTTATCCGATCCTGAACCGGGAAAAGTTCGCTTAGATGTTCGTTTAGTTAATGTCTTACAATTGGAACAGTTGGGTATTGGTAATAAACAGGTGGCGATCGCTCCTTATTGTACTTATCAACAACCGGACTACTTTTTTTCTTATCGGCGTGAAAAACAGAAAAAGGTGCAGTGGTCAGGAATAGTTAGTTGCTGAGATTAAGTCATTTTCAAAGTCAAAAGTCAAAAGTAATACAAGTCAATGATATCAAATCCGGTTGAATACTTATTATATGGTTAGGGGAGATGTGAAGATTAAATAATGAACATATATTCTATAACGGGATTCTATTATGATAGGTATTTGGAAAAGGAGTGTGTACTTTTGAAATTACTTTTTTATCTAATGAGGTACGCTTATGTTTGTTTGTATTTTAGTCCTGATTGCCCGTTAAGTATTCCCTATTCCATAAAAATAATAGACATCTCCAATAATAAAAACAGGAAATAAATTATTGTACAGAAATCATTAATTATTTACTCCTAATGCCTACTACCTACTTCCTCTTTAATTTCTATAGAGATATTTTGTGCAGTTAACTAGGCACATTTCTCAAAAAGTGGATAAGATTAAAATACTATCATCAAACATTGTGTCACAGTTTAAAAAACTATTAATAAATTATTATGAGCAATCAGAGTCATTATCAACAACTTGGTCTAACTGAAGATGCTTCTTTTGAGGAAATTCAAGCAGCAAAGGAACGTTTGAAACAAGAGCATGGTGACGATCGGAAAGTTATGGAAAATATTGAAGCTGCTTATGATGCTATTTTGATGGACCGTCTACGGTTGCGTCAAGAAGGCAAAATTAAAGTGCCTGAGCGTATTCGTTTTCCAGAGAGGCAAACAAAAAAAGACTCTGATAGTTCAACTCCAGGGCCAACTAATCAAGGGCCTGTTTGGCTACAAAAGTTGATTGATACTCCTAGTCAAGCTGATATTATATGGCCTACTGGTATATATGTGGTCTTAGGTGCAATTAGTATTATTCAGCCTTCTAGCTTACAATTAACTTTGGCTTTGGGGGTTGGTAGTTGTCTTTATTTCCTTAACCGCAAAGAAAATAAGTTCGGTCGCGCTGTTTTGTTAACAGTTGGTGGTTTAATTTTTGGATTAATTTTAGGACAAATACTGAGTGCTTTGGCAACTGGTTTAGCAACAGAAGTATTTATTACTTTGGTAACTTTTTTGGTGTTATGGATGATTAGTTGTTTTTTGCGTTAGTTTTTGGAAGAAGGAGGAAGGAAGAAGGAAGAAGGAAGAAAGAAGAAGGAAGAAGGAAATTCTGGTGTTTTGCTCCTAAATATTTCTTATTTATTATTGAAAAACCATAGCTTTTAGGGTTACGGAGATTTTGAGTAATTGATTTTAAGAAGGAAGAATGAAGAAGCAAAAAGGAAAAAGCAAAAAGGAAATTCTGGTGTTTTACTTCTAAATCTTTCTGATTTATTACTGAAAAACCATAACTTTCTTCTACCTTCTCTATAATTCCCACTTATCCTGACTCCTGACTCCTGACTCCTACCCTGACCAAAATACTTTTTCTCAGTCAATCCTAAGTTATGATTTATTAATTGTCCAGAAGGGAAATTGTTGAGTAGGTTCTAAACTAACTCCGCTAATATTTTTCTGAGCAAATACATAATCTTTGTCTAACCATAATGGGATAAAAGGAACATCTTCTCCTAATAATTCTTGAATTTCTATGAAAATAGCTTGACGTTTTTCTGGGTTTTGCTCTTGACGTTGTTGTTGGATTAATTGATTTACCTCATCGCTGTAATAAAACGAACCTTGAAATTGACTAGCTCCTTCTTCACAACCTTTTTCTTTTGAACCTTTAGTACATTCTAAGAATGGTTGGATATAGTTATCTGCATCAACAAAGTCTCCATACCAATCTAAGATAAATGTTTGATATACTCCTTTGTCTAAATTTTTGAAGGCGGTAGCTGCTTCTACGCTATTCAATTCTAATTCCATTAAACCTTCTAATTTTTGGTCTACAGATGCTTTTAATGTACTAGCTGTTAATTGTCTTTTTGTGGAATTTGCAGCATACCAAATTTCTATTTTTGCTGGTTTTTCTTGAGAGTATCCTGCCTCTTTTAATAATTCTTGGGCTTTGTCAAAATTTCCATCTCCATAATTTTCTTGAAATACTGGTTTGTAACCATCAAATTTTGTAGGGATTAGACTATAAACTGGTTCAGCTTTTCCTTGTAAAACTCGTTCATTTAGTAATTTTCTGTCAATAATAGATGCTAAAGCTTGTCTAACTGCTTTGTTATTTAATGGCTCTGAATTGAGATTTAAAACCATGTAATTAACTGTCTTACCATCTGTAGAAATTACTTGCCATCCTTGACGACTAGCTTCTGCTTCTAAATTAGTAATTTGGTCGGTATCTAGAGAAGCATAAGCTACATCAATAGCTCCTGTTTTAAAGGCATTAAAGAGGTTAGCTGAACTAGAAAATATTTGAATGTCAATTCCTTGATTTTTAGCTTTTTCTCCCCAATAATTTTCAAATACATCTAATCGTAAAACGTCAGTACCATACTCAGCTAGTTTATAAGGACCAGTACCAATAAATGTATCGGGTTTGAATTGATTTTCAGCTATTGTATAAGCTTGTGGGGAAATAGCGCATAGACCAGAAAATGCTAATAAAGGAGTGAAAGCTGCAAAAGGTTTTTTCAACTTAATTGTTAATTGATATTCTCCCGTAGCTTCCACTGACTCAACGGTATTAGTTAATAAAGAAGAAGGTGGACCACTATTTTGAATAAAACGTTGGAAAGAAAAGGCCATTGCTTCAGCATTGAAGGGAGTACCGTCATGGAAAGTTACTCCTTGACGAATAGGAATAGTATATGTCGTGCCATCTTGACTAATTTTTGGCATTTCTGTTGCTAGTTGGGGTACAAGTTCCGTTGTTCCTAACTTGTAACCGTAGAGGCGATCGCCTAAGTTATAGAGTAAATTACCGGAGATTACTTCGTAGGCGTCTGCGGGGTCAATAGTTCGAGGTTTTAAAGTTGTACCGATAGTAATACGGTTTGTATTTGTTTCTGTAGTGGGAGTATTATCAGGGTTATTTTGAGGTTGGCTACAACTAATTACTAGGAAGCAGCAAAGACAAAACAAACTAACAAATTGAATAATTGACTGCCAGGAATGGTTGATTGAATTAAATGATTTATTTTTGACCAATTTGACTATTTACCTCTCTGATATCTGAATCATATATAGCAATCCTAAATGATTTGTGATAATTTTTATAATAGTTAAGATTGATGAAAAACCTTCAAAATTATGACTCCTGACTCCTGACTCCTGACTCCTAACTACCAAAAAAATATTACAATTGAAATAGGATTGCTATAGCTTTAATATATTAAATTAAAAGGTCCGAAATTCTAGATTTAAGAGAACGAGGTGCGACTTTGCCTCAGCGACAGACTCAAGGGAAAGTTTATCAAGAGAGAGAACAGAAAACATATATAAAAGAATAATAAGTGTGCTTCATAAATACTAATAAACGCTATATAGCAATCCTAAATAGGTTGCTGGTAATTAAAAAGTAAATAAAAAAGCTGAAACTCCTGCCTGTTGCCTGTAGCAATAGTGACTGTTGCCTAAAAAGTAGTAAGATTTTGCCACTAATAAAATAGGATTGCTATATTTTTGTTTGTTGATATAAATTTAACTAATATAGGGATAATTTTTTATTGTTTCAGTTTTAAATTTAAGTAGATTTGATATTTAATATTAAGTTCTTGGCAAATATAACTTAATCTCAGCAAGTCATTTTTTTTTGAGGTTAGCTTTTCCTGCTTTGGTATGAAAATGAAAAATTTTGAAAATCTTATACCAAATCTCAAAGGTCTGGCTACATCTATTTGAAAGTAGGGAGTAGGGAGTAGGGTTTAAAGACAATAATAAATGTTTGCTTAATGCCGATAATCCCTAAAAAAATCAGCTTATTACTTAATAACTAAAGTATTGATGAAGTATAGCATTCTTTTAAAAATAAAGTAAGCATTCCGTAGGAAATACTGACAAACTAAAACCAATTTCTCTGGAATTGATGAGAGTTAAAACTGTTTAAAGCATATAGTTTATATAAGTTTAATTTCTGCCTTAATTAATTAGATCTAAAGTTAAGAATTATCACAGACCCTAGATAAGTTGAAAGATTACTGTTTAAAATTCAACCTATATAGTTGTTTTTCTTCACTTTCAAAGTCTATGTCTAATTGCGATAATGTCAATAAAAATTTGAGTATTGAAGAAGTTTATACTTGTCCTGTCTGCTATCATGGTCAGATTTCAGCAATTACTTTAATGGATGCTTTTTATTGTAACTTTTGTAACCATATTTTTACTGCCGATTTAGTAAAGCAATCACTGAAAATAGCAGATAGTTCTTCTCCTTTAAGCTGGAGGTGGAATGGTAAAAAATGGAAAGCCGATCATACTCAAGTAGAATGGAGTTGGGTAATCAAATTATTAGCAGTTGGATTTGTCTTATTACCAACAACATTAATAGGATTAAGTGCTTATTATTTTCCTCCAATACCAGGTACTCCTTTATGTTGGCTACCGATTGTTTGGACAGGTTTAACTTTTCTATCTCATTTGGCTATTATGGTGAATATTGTAATTGATTATTACCACTTTCCAGTAAAGTTATACTTCAAAGCGCTGGGACGAAATTTATGGTTTCGGATTTCACCACAAAATTCTTCAATATAAATTTCAAATATTGAAATTGCTACGTTATTTCAGTTATCAGTACCTCCACCAAATAAGGAGGCTTGAAATACAGAATATTCTTTTTTTTATCCTCTTAAAAGAGTCGGCGTAACTACCTAAATTTTTGGGTGAAGCCAGAGTCTTGAAATAGTGAGGTTGATTTTTTTTATCCCCTTAAAATGGCAAGCTTGAAACCTTATTTTTTGGTCAAATGTGATTAATTAGCAAGAGAAAATATCTAGTTTTTTTTATGTCAAGCAAGGCATATTAATCAGCCTTTAAATGTTGATGAGTGAAAAACAAGATTCTGGATAATATGTAATAAGCTAATTGTAATAAATTATTTTAAGCAAAGATAGCATTAATTAAAACATCAGTTAAATTCATATTTTCCAGATCGGCAATAGTAACAGTATTGCAAATATCAAATTTAGCACCTATTGTTTGTAATTCATTATCTAATAATTTAAAAAACTTAGTGACTTCAGGTTTATTTCCTACCTGAATAAGTGAAATACCTAACTCTTCATCTTGCTGTAAATTATTAGCAGCAGAAATAATAATTTGTTTGACCCGCTCAGGTTCTTCTATTTCACCTGCTGTAACAACTAAAATAGTTTCCCCATTAGGTTTTGCTATCTTCAGAGCGCGTCGCTCAAAATAATTATCAATTGCATCTTTAAGAGCATCTGCTAAATTAGTTTTGCCGGAGGGTTGATTTTCCAGGAAAATTTCACCTAAATCAGTAGATGTTACTTGGTCATATCGTTTAAAATAGTCAGAGAATAGGTAAACTGTTAGTCCATCTAAATCTAGCTTCTCACATTCGCTAGCTAATCTAATGATGGAGTCTTGCATTAAATCCCATGGTCTTCTACCTATGGGAGAGCCAGATATGTACATATCGTTACTTTTGTCAATTATTAAGGTGTAATCACGCTGTTGTATAGCAGCACCACCTTCCAGTAATGGGTCCATAAAGTTAATTTCTTTTAT
Organism: Cyanobacteria bacterium P01_H01_bin.35; assembly: GCA_038747755.1. Lineage (GTDB taxonomy): Bacteria > Cyanobacteriota > Cyanobacteriia > Cyanobacteriales > Microcoleaceae > Trichodesmium. Next base: position 40,569 of record JBCDJM010000025.1, read on the forward strand.
TATTGTTAAATCTACGTTTTGAAAGTCCTACCTTTAAATTAGAGATTCTAGTTGGGGATTATTGCTTGGTTAACATATAACTATAACCAAGTCAAACAAGCTGATACTAATTCACTGTAAGGATGTCACAAATAGTTTCAAACTTTAACTTTTAAATAATTGCCTAAAACTATTTATATTGTCAAAGTTTTTAGTCGATAAAATCTAACTTATAACTTATAACTTCCACGAAACAGTATGAGTTGTACCTCCTAGATACAATCCTAATTTTTATTCATCCTAATTGGGTTAATTTTATTTAACCATAACCTAAGCAATTTTTTAACATTCTTGGAAAAAGAAAGCTCCTGATATTTTTATTGGATCTATAGCAAGATTTCATTGAAAATATTGGTAATTATTTATTGTATGATTTAGAAGTTAGAATACTGAATATTTGATAGTGGGAATTATTTCAGAGCGTTCTCAGGAAAGCCTGGAAAATATGAAGGTAATTTTTTGAGAACTGTATAACCAGATGTCATATTATCTAGAGTCTTTAAATCATTCTTGCTATTTATAAGAGCCTTGCACTTACCAACAAATCTAATGTAGCAATATTATCTGAAATTGCTATTAATTTGGAGTTTTAATAAATTATTTAACCCTTTCCTCTGATTATGAAGCCTTCTTAACAAGAATTCAAGCTGGTGCAGTATACTTAATAATAAGAGGATTTTTGGTTAATTAATTTTCCTTTTGAAATAGCTATAGCAATCCTATTTTAGTTGCAATATTTTGGTGGTAGGGGCGATGTCCGTTCCGGAATGCTCCGCAACGGAAATCGCCCGTACAGGAGTCAGGAGTCAGGAGTCATAATTTTTAAGGTTTTGAGCTTCTATAGCAGTGATCGCTCGCATATTTACATACTACTCTTGTAATTAAATGTAATGTAAAAATTTTACTCCCAATTATCAAGATTTTTGCATATACTACATTAGTATTATTTGTACTATGTAAACATACCAGCCCACGTTGCTATACTAACTATCATAAAAATTCTCACATCTCATTCCTGATATCATGTCCGGTAGCATCGGTATTGTATAGAGAAGGTAAGGAAGAAGGCTTTAGTTATCTAGGAGAGAAGGAAGAAGGAAGAAGAAAAGGAAAAATCTTACATAAGGTAAATATTTACCCAACTTTTACACGGGACCATACCAGCGAACATGATATGATTGCTATATAAAAGTTTATATCGCAATTTTTACCCTTGATGAGATACATAAATTTTTGATTTTAGGGAACAGAGAATAGGTAAAGATATAAAAATGGAATGGTGCGCAAACAGCTCTTACAAGTCAGCTAATCTCCTGGATCAGAACTGCGTTAACAGCAAATAATAAATAATTCTTTATAAGGTTAAAAGACCTTACTTTTTCACGGACTTTTAATTCTATCTCAATTTCAAGGGTTGCTTTTACCAAAATAATTGGGTTGAGAGCAAGGACTTTTAAGGCGAAATGTTTTTGGAGAGGGGCATAATATCAAATCCGGTAGTATCGGTGTAAAAAAGCGTAGAAACCGGGTTTATACGAAATGCCCACCATAAATGACATCTATCTCCCATAAACCCGGTTTCTTATAATACTCCGAAGCCAAGGGATTTGATATAAATTCCCGTTACAAAAACAACTTCAGTACGGGCGAATGGCCATTCGCCCGTACTGACTTCTGACTTCTGATTTCGTTAACTCTTCCTCTTAGTTTTTCTCTCATTAGTAGCTAATAGCTAATAGCTGAATACTTACATAAAAATACTGTACTTAATTAATATCAGAACTGCTATATTCCTGGATCTATAATTTAAACCCCACATCTCGGAGTTAATGTCTATGCCAATTTAATAAGAGTCATCCAGCTATATTTTAATATAGAGCTTCTTTTGCTAAATTGGTGATAGTATAAATAATTTTTTGTACTTAATTACTTACTATTTGTCTATTGCCAAATAAAATATTTTCCTCACATCAGTAAAAACTTCTAAATTATGATGAAATTAAAAATTTAATTTTTCCGTAAAAATTCGGGTTTTGATGAGATTGGCATTGTAGTATCTCGTTGTTAGTTGTTGGTATTTTCTCTAATTAAGCAATTTTGCTGAAATTTTCCCAGTCAATTTTTATGACTCTTAAGTTGTGAGAAAAGATTTCTTTTCCGGAAAACATACCAAGTCAAATAGAAGTTAAGAAAGAGTCGTTTTGAGGATTTTGTGATGGAACTAACTGAACTTTTTGAAGTCTATTTTATTCAGATACATTTTTTGTAATATCTGCTACTAATAACACCATGAAGTGAAAATAAAGTCAGTTTTAGTGCTGAGAGATGAAGTAGAAATACATAGCTTGAGCTAACTAATCATGTTTATGTTAAGATTCTGTCCCTATTTTGATTGACAGAGAGTTACAAAATTTAGGTTTGTTAATGTTCTAACTCAGCATAACCTAGCAAACCCTAGAAATAAATTATTTATAGATTAATTTCTGTAAGCATAAAAAAATCCAACTTTAACTTGTATCTTAATCGTCTAAACCACCTAGATCGAATTCCATAGCTCCAGAATAATATCTCATCTAATAAGTAAACCTATAAATAATCGAAGGATCTTAACTATGAAATCTAACTCTAAAAATTATGAACTAAATGGAAATGAGCGAGTTAAGCAAAAATCCCCTCATCCTTTTTTACTAGCATTAATTTTAACTGGAATCTTAGCTGCTGAAGCATATCCAAATCTCACTGAAACAGCAATTGCTGCTGTAAAAGTTCTTAAATCTCCCCAAGTAGAGACAAATGGCAAAATTACTTCTAAAGCTGATAAGTTTGCTAATCTTTTAAAATCTGCAACAGAGACTAAAGTTGAATCTCAGACAGAAATATCTGAACCTTTTTTCCTAACTAATAAATCTCTAAATCATATACTTGCTGTGAAGCAGAACTCTATGAATAAGAATTTTGATGATGTGAAAAAGTTCAGTAAAGCAATTCCTGATGAGGTAGAAAAATTTGCTAATCAAACTGAAAAAATCCCTAATGAGATAGTTAATGCTGTTCGCAAAGATTTAAGTAGTCAAATAGGTATTGCCCCTGAAACAATAAAAGTGAATGAAGTCAGTCAAGAAACTTGGCCAAATACTTGTTTGGGGTTGCCAAAAAATGATGAGCTTTGTGGCCAAAGATTAGTAGAAGGTTGGCGTCTTGTGTTGTCTGATGGTGAACATGAATGGGTTTATCGCACAGACAATGGGGGTAAGCTGATGAGAGTAGAACCCAAAAAGTTAAGATAGATCGCTGTGAGAAATTAACAAGCTATGAGCTTTCAGCTAAGAAATTTACGGTATAAGTCCCCCACTAGATCCAATTAGTAATGTGGGTTGATAGTGGTTTAAATTCAGCATTATACACTAATTATTTCTGAAAGCTAACGACTATTTATATTATTTAGGCAAGTCTTAAGTAAGGTAAAGATTGTCTCAGTTTATTTGGTTAATCTAGTTTCACTGGGGCGGAAGGATTCGAACCTCCGAATGGCTGGACCAAAACCAGCTGCCTTACCACTTGGCGACGCCCCATTTCGTCAACATTTAATATAATAGCACCTACATCTGGTAATTTGTCAAGGGTTTTTTTCATAATTTTGAAGTTTTAATGGTGAAGGAGTTATGGACTTAAATTTTATGGCAGGTATAGCTAAAGTCAGAAGTCAGAAGTCAGAAGTTAAAAGTAAGATTTTATAGGCTCAAAACTTTGACACGATCAGTAATATAAAATCCGGTTATACAATAATCGCAAAATTATTTGATCTTAATACAGATTTTCTAGCGTGGGCTAATTTAAAAATTTATGCTCTAAATCTTTCAAACTCCTGACTCCTGACTCCTAAATCTTTCAAACTCCTGACTC
>JBCDJM010000026.1:0-44457 GCA_038747755.1 Cyanobacteria bacterium P01_H01_bin.35
ATTTCCCAAAGCTTTTTCAGTATGGAATTTTGCCAGAACCAATTTAGGATTGCTATATATATAGCAATCCTAAATGATTTGTGAAAAAAAACTGTAGGGGTTTGGTCTCCAAACCCAAGCAAAAATGGGATTTGGAAACCAAACCCCTACGATAAAATCTTACAACCTATTTAGGATTACTATATATAGATATCAATCCTAAATAGGTTGCGGGTAATTAAAAAGTAAATAAAAAATAGGTTGCGGGTAATTAAAAAGTAAATAAAAAATGGGTAAAAATATTCATCAAACTTTTTAGCTCACTATGATTTGATAGGTGTCAAAAGATATAATTGATTTTATGCCTCAGATTGTCCTAGTCTATCCACAAATTCCACCAAATACAGGTAATGTCGCTCGTACTTGTGCTGCCACTGACACAGAACTACATTTAGTAGGGCCTTTGGGTTTTGAAATTAGCGATCGCTACCTAAAAAGAGCTGGTTTAGATTACTGGCCTTATGTAAAATTCAATTATCATCATAACCTCGAAGATTTTAATATCTATCATCAGGAGCGAGGTGGAAGACTTATTGGCTTTAGTAAAAGGGGTGATATTAATTATACCAAATTTCAATATCAAACAAATGATTGGCTATTGTTTGGTTCCGAAACTAATGGACTACCACAAGATATCCTGGACTATTGTACTGAAACTATCTACATACCAATGACACAACCAAAAGTTCGTAGTTTAAATCTTTCTGTTAGTGCTGCCTTGGGTTTGTTTGAAGCTAGGCGTCAATTGGGTTATCTGAGTTAGTAGGACTTACATAACTTTTATTCAAGGCAGGACTAATTCTTTGTAGTCATAGAATATTTAGGGTTTGCTGATTAAAGTTCAAAGCATTGACAGATATAAGGTTTTAGGATTTTCAAATTCGGAAAAAGTACCAGATTTGGGGCAGATACAGCTTAAAAATTCAGCAATTAACTTGCGAACAATTAACAATTAATAATTACCCCTTCTTAAAACGGAATTGATTGACTAAAAGGAATTTTTTTTATTTATTATCCCCTATCCAAGGGGAGGCTTCAACGCGTGAATTGTTGAATCAATAATTAATTGACTATCAACTCTTAATTATTAATTATTAATTATTAATTATTCGGTAGATGTAGGAAAGATGTGCGAAACTAGATTTTTTTTGTTTTTTATATGGTTAATATAACTGGTGAAAATAGAGATTATGGTAAGCTTTTTGGTAATTCATATATTCTGATTTCTGTTTCTTCCTCATATTTTTATTTAACTACTACTTGGTAAGCATTCAGACTTCAGCAAGCCTCCTGTTGAGGAACTTCTTTAAGAGCTATCACCTTTTTTTATTACCTTTAAATAAGGAAAAAGTAATTGAGAGATTTACAAGAATTAAAAGTATGAGTAGCATTCAGCGGTTAGCTATTAGCTAGCCTCCTGAAAAGCAACTACGTTTTTAATGTCCCATAGCGAAACAGCTATATTACCTTTAAATAAGGAAAAAGCAATTGAAAGATTTCCAAGAATTAGTTGAAAACTTAGTATAAGTTAAACGAATGCTTGGTTCATTCATTTTTATTGCTCAGAGCTGACGGCTGATAGCTGAGGGCTGAATGCTTAGACTACTTTTCAGTTTTTTGCGATTGCTCCTAAATATTTTAATTCTCTTTACGAACCCTAAGTTTTGAATGTTATTTCAAACTGAGGAAATACTGAAACAAATAGAAAGAAAAAAACTTATATATAACCGAGATAATACTCTAGGCAAGATGATGTATGGGTTGTGATAATTAAATGAAGTAGAGCTGAGATGGATTGTTTTAGATATTTTTATACTTAGTATCAAAAGACTAGGAAAAAATTAAATAGTATTCCTATATCGTTAAAGATAAAAAGTCTGAAGCTTTTACAACTGATAACTGAAATGACTCCTGATACCTGTTGCCTAATTAATTCTGGGTAGTCCTGCATAGTAATGGTGAAGATATTTATAGTTTTTCCCCACACTTCCCACACTTCCCACCCTCCCCACACTCCCCACCCTTCCCACACTCTGTCTACCATTACTATGCACCACCACCTAATTCTGTAGATATTTTCGACACAACCGTACTGAGGACTACTATATGAACTCTAGTCTATACCCATAAGAAATTTCTATAACTGTGTCAATTGCCAAGGACAACAAGTTGTTGTATACCAAAATTTAGATTATATTTCCTCCTGAAATCCTTCTCGAAATCTAGAGGGTATTTACTACAGGACTAAACAAAAGAAAAATATAAAAATACAGCTAGACTAAATTGCTAATTGAAAATAGGACAATAGCAAACTAGGGGCAAGGATATTGCTCTATGTTAGTTTCTCAAAAGTTAATTTTTTTCTTTGATTTTAGTCATTACATCAAAATTAAGTTAAAATTATCCTTGCTTTTTTTATCAAAGCAAGATAACCTAGCCTAAGCCTGATGATTTAAAGTGATCTGGATCTCTAATACTAAGTGACCTAGATCATTGACAAAAGAAAGTTCAGGACAGTTAAACGCTTGTCAATAGGAGGTCGTTCTATGAAACGAACATTTCCAAATCAGAGTAAGTCTATTGCTAACTGTGAACTTCACACAGAAGCAAATTTTGAACAGACTAAACAAATGAATGTAGGTAGTGGCAAGGCTTGTTCCTCTGCTGCGATGATTGGACTTGCTGCTATCTCAACTACAATGGGTGCATCAGGCATTCTTTTCGCTGGGGAAGGCGATAGTGTATTAGCAGCAGAACTCCCTCAAGTAGATACAAATCAGCAATATTCTTCTGCGGTAATAATTCCAGAACGAAATGTTACTAGGGTTAATAGGCCCAAAGGTCTACTACTGCAAAAATTGACCCAAGATCATGTAGAGAGTGAAGGCCAAAATAATTCTGAAGCAGGAGTAACCAAACCTGAAACTATTCTGCCGTCAGTACAAAAATCAGGTCAATCCTTTTTTCCTCTAGAACTTAAACAGAAAAAACTGAATCAACTGCAAACTAATGAGTTGCCTGCTTTCGGATCGTTAGCCAAAGAACAAAAGAAAACCATCAGCACTGATGGCCAGCTAGTTGAGAAGTTAAAAACAGGAATTAACCCTATTCAAAAACAAAAAAACCGCCCGGCAAAAAGTTCGGTGGATTGGAGGTATGAGGAGTCCGTTTCTGAGTCTGTAGGAAAACCTTTTGATTCATCAAAAAAGAAATTCCTAGAAAATATATATCAAAAATCTGAAAATTTAGTTGTTGCAGAACCGCAGCTAGAAATAGCTACCCCTAAAATAGATAACAATTCTGCTGCTAGAGAAGTAACTGATGGTGAAGAATATATTTCTCAAGAATCAATCAAGACTAAAGAGACAAAAGTAGAAGGGGCAGTAGTTATCGATTCAGAGATGACAGCTACACCAGTTTCATTGGTGTATAAGGTACGGGTTGGGGACACACTCAGTTTAATTGCTAGTCAGCACAACGTATCTGTAGGAGCATTGACTAAAATTAATCAGATTAAAGATCCAGATGTAATTGAAGCTGCGAAATTACTGAAAATTCCTCAGCAGCCATCTTCTTCCTCATTAACTTTAGCAAGTTCTACAACTGGCGATTATAGTGACCGGGAATCATATTCTTTTGGACAACAAGAATTGAATCAAGCTTCTCTGGAAACTACAGACAATCAACCTGATTTTCCAGAAGCCAAGAGACCTATTATAAAATCTGATTATTCACCACATAGTAGACCGATTGTTACTGCACCTCAAGTTTCAACAACAGGTAGTTTAGAGCTTGTTTCTTGGTCTCAAGATGCAGGTCATAAAAAGTCCCAAATAAATCACAAATCAAAAGAATTTATAACTTCAAAACATTCAGTTGCTACAGATAGACCTAAAACTCCCCTAATTAATGGCAAAGTATGGCCTACTCATCTAGAATCACAGGTATCTAAGCCCAATCCTGCTCTGGAGTTAGAAAATCAAGTCCATTTTAGTAATAACCAACCTGTTCAACGAACAGAGGTTGCTAGTGATACTAAAGATAGTGAATCATTACCCGTAGCTCAAACAGATAATCAAGAAAATCCTTATGCCAATCGTTTAAGGTCAGAAATTACTAGGTTACGAGATGAATATAATGCTCAAAAAGATTTTGAAGAATATCAGCTAACTCATTCAGAATCAACAACTATTCCAGTACCTGAACCACTATCTTCAGAAAATAACCTACCTATTAATCATCAAACTCCTACAGACAATAATAATAGATATTTACAGCCAACTTATCAAGTAGAAATTAGTAGTTCCCAAACCAGAAATTGGCCTGAAGAGATAAGAACTAATAGACTGGAAAGGAGAAATCCGGCTACAGTTGTGAAAGAACTACCTGTAGTAGGCCAGCAGATTCAAGAATCTAAAGACTCATCACTCATGGCTGCAGCACCGATAGGAAGTAATGCTGATGAGATTCTAAATAACCCTTCAATTAGAAAAATGGTTTCTCCAGATTTGCCACCTTTGGGTCAAGCTGATAGCTATTTACCTGGAGGATCGATGCAATTTACCGGGTATATCTGGCCTGCTAGAGGGGTTCTGACATCTGGTTATGGTTGGCGATGGGGAAGAATGCACCGGGGCATTGATATAGCGGCACCAACTGGCACGCCTATTTTTGCAGCAGCCCCTGGGGTAATTACTTATTCTGACTATGCTGGAGCTTATGGTTATCTAGTAGAAATTGAACACCCGAATGGCAGTCTGACACTTTATGCCCATAACAGCCAAAATTTAGTTAGAAAAGGTCAAAAGGTGTCTCAGGGTGAGTTGATTGCTAAAATGGGTAGTACCGGACGTAGCACCGGACCACATTTACACTTTGAAATTCATCCTAAGGGCAATGGAGCAGTTAACCCAATGGCTTATCTACCTTCTGGAATGGCTTATAATTAGATGCTCTGAATCATTCCCATTTCTCTGACCGGAAATGGGAATTGATATACAAACAAAGTTTGGCCTTGAGTTTAATCTAGTTTGTAAAAAAAAATCTAAATACTTGACGAAACCATGGCAAACTATGCTATAGTTATAAATGGCTAAAAAATTAGGCTCAGTAGCTCAGAGGTTAGAGCAGGGGACTCATAAGCCCAAGGTCGCAGGTTCAAATCCCGCCTGAGCCATATATATATTTATCTTTAAAATATCTGATATTTGAGTTGAGTAATGCCAACACTAAAGTCAGATAGATTAATTTTAGGGATATTGATATGATTAGGGCTTTCTGATTAAATCTCAAAGCATTTACAAGAAATAAGGTGCTTTTTTAGGTCTGGAAAAAAGACCTAGTTTTGATCTGCTTTGTGCTCAAAAAGTAACGCATTTTGGCCACATAGTTGAGCAAAAAAATTACTCCTGTACCGACGTTGCATCCAACGTCCCTACCCTACTCCCTACTCCCCCGATCCCCTACTCCTTAAAAAAGACTTTCAAAGAAAACTTAGATGATATTATGATTAAGACATTGATAATTCAAACAGTTAACTGATGACTAATCAACTTGATTGATTAGGTTAAATTCTGCACTAATATTAGCTTCTTGATAGAAGTATTAGTAGTTAAAACTAGAAGATCCTACAACTGTTAGATTGAGGACAACTTATAGTAAAGAATTTATCAACTTATTTTCATAAGGAGAATTAAATCATGACAGACGAATGCCTGCGTGTGGGCCAAGAAGCTCCTGATTTTACTGCTACAGCAGTAGTGGATCAGGAATTCGAGACAATTAAACTGTCTGATTATCGTGGTAAGTATGTAGTCTTATTCTTCTACCCCTTGGATTTTACTTTCGTCTGCCCAACAGAAATTACAGCCTTTAACGATAGCTACAAAGAATTTGAGTCACTTAACACTGAAATTATAGGAGTTTCAGTAGACAGTGAATTTTCACATCTAGCTTGGATTCAAACAGATCGTAAGTCTGGTGGTATTGGAGACCTTAATTATCCCCTATTATCTGATATTAAGAAAGAAATTAGCTTGGCCTACAATGTTTTAGATCCAGAGGCTGGTATTGCTCTGCGGGGATTATTTATTATTGATAGAGAAGGTATTATCCAGCACGCAACGATTAATAATTTTGCTTTTGGTCGCAATGTGGATGAAACACTACGAAGTTTGCAGGCTATTCAATATGTACAGGTTCACCCAGATGAAGTTTGCCCTGCAGGTTGGAAACCGGGAGATAAAACTATGAATCCCGATCCAATTAAATCGAAAGAATTTTTTGCTGCTATTGAATAAATTTTTTTAGCTAGTTTATAAAGTAGCTCGTAATTTTGATCAAATATTTACTCCAATACTGTAGCTGAGATGATTTTACTCAAGTTGTTGGAGTTGTAAAGATAAAAGATATTTCAACAAATTAAGGTTTGAACTTTTGAGTTTTAATTAATTATAATTATGCTAACTTCTTATGATTTTAGAGGTTTACTAAATCAACGTTTTTTTCAAAATTTATTACCTATCCCAGCTATTAATGGGTTGGAGAATGGAAAAAGAACGCCAGATTTTGAATTACCAGATATTACAAATAATAAATTAGTTAGATTATCAAACTACTGGGGAGCAACTCCTGTTGTAGTTGCCCTGACTCGTATTTTTACTGAAAAGCAGTATTGCCCATTTTGTTTCCCTCATATCTTGGCTTTAAATAATAATTATGAAAGGTTTTTAGAGCGAGGAGTAGAAGTATTAATGATTACCAGTACGGATGAGCAACAAAGTAAAATTGTTGTTGGGGACTTAGGTTTAAAGATGCCTTTACTTAGTGACTCTAGCTGTCAGGTGTTTAAGAATTACAAGGTTGGTCAAGCTTTAGGGGCGCCTTTACCAGGGCAATTTGTACTAGACAAACAGGGTAGGCTTTGTTATAAACATTTGTTTTCTTTTCTAGATCATAATGCTAGTGTTGAGGATTTGTTGGTTATTTTAGATAATCATATTCTCGATCAAAGTAATTGTTAATAACTAAGTGAAGCATTTTCTGGAGAATGGTGCGAAACAGTGTTCAGCTATTAGTTTTGTTACCTTTAAAGAAGAATTCTGGTTTGCTGAAAAAGTATTTTGGTTAGGGTAGAAGTCAGTCTTCAGATAAGTGAGCCGTCGGATTGGTGATGTACAGGAAAAATGGGAATTATAGAGGAGGTAATCGGAAAAATTATCCCTTGATTTTTATGCAATTATTCTGAGAAAAATGCTAACTTTTTGTAGGTATAACAAAGGGAAAAGCTGGCAGTTGGTTTCGACAAAAAAGGCTACTGTATTTATCTGTAAATACTTTGAGATTTAATCAGCAAGCCCTAATTAGCATTGAAAAATTTCCCATAATTAAAAAATTAAAATTATCGATAAAAACCCATGACTTAACCTTAGCAGTCTATTGAGCTACATCTACTATTTCCCACCACAGAATTAATTATATGAGTTGAAAACTGTGGTTGAACTCTTAATCTTGCAAGGAAAAAGAGTATCAACCAAATTTATTTAACATCTAAGTAAGCAGGTTCAGTTAGAGTAAGCTTATAGGCTGAAGTAAGATAGAAATTGAAACTAAAGTTCTTAGAAATTTACTCAGAAATCATTCATACCCAGATAATTCATAAGATGTTTGAGGAATTACATTGATATTACTATGAGAATAACGAGAAATAACTAATAGAGGTAATGCCAAAGTTAATACAGCGATCGCCGTTCCCAGAATATTTGCAATTCTTTGAGGAGGTTTATCATCTGAGTAACTAGGAGGTTGACTATCTGATTCCATATTCAGGAAATTTCTAAAAAACTTAAAATTTTTAGTTGCAATACAAGTTCTATTATAGATGTTGTTTTTAAGTTCATCTAAACTTTAAACCTTAATTATTAACAACTACGATTTTTTTCCGCAACTTTGTCTTTAATCTCTTGAGCTGTTTTTGCTAATACCAGGGATCTTTGACCTATACTTACAGGTAGTCTGGGTATATCTGCCAAGGAAGCACGAGATAAGTCCAACAAAAACTGACGTACCTTTCCTACCCATTCTAGGGAATCTGAAGGAATAATTAGGCTATCAGCTTTTTCTTGGATACTTTTTGCTTTGTTTGCCAGTGGTAGAGCCCTTTCAGCAATATTTTCTGGTAGCTTTGGTTGATCTGAGACAGAAATACTGGCAATCTCAACTAATAATTTATTAACCTGGTCTACCCACTCACTATCTGAGTAGTGGGAACTTAAATTGTTCATAACTAGGGTTGGTTTGTTTCAAAATACAGGAAGGAGCTAACTTTATTATTTAAAGAGAAATATTTACTTTTCAGTTAATTTCCAGACCCCATCCCAATCTTTTGGAGGAAGTTCGGCCTGAAATAGCTGACAACGACCAACGTGTAACTTGGCTGCTTTGTTATTTGGATCGATATTTAAAACTTCTTTGAATTCAGTTTCAGCTTTGGCAAAACATTCCTTAATAGAATCATCTGTTAAATTTTTCTCTTGGGATGGCTTTAAATACCACTCTCGTCCTTCAGCATAATATTTAACAATACCATGTTGGTTATCAGTCAATTCTTGCTTCAGTGGGCCTTTCTGAAAACCTAAAAGTTCGTATATTCTGACAGGTTGACTTTTTCCCTTCACAGTAATAAAGTCTAGTTCCCGAACCCAAAGTTGATCTTTGTAAGGTTGATAAGTATTATCACTGATGACTAAATCTGTACCATACTGTTTACTTGTACCTTCAAGGCGAGAAGCTAGGTTAACACCATCTCCAATAGAAGTTAGCTCCATACGTTTACTAGAGCCAATATTACCACTAACTACTTCATCTGAGTGAATCCCCATACCAATACTGATGGCCTTTTTATTTTTGGCTAGACGATCTTCATTAAACGCCTGTAAACGTTGGCGCATTTCCACCGCAGCTTGCATCGCGCACAAAGGATGGTCTACTAACGGAGCTGGAGATCCAAATACTGCCATTAAGGCATCTCCTATATATTTATCAAGAGTGCCTTTATATTTGAAGACAGCATCTACCATCTCTTCAAAATATTCGTTCAGCATACTGACAACTTGTTCGGCGCTCATGCTTTCTGTCAAGGTAGTGTAGCTACGAATATCACTGAAAAGTACAGAAACTTGTTGACGTTTACCACCTAAACCAGTGTCACCACTTGCTAATAATTGTTCTGCGACTTCTGGTGTCATGTAACGATACATCAAATTTTTAACTTGCTTTTCTCCAGAGATGTCCTCCATAACCACTAACACGCCATTTACCTTATCTGGTTCCAAAACATCAATCATTGAGTTAATTGACAAATTAATACTTTGAGGATCTAAATCTCCTTCAGGTAACAAAGTTTGATCTGGGTAATATTGCTGGTAATCTTTACTATCCTTAGGAGATAGAGCTATATCTAACCATTTAGAAAATTCACCTTCCTTTAGAGAGACCAAATTTTTGACAGATTTACCTACTAATATATCTGTGTCACCAATTCCTAGTAAATGCCTAGCACTTTCATTTGTGGCAATGACTGTGCCTTTTTTATCAGTAGAGATTACGCCATTGGTGAGACTGCGTAAAATGTCTCTTTGCCTTTGTTGTTCTTGTTTGACTGTATCAAATAACTTGGCGTTTTGGAGGGCTACACCAGCTTGGATGTTAAAAGCTCTCATAAACTCTAAATCATTACGATTAAAACTTGCTTTCCATTGCTCTGGAGCCTCTGGCCAATCTGCTGGATTATAGGGTTTATAGTCTCCTTGTTTCTTTTTATTAATTAACTGAGTCACACCAATTAATTCATTGTCAGCGTTAAAAACAGGCATACATAAAAGACTGCAAGTACGATAGCCTGTTTTTTTGTCTGTTTCTTGAGATTTAGTTGAACGGGAATCTTTATATACGTCAAAAGGAATTAGTAGTGGTTCGCCAGATGTAGCAACCATACCAGCAAAACCTTTGTCTTTATCTATTCTAATTTCGATTAATTTACCATCAATTGGAATTTTTGTCCAGAGTTGATTTTTATCGTTATCTATGAGCCATAAGGTACTGCGGTCTGCATTCATCAGTTCCTTGGCCTGATCCATGACTTTTTTTAGAGTATCTTCTAAGTCTAGACTGCTTTTGCTGAGGGAGTCTACAGCTTTCATTAAAGCTTCTGCTGCTCTTTGTCTTTGAGTAGCTGCATAAAATGACTTGGAAGATTCTAGTATCAGACTAATAGAAGGAGCAAATTCACGAAATACTCTTTCATCTTCTTCAGTAAATCCATTGACATCTATTTTGTCTTCTAATAATTCATATTTTTCTGCATCTAGTTTGAACTTATTAAGAAGTTGGACAACTGCAATTAAATCCCCAGTTTCTTCTTGCAATAATGGCATTACTACCATGGTATAGGTTCGATATCCGTTTTCTTTATCGAATTTTTTGGTAAAGGTGGAACGGGGATCGTCATAGAAATCGTAAGGAATATTAATAACTTTTTTACCTTCAGCCGATTCTCCAGCTATTCCTACATTTGCTGGAATTCTTAACTCTAATGGTTTTCCATTAGCTCCTTGAGCGACTGTTGACCAAAGTTCATTTTTTTCTTCATCTAATAACCAAATTGTTGTTCGGTCTGCATTCAATAATTCTCCTGTTTTGAGAGTAATTGAACGTAACATTTCATGTAGAATTGCATCAAATCCTTGAGCCTCTAACAAATTGTTCAACATCCCAAGGGTTTGATTAACTGTCTTTAGCTTTGCTTCAACATCTTGAACAACCTCGACAAAAGTATCTTTTGTTAAGGGAGCCAGAAATTCTGAGAAATTAGCCCCAGAAGTGGGATGAACTAATGCACTACTTTCATTAACTTTTGAATTACTTTGAGGGTTATCTCCATTACTGTTATTGATGTCAGGATTTTTATAACCAGAATTATCTTGGGGGTGATGCACCTGATGGCTGCTACCCTCTATAACTTCCACATCCTCTATTGAGATTGTGGTGTACTCTGTTGCTATGTTGTTTGGAGATGCAGATGTCATAATACTTTAAATTAAATGTTGGATACTCTTTAATTGTTGGCAATATCAAGGTTTTTCAGTAATTCTACCTCTGTGTGTTAATTAATATTAAGTACAGAAAGCTTTTTAAATATTCATAGTTGTAGTGTACTCTAACATGATTGATTTTTCACTGCTCTGTCCATAATTTATTCTGAGTATTTTGAAAATTGAAAAAATGGCCTTTTATTTTACCTTCAAACTAGGCACAAAAAGTAGCTACGGATACTTAGGATTAATTTTTTTATTATTGTTAATGATAATTAATTGTATAGTCATTTTAAATAAGAATAAAACACTTTTTTAGATGAAATCCTTTCAAGGTAATAAAGACTCGTATTAATCTCAACTTATAGCAGTTTTCATTATAATTTAGAGTACAGAGATTTGAGGAAGAAGGAAGAAGGAATAATTTTTGTAGTCAACATGAGTGAAAACTGTTATAAATGACTATATTAATCAAGATTTATTTTGCTTTTTCTTCAACTGATTTCCTAATATTATGCTATTTTTTTTAGGATTTATTGATTACTTCATTAATTAATAAATGCCTTACAAATTTTTTCCTAGTTTTGCCTGTTAAACTTTTTTATATTGATCTGTAATCTTACCCTACTTGGGGTGTTCTGAAAAAGTATTATAATTGAAGCTAGGAGTCAGGAGTCAGGAGTAATGGAGAATTACAGAGTATGTAGTAGGAAAAATTTTCCCTCAATCTTTCCGCCTTTTTCTGCCCAAAATACTAACTTTTTGAGCTTCAGGAGCTAAAAAACTCATACTTTTTTATACAAAAAAAAATGCTTTGATATTTAATCAGCAAGCCCTATTTGAGATAGAATACAAAGGATTTGGCTTAAAGGCAGAAGGCAGAAGGCAGAAGTCAGAAGTTATGTATTCTCCTCAAGTAAAAACCTCTAGAAATTTTGACTTTTTATCTGATTTTGTTGTAGTAAATTAATTGATAGTATTTACTCCATATTTAGGAAAACTTTAATGTTAGTTCTGATCCTATTAATAAGTTAACTAAGTTCCTCTTATTCTAAAGTTCAAAGACAATAATAACTTATTATATCATAGATTACTATTCACCTCCAGAACTAGCAATAGGGGTAGTAAAATTTTTCTCTCGTTTAGTTGCAGCTTGAGTTAAAAGAGATTCTGCAAAATCAAAATCAATAGCTTCTTGAACTGGTCTACCACTAGCTAATTTTGCCAACTCTTCTCGCCTTTGATAATTATCTAGGGTTTTCACTCTAACTATTGTTCTTTCCTCAGAGTTTTGATTATTTGAATCAACATTGCCTATTTCCTGAACTACTTGTTTACTAACATTGAAATGATGGTCTGCCATTGCAGCTACTATCGGTTGGTGAGTTACACATAGAATTTGATTTTGGCGACTAAGTTGATGTAGTTTTTCTGAAATAGCTCCTGCTACTCTTCCAGAAACTCCTACATCTATTTCATCAAAAACTAGAGTTCCTGATGCTTCTATTTGAGAAAAACAAGCTTTTAGTGCTAATAAAAAACGACTCATTTCCCCTCCAGAAGCTGTTAAATTTAGAGGTTGTAGTGGTTCACCAGGATTAGAACTAAAACAGAATGTAAGTTGGTCAGCACCTGTAGATGTTGGAGTAATAGAAGTAATTTGTACCTGAAATTTGACTTTCTCCATAGCAAGAGGTTTTAATTCTTCTACTAAGTGTGTTTCTAATTTAGCAGCAGCATTCTGACGTTGTAAACTAAGTTCGCTACATTTATTTTCTAATTCTTTTTGAGCTTCTTGATATGTTTTTTCTAGTGCTTCGAGAGACTCTCCTCCTTCCAATAGTTCTTTAAGTTCTGCTTGTATTTTGTAATAATAACTAATAGCTTCTTCTAGAGTCGGACCATACTTACGACAAATTTGTTTAAGTTCTTGAATTCTTTCTTCTACATCCTCTAGTCTTTGAGGATCTGCTTCTAATTGTTCACCATAACTGCTAATTTGTCGGCTAGCTTCAACAACTTGAGCTAGAGCTTCACTAATCATTTCTAATATAGGTTGTAATGTGGAGTCGTAGTTTACCATATCATTTAATATGGTTTCTGTTTCTCCTAAAAGGTCTGCTGCTGCTGAATTATCACCTTCATTTTGATATAAAGCTTGATATATTTTATAACTTTGATGTTGAAATTCAACTGCATGACTAAGACGTTTACTTTCTTGTATTAGTTGTTCTAATTCTTCAGCTTCAGTAAGATTAGCTTTATCTAATTCTTGTACTTGGTATTCTAATAAATCTATTCTTTGTAAACGTTGCTGTTGTGACTGACGACGGTTTTCTAATGCTGCTTTAGCTTTTTGAGCTTTTTGATAGGTAACATTTACTACTTCTCGACATTTTAGTAGGGAAGAACCACCATATAAATCAAGCCATTCTCTTTGCAGATTAGGATTTCCCAATTGTAAAGTTTGGCCTTGAGCTGTAATTTCTACCAGGCGATCGCGAAGTTGGTCCATTATTTTCCGATTAACTAGGACACCATTGACACGAGACCTAGTGCGTAGGGAACCTTGGGCGACAACAATTTCCCGGCTACAAACTACTAATGTGCTATCTATTGGATCTATTTCTTGGCAAGTTAACCATTCAGCCAGAGCTGGGTTTAGTTCAAAGGTTGCTTCTAGAGTGGCTCGTTTAGTTCCTGTTCTGATAATACGGCGATCTATTTTCGCACCTAGGGTAGCATTAAGAGCATCTAGAATAATGGACTTACCAGCACCTGTTTCACCTGTGAAGACATTTAGACCGGAGCCTAATTCTAATTCTAGATTATCTATGAGGGCAAAGTTATTAATGCGAAGGGATATGAGCATTTATTCAAGGAAGGAAGAAATAAGAAGGAATAGGGAATAAGGAATAATAGAAGATTCAATGTTTGCCTTTGAATTTTATCCTTCTTCTTTTGAGGGAAGCGAGTTAAGTCAAAAGTCAAAAATTATTTTTGAAGTTTATAGTTTGAATCCCCAATTTTCCTGGAGGTCTTAAAATAAATTTCTAATTATAATAGATACATCAAAAGAATAAGTTAAGGTTATGCTTGATGTTCTTCTTATTCAAGATAATTTGGGTGCATCTCAATTTTGAAGAAAGCCAAAAATTTATCCCTTTTAGGGAACAGGCAACAGGGAATAGGGAATAGGAAATAGGAAATAGGAAATAGGAAATAAAGTATTTTTGCAAATATTGAGATGCACCCGATAATTTTTTCTATATTTGGCAAAACCTCGTTTCATCAGACTAGCAAAATCTGACAAATTAAATAGGATTTGTATATTAACAAATACCGGAATTATTTGTTTATCAAAGATGATTTTGGCAAGGTTTATCACGCTATTTAGCTCGTTGAGTTTGTAGTCTATTTCTAGTAGAATGATATTGTCAATGATCGCTAGATGAATATGAGTATGTTTTCCAATTATTTTTCCATAGTTTTACTATCTACTTTAGATTACTATTAATAATAAGTAATCACCATAATAATCACCATAATTTTTATCGTGTTTTAACAAAGATTGTCTGTATGAGTAACAATATACTTGTCATTAGGACTCAAATTGACTCAGGTATCATATTTCTCTATCTTGGCGACATACATAAGTTTGAGATTTTCAGGAAAATGCAGCAGAAGGCAAAGAAGATAGAATAGAGAAAAAAAAGACAGTTAAATTAATCATCAATATTGCAATAGGGCGATGGCTACTCAGGGACTTTATCTAAAATCCAAAAACTATTGCGCAACAGTTAAATTAATCATCAATAAAAATGAAACTCTTCTATTTCTCTGTAATAATGCACTTAATAATTCTTACCCATACCTAAATTTAACTGATAGCTTTTATCCTTTATGAATTGTAACTTTATGGAGAAATGGTATCAGTATAAATGTTAGATAATCAATGTCTGTACTGTCATAATTAATATTTATTATATATATATATAGCAATTCCCATACTGGTATTGACTTTCTAAAGAATGGAGAGAATTAGAATAAGTCAACAATTTTCTTTAGCTACTTATATAGCCATGATTGATTCTTTGTCTATAATTTAAGTAGATAAATTAATTAAGTCTGAGGTAATTTTATGACTCCAAATCCTTCGATAATGAGAGCCGTGGAGAGTTTGGACTACCGGGTTACTGTGGGAGATGTAGCAGCTCAAGCTGGGTTAGATGTTAAGTTGGCAGAACAAGGATTATTAGCTTTAGCTACAGATGCTGGTGGTCATTTACAAGTATCAGAATCAGGGGAAATTGCTTATTTATTTCCTAAGAATTTTCGAGATGTTTTACGCAATAAATTCTGGCGCTTAAGATTAAGAGAATGGTGGGAAAAAGTTTGGCGGATATTATTTTATTTAATTAGAATTTCTTTTGGGATTTTGTTGATACTTTCTTTGCTAATTATAATGGTTGCTATTGCTATTATTGTTATTTCAATTAATTTTAGTAGTGAACGAAATGACTCAGGTGGTGGAGGTAATAATTCGGGTGGCGGAATGGTATTTTTCCCCCGATTTGGATTTAATCCTTATTGGCTTTGGTGGTTTGATTGGGGATATTATGATGAACCTTATAGATCTCAACGACAAAGACAAAAACAAAGACAAAAATCTCGAACTTCAGGTAAAGAAAATGAGATGAATTTTTTGGAGGCTATATTTTCTTTTCTATTTGGAGATGGGAACCCTAATTACAATTTAGATGAGCAACGTTGGCAGGCGATCGCTACTGTAATTAAGAATAATCAAGGGGCGGTAGTTGCGGAACAAATTGCTCCTTATTTAGATGATTTAGGAAAAGGATATGCTTTGGAATATGAGGAGTATATTTTACCAGTATTAATTCGTTTTAATGGTCGTCCAGAAGTTAGTCCTGATGGTCAAATTGTGTATCATTTTCCGGAGTTACAAACAACAGCAAAAGAGTGGCATTCTCAACCTGTTTCTGCTTATTTGAAGGAAAAATCTTGGCGTTTTAGTGAAGCAAATTCTGGTCAAATAATGTTAGCAACTGGATTAGGTGCTGTTAATTTTGTTGGTGCTTTAGTTTTGGGTTCGTTGTTAAAGGATGGTACAGTGGTAGCTCAGATTGGAGGATTTATTGCTTTTGTTGAAGTGATTTATCCTGTATTATTGGCTTATGGTGTAAGTTTTTTAGTATTGCCATTAATTCGTTATTTTTGGGTACAATGGCGTAATGGTAAAGTTGATAAACGGAATCAAAAAAGGCAAAATAGAGCTGTTGCTTTGAACCAGGCTAATAATCTGTTAAGTCAGAAAATTGAGTATGCTAGAGAATTTGCGAAAGAAACGATTCTTAGTAATCAAGATTTAGCTTACACAACAGAAAAAAATGTGCTAGAACAAGAAGCTGAACAGGCAGATGAAATTGATGCTGAATGGCAAAGAAGATTGAATCAATCAGATACTTAAATATTAGTTTAAGTTGTCAAACATTCATAATTTATATTGGTAAGCATTTTATTCTAGTTTTAGATAAAAGATTTATTAATTGAATTAAATTTAATTCAATTCAATCTTACTATAAAAGCCGAATTTAAAGGCTATATTCATTTATAGCAAGTCCTTAAGGTTTGGATATTATTGCTGTTTGCGCAGCATTCCACAGGAAATGCTTACTTATATTGTCATTTTAGGACGTTTAAATATGAGGTAATTATTGTCAGATTTTGAGTTATGGCTAAAAGCTACTAATTCCCATCCTTCATTACCCAAATAATTAACTAATTCGTATAATGTTTTATCTTTCCATTGTCGCCATTCTTTACCATTTACATATATGGTAATCAGCTTATCCCCAAAAGGATAAGGACTTGCTTCTGCTAAGAGATATTCCCACTTTTGCATTTGTTATCTAAAAATATGGAACCATTGATACGATAATTTTTCTGAGGTGTGAGGCCAGATATAATATTATAGCAATTAGCAGGTCGCCTATTAAAATAAGAATCGTTTTTTTATCCCTAATATTATCAATTAATGAACTTGCTTTCAAGGCTGTTTAATCTACTTAATTAATATGTCAAATTTTAACTCTTATATCGCAGTTATTAATTATTAGTAGCTCCGGTTGAAGCCAGAGGCTTGAAATACTGAATCTAATGTTCTATGTTTAAAGTCAAAAGAGAAAAATTTTAATTGATTTTAACAATTTTGTATATTACTAATTTATAGCGCTTTTGACTTTAATTGAACAAATAACTTAACCTAGAATTGCCTTTAAATTAGAGTATCTGGATTCTACATCAATGAAAACTTCTATAACTCAGCATTTAATGCTCAATATAGACTTGAAAAAAAATTCTCGACAATTAACTAATCAAAAAATTATAAATTCTATAAAATCTATCTATAGTTGGAATAATTTTTGTGTTTTCCCGATATAGAACGACCAAATTTAGACTTTATTTATTGATATAGTATCAGCTTCTGATATATTTTTTCAGACAGTAAAAATAGAGTTAATTATTCAGGAGCATCACCTAAGTTTTACTATTAGCGGACATCAATTCTAGCTAAAGTTGCGCCTTGGTAATAGTACAATAAAATCTGGTGGTAATTATATCCATTCCGAGCTAAATTATAAGCTCCCCATTGACTCATTCCCACAGCATGACCAAAACCTTTTCCACTAATTTGGAAACTGCTGGGAATTTGTTGACCTTCAGTTTTCTTAGGACTAACTGTAAATCTGGTACTTTTTAATCCTAAAGCTGCCGTAATATCTGTACCTTCAACAGTTTTAACCCCTGCATCTCCTAAAACTTTGATAGTAATAACACTACCGTGGGGAGTAGTAGTCTGGGGTGCCATAGACAGAATATTTCCCACTCCTGAGATTCGTTGCTTGAGTTGTGCTTGAGAAAATGATTCAGTCCATTCATAAACTGGGGCATCTTGGTCAAAGTCAGGAACAGCGCGGAGGTAGGGAAGTGGGTTTGACCAAACATCTTCTACATTTTCTGTGTGTCCTCCAGAAGATGAATGGAATAGAGCTAAAATAATTTGACCATTATAAGTAAGAACTTGACCTTGGGTGGCATCAACAGCAGCGTAAGTTCCTGGAGATTCTGTTTGAATTCCTTGATAAACTTGCCAGAATTGATCATTACCTAGATCGTAGAAATTGTTACGATTTTCTTGACGCTTGTTTAGGGCATAAGAACGGGCAGCTACTGCCTGGGCTTTTAGAGCTTCTTGTGGCCAGTTGCCGTTCATTTCTGCTCCAATGACACTATAAAGATATTCTTCAAAGTTGACATAGTTAATAGCAGTTATACCTCCCTTATGAGGAATAAGGTGAGTCCGGCCCCGATACCAGTGATCGCCTATCCACACATAACCTTCTCCTTTGGGTTCGATCCACATTTGACCGGAAGCCCAATTGTCCAAAGCTACTTTTCCTGATTGGAGTTCTGCTGCAAAACCTTTTGTTGGTGGTAGTTCGCCAATCGCTCTACCTGCACCATCTCTAACTATGGCGTTTGTGGAACTTCCTACTTTAACTTCTTGAACTCCTTCTTGAATGGCAATTCGCAAGACTAAGGAGGCTTGGGCAGGGGCAATCATTAATAGCCATGTTAGAATAGATATCCACCAATAGCGTTTTAATGGTTTAGTAGTATTAGTAATAAAAGAAATAAACAATAATCCAGAACTCATATTTGTTTGATTTTTTAATTTTATATTCGTTAAAATAAAGAAAATAATCACACTGTAAATATACTTATCATATTTTTTTAGTTTATTGAGGAAGTTTTAGGTTTTGCAGATAACTTTTCTAGGAACAAGTTCTGGTATACCAACGCGATCGCGTAATGTTTCAAGTATTGCTCTACGTCTGCCTCAACGGGCTGAATTATGGTTGTTTGATTGTGGAGAGGGAACTCAACATCAGTTTCTCCGTAGTGAACTTAAGGTTAGTCAACTCAGTCGTATTTTTATTACTCATATGCACGGAGACCATGTTTTTGGTTTAATGGGGTTGTTGGCTAGTTGTGGTTTAGGAGGAAATGTTAAAAGTATCGATTTATATGGTCCATCTGCCTTAGAGGATTATCTGCAAGCTGGTCTTCGATACTCTCAAACTCGTTTAGCTTATCCAATGAAAGTTTATCAGAGTAGACCTGGTGTTATTTATGAGGATGATGAGTATGTTGTTAGTTGTGGTTATTTGAAGCATCGGGTTACTGCTTTTGGTTATCGGGTGACAGAAAAGGATCGACCAGGGCATTTTAATGTAGAAAAGGCAAAGGCTTTAGGGATTCCCCCAGGTCCGATATATGGGAAGTTGAAACAGGGAGAGTGGGTTACTTTGTCTGATGGACGTAAAATTAATGGAGCTGATTTGTGTGGGGCACCCCAAATAGGTCGGAAGTTTGTTTATTGTACTGATACTGTGTTTTGTGATAGGGCTGTAGAATTAGCTGAGGGTGCAGACTTACTCGTTCACGAGGCTACTTTTTCTCATCAGGATGCTGAAATGGCTTTTCAAAGATTGCATTCTACTTCGACTATGGCAGCACAGGTGGCTTTGGCAGCGGGTGTTAAGCATTTGATGATGACTCATTTTAGTCCTAGATATGCTCCTGGAAATCCGATTTTGTTGGATGATTTGCTAAAGGAGGCGCGGGCTATTTTTCCTAATACTGATATGGCTCATGATTTTCTAAGTTATGAGATTCCTAGAGTATTGACATCTTCTCCGGTGTGTTAGGAAAGATTATTCAATAATTAATTTGAGGAAATTATTTCACATTTTAAAGTTTGAAACTATTTCTCACATCTTTAAAGTGAATTGGTGAGGAATTATGCAGAGGTACTATATATACAGCAGTTTCGGAGTTAGTGAGGTACAATTTTTTAGGACTTTAGGCAACAGGCACTATTGCTACAGACAACAGATAATTAATTAAAGTGTACCTCACCATCCTAAAAAGTGCTGTATATATAGTTAAAAAACTATAACGTTATAGTTTTGAACACTATAGCAATCATTTTTCAGTTGTAAGATTTTAGTGGTAATTAGGGCTGGCTGAATAAATCTCAAAGCATTTACTGATATTGGCTTTAGCCTTTTTAAGTCCTGAAAAAGTACAAGGTTTTGGGTCTAAAAAGCTTAAAAAGCTAGGATTTTAGGCTAACGCGAGCCATAAAAATCAAGGGATGATTCTTCCGAGACCTGCTCCCTCCCATACTCATTTCTCCTGAGGACTGACTCCTACTCCTACAAATCATGCTTTTTCAGCAAACCCTAATTAGAAGTCAGGAGTCAGAATATCTAAGGATTTTGATAGTTCTTAATTACTTTTAAATATCTCATAAATCATTCCTGATTGTTATACATAAATGGTTTTTGCCTAAGTCTTCTTGGTATAATAAAAACCTTAGCTTCTTGGTGGGCCGATGTTTTGCTTACATAAAGCTGTAACAGGACTTACGCAGAGGTAGTATATATAGAGTTAAAAAACTATAACGTTATAGTTTTGAACGCTATATACATGGTATTTGTGTAAACTCCAGGTTAAGCAATTATAGAGGTTTTCACAAAGGTAGACTACAAAACTTCTTCCTTCTCTCCTAGATAACTAACTTCTCTCCTAGATAACTAAAGCCTTCTTCCTTCAAATTCAAATCTCTGTACTCTATATTAATGAATAATTAATTGACTATCAACTCTTAATTGTTAATTATTAATTATTCGGTAAGTAGGTATGTCTAATTAAATGTTAAAAAAAATTTTTTTGGGGGGGTTTAAGCGAAAGCCTTGATTTAAGATCAATCTAGTTCTAAAAACCCGCCCTCTACCTCTAAGAGATTGAATATATCAGGAAAGATAAAAATGAGATAGGGAATAAAGGGAATAAAGAGTAGGGAGCAAGAAATCAACACAAATATTTCTCACTTCACTCATCTAAGAATATATTTACCTAATATCTCTCTACCTATTGGATTTCAATTCTTTGAAGTATTACCAATTTTGGATTTTAGTAACTATTTATTCTCTTAATACTTATTTTACAAACAGTCTCTAATGTTAATAACCTTTATAGTCACCTACTTGCTAAAATTGGGTTTTAATAGGAGAATAAAGGATATTAGTATTATTCAATAATTATAGTTTTTCCTATTATCTATATCTCTCAAAAATTAATATGAGTCAAGATGTAATTATATTATGGTATCGTAACGACCTACGCATCCATGACCATGAACCACTATATAAAGCACTAAAAGCTAATTCTCAAATTATTCCTATTTATTGCTTAGATCCAAGGCAATTTGGTAAAACAAATTTTGGCTTTCCTAAAACAGGCGTATTTAGAGCAAAATTTTTACTAGAAAGTATTGTTGATTTGCGTAACAGTCTGCAAAAATTAGGTAGTAATTTAGTTATTTTTCAAGACAAACCAGAAATAGCAATTCCTAGACTAGCTCAACAATTATCTGCTAAATCAGTATTTTTTTATCAAGAAGTTACTGCCGAAGAAATTAAAGTAGAAAGAGCAGTTCATCAGGCACTAAAACAACTTGGAGTTAAGTTAAAATCATTTTGGGGTCACACACTTTACCATCCAGATGATTTACCTTTTTCGATTAACCAATTACCAGAATTATTTACCAATTTTCGCAAAGATGTAGAGAAAAATTCTACTGTAAATCCTACATTCTCAATTCCTCAAAAATTATCATCTTTACCAGAAATTGATTTGGGAAAATTACCTAAATTATCTGATTTAAACCTAGAAATATCACCACCAGATTTACAAGGGGTTTTAGAATTTAAAGGCGGAGAAACTGCTGGTAAGGAAAGAGTGAAAAATTACTTTTGGCAGCAAGACTGTTTAAAAGTTTATAAGGAAACAAGAAATGGAATGTTGGGGGCAAATTATTCTTCTAAATTTTCCCCTTGGTTAGCATTAGGATGTTTGTCGCCTCGTTATATTTATGAACAAGTTCAAGAATATGAATATCAAAGAGTCAAAAATCAATCAACTTATTGGTTAGTTTTTGAGTTACTCTGGCGAGATTATTTCCGATTTATTTGTCAAAAACATGGGAACAAAGTATTTTATAAATCTGGTTTACAAGGTGTAGCTATTCCTTGGCAAGAAGATTGGGAAAAATTTCAAAAGTGGCAAGCAGGTAAAACAGGATTTCCCCTAATAGATGCTAATATGCGTGAACTTTTGGCTACAGGTTTTATGT
Source organism: Cyanobacteria bacterium P01_H01_bin.35 (assembly GCA_038747755.1). Lineage (GTDB taxonomy): Bacteria > Cyanobacteriota > Cyanobacteriia > Cyanobacteriales > Microcoleaceae > Trichodesmium. The sequence continues at coordinate 22,417 of JBCDJM010000026.1, forward strand.
CAAATCGTGGCAGACAAAATGTTGCTAGTTTTATGACTAAAAATTTAGGAATTAATTGGCAAATGGGAGCTGAATGGTTTGAGTCTTTACTAATAGATTATGATGTTTGTAGTAATTGGGGAAATTGGAATTACACTGCTGGAGTTGGAAATGATGCGCGAGGTTTTCGCTATTTTAATATTCTTAAACAAGCAAAAGATTACGACTCTGAAGGAAAATATGTTAAACATTGGTTGCCAGAATTAGGAAAAGTGCCTGCTGCTAAAGTACATGAACCTTGGAAATTATTGTCTGTTGAACAAGATAGGTTTGGTGTAAAAATAGGGGTAGATTATCCACAACCAATTGTTGATTTATGGCAGTCGGTTAAGGAGAATGAAAGAATTTATAATACAGCATTAAAAATTCCAGAAGGAAGAAGAAATAAGGAAGGAAGAAGAAGGAAAAAATTTTGAAAAAAGAGAGGAGTAAATGATAAAAATAGTTGTCTAAAATGAGTTTCATAAGCTTTGATGAAGTATCTATTTTAGACATGCACTTTTTTATCGCATTATTTTTTCAGGCACGGGTGAAATAAGGTATGAAATTCGTATCAGAGTAATATTGATAGTGAGTAAAAAAGTTGTTTTAACTACTGATTACTGACTACTAAAAATCATACAATTATAGTCATTTTAGTTTAGACTGAGACGAAAGTTTCTTACTGTGAAAAAGTTTCAGCTCAAAAGTGTATCATTGTTATTTAAAATGACTATATTTACCGAAAAATAAAGGTATAAAGCCTTCTATTTCAACAGAAAAAAGAAAAAAATCCTTTTATTTAATCCTCTTATTTATAAGAAAAGGTAATTATCCATTATCCATTAATGAACAACACCTTTTTTCATAGGTAGTACTATAGTTCAATACGGTTATGAATCTTAAGACCAGGAAATGTTTTCCAACTATCCCCTATTCCCTATTCCCTATCCCCTATTCCCTATTCCCTTTAGTTGAATAAACTAACTTTTGCTTGATAATCTTCCCCAGATAATATTTGCCAATTAGCATTACCTGTTAATTCTAAAACTCGTTGATGATATTTCAATAAACTTAAACGATGTCCGACACTAATAAAGGTTGTTTGAGTTGTTTGTAATTGTTGATAAAGTTCTGCCTCATTTTGTAAGTCTAAGGCACTGGTAGCTTCATCTAAAATTGCATAACAAGGATTTGTTAATAATAGTCTGGCAAAAGCTAAACGTTGTTGTTCCCCTAAAGATAAAACATTTTCCCATTGTAACTCTACATCAAAACCACCTAATCTATCTGGTAAATCTTCTAAATTAACAACTTTCAAAATTTTTCGTAATTTATGCTCATCAAACTCCTGATTAACTTGAGGGTATAACAACTGTTCTCGTAAACTTCCTAAAATCATATAAGGGCGCTGAGGCAAAAATAACATTTGCTCCAAATTAGGACGTATTAAACAACCTTTACCCGATCTCCATAGACCTGCTATTGCTCTTAATAAAGAACTTTTACCTACTCCACTTTTACCAACAATTAATAATCCTTGACCAGGTTGTAATACTACCGATAAATCCCTAATTAGAGTCTTTTGATTTTTATTTATATCTTCATTATTTAGAGGAGTATTGAGAGTAATATTTTCTAGTGCTAGTCGAGAATTTTCTCTAATATCAATTTCCCTATTTCCTTCTTGTGTTAATTGTTTTGTATCTATCAATGTGTCTCTAAATTCAGCCAAACGGTTAATACCAGCAGCAAAAGCAGTTAAATTGTCGATTTGACTAACTATTAAAGAAAAAGCTGCTAAAATTTGACCAAATGCAAAACTTGCTTGAGTAATATCTCCATATTTAATCTTACCTTCAAAATAAAGAGGAGCCATTATTAGATAAGGCAAAATGATAACTGCGTATCGATAACCAGTAGTAAAGAAATCTACATTTCTCTGCCAACCAATGAGCAAATTAAAATTCTTAAAAACCTCAGCAAATCTTTGTTTGATTTGCAATGATTCTTGTTCTTCTCCTTGGTAAAAAGCAATTGATTCAGCATTGTCACGGATATGTACTAATCCATAACGAAAATCTGCTTCTCGTCTGCGCTGGTTGAAATTTAAAGTAATTAATCTTTTCCCCAAAATTACTGTTACTAATGTTCCTGTCAGAGCATAAAAAATTAGAAATATTGACAGTAGTACAGATTTTGACCAGAGAATTCCAGTGAAGGAAATTACATCAATTACTGATTCAAGAATTCTCAGCAGAAAAAACAAACTTTGGTTAGTAAAAGATTTAATATCTTCTGCCATTCTTTGGTCTGGATTATCAATTTTTCCCTCTGAGTTTATTTGATAATAAGACCTATTTTGTAAGTAGTTATCGATAAATTTGCTAGTCATCCACTCTCGCCAATATAGTCCTAATTTTTGGCGTGTATATAAGTAAACTGCTACTATGGGGATACCAACAACAAACACTCCAGCATAAACAAATATAAATCGCCAAAATGTCGGTTGGTCTTTTTCTGCTAGAGCGGTAGTAAAAAAGTTGAGAACATAGCTGATAATTACATTTAAACCACTAACTGATAGGGATAATAATAAAACTAAACTTAATAGTGCCCAAGGCTGCCAACGAGGTATAATTCGTTTTTTGTAGTACCAAAAGGCAGTAGTAGGAACAACTATCATTAAAATAATTACAAAGATCCAGTGTGAATTAATTATATTTTTAATTGTATCGACTAAACCAGGAGCAATACTATTGAATGATTCACCAAATATGCCTTCACTACCCAAGCAGACTAAGCTAACAATTATAAAAACAGCAGCAAATAAAAAGATTAAAAGTAAGAATAAAAGTCCTAAGAAAATTCTACTACCACCTCCTTCTAAAGGATAAAAATATGGTTGGGCAATATGCAAAAAATCATCCCACACTTTACGGTCTAGTCTAGTCATTTTTTCTTGAATAACATTTTACTTTTATCAATAATACTGTATTTATGTTGAGATGTAAATGTATGAATAATCTCACATATATTTTTTTCTAAAGTACATAATTTTGTTGTTTTAGGAGGAGTCAATAGGTTATGTTTTCGTAAGCATTCAGCAATTAATTACCAAGAACTTATTAGGGTGAGTTAGTACCTTTTTATTTCCTGGGTAATGCTACGCAAATATAAGTTTTAATTCTCTTTGGAGACTAATTTTTTCTTCGGTATTATAATCAGTTGATAACTCATAGCTGAAGCGCTGTTTTCGGTTGTTGCCGATATGAAACGCTGCGCTAAATGTTTGCGGAGCATTCTCAGGAAAAAATGCAGTTACCATCCAGGAGGCTAGTTTATCGCTGAATGCTTACATTTTTTGTGTAATTAAATAGGCATACTTTTTAATTTCATGGCATCAGGAAGAGAAAAAATTCTGTACTTTATTAACATCAGAATGGCTAAATACAATAAAAATAAAATATTCGACAATCATATCTAAATGTAGAATTTATAATTCTAATTTCAAGTATTTTAAAATAAAGTTTTACCGAAAAATATAAGGTTTAAAGCCTCTCCTTGAAAGTACAAACAAGCGGTAGTTTGCGGAGAATTAAGTTAGGATGGGATGGCAAATTCTCCTGGCCATATCCATCCTTTTATTCAATCTTCTTCCTGTTAGGGATAGGTAATTATTAATTATCCATCATTGAATGGTCTTCTAGATAATTCTATCTTAATTATTGATAGGCTTAAATAGGAAACTACATAATAACTATAAATTTCAGTCAAATCCCTAAACTGAATTTATATTAGTTACAACTTATTCACTAGAAAATTCACCAAAAATAATACTTTTATATAATAAAGGGAATTAAAAGCTATTTAATTTTCTGGGCAACAGTTAAATCCTCTGAATCGTTACTTTTCCCCAGGAGGAGATATTCGCGTCTGCTATAAAGGAGGCTGGAGTTTTGTTACTTTCAATGGTATTTCTGAACTAACAAATAGAATTGAGGAAGCAATTTCTCACCCTAATTTAATCGGAAAATAAACTATTAAAGCAAATTCACTTTAATAGAGAGATATTCTTAAAATTAAAAACTCTTTCCTGATAAGAATTGTGAACTTGCTTCACTAGCTTATAATTAATAAGCGGATTTTGTATTAACTAGCTCCTATTAGATCCAGTTCAATATTATGTCAAAGTTAAATTTTGTCACGATACCGTGACATATCCTTAGAAAAAAAAAGCTACAATTCATTGAACATTATTATCAGTAGAAAAAAAGCGATAATTCATTGAACATTATTATCAGTTGTTGTTAGATTTTGACCCCTAAATTCAGACCAGAGATATTAGTTATTACAATCGCTTTACTATTATTTATTTCATCAATTCCATCAGCAGTTCATAGCACAGGAACCGATAGACATTCAGTGGAGAAGAAGATTTAGCCAAACAGGATATCCATTATATCAGTTCTTATTCTAATTATAACACCCTCTGTAATATTGACAACCAAATTATTAAAACAGCAAAATAGGCCATCCATCAACTATAGGCCAAGCCTCTGAAAGGTGGATAATATACCTTCATTAATGGATAATGGATAATTGATAATTACCTCTCCCTAAAAGCTACCCCTTATCTTATAAGGAACTCCTGAAAACCTTGTGGGGGGAAGGGTAGCAGGGGAGAACGGAGAAATAGTTATAGTAGCTCGGCAAAACTACTTAACTTCTGACAATAAGTATAAGTAAAGCCAAAATTATTTTGCCTATCTACATCAACTTAAGCACTAAATATACAATTAATTTTGCTTAACTACTTAACAGTAAAAAAATAGTGCTATATTAACTTTTTCTAGTGGCTAATGTAGATGTGGGGAGAGGCAATATAGTTAGGCTAAAATTTGAGGACAGATTTTTTCCTATTACCAAAAAAAAAGAGGGTATGCACCCCCCCTTTTCAGGGGATGAAAAGATAACAGTTCATTATTTCAAACCTCTGGGTGAGCGCCAGAGGTACTGATACAGCACTTTTTAGGATGGTGAGGTACACTTTAATTAATTATCTGTTGTCTGTAGCAATAGTGCCTGTTGCCTAAAGTCCTAAAAAATTGTACCTCACTAACTCCGAAACTGCTGTAACTGATAACTGATAACTGATAACTGATAACTGAAACCACCTTCCAAAAATTCTCAATTTGTTGATTTTACCAATTTGAAAAAAACTAGATTTAGTTTTCTACAGCAGGAGTAAATTCTCTCTTGAGATTCTGCAATACAAAATCAATTGTTTCTTGTCGCAGCAATCCTTTTTGTACTGCAACCTCTCCAAAGCGTAAATTTGTTTGATTCTGTTCTATCAAAATAGAATATATTTCTTCTTCATTCAATAAATTTGCTAATTTCAGATATTCACCAACTGGTTTTTTATTATTCTCTGTTATTAGTTGAGGAAATATTTCGACGAAGAAATCTACTGTTTCTTGCTTTATCATTCTCCACATGACAGCAATTTCTCCGAATTTAAGATGACGATTAGCAGTTTGATATTGCAAAATTTCTTCTACCTGAATATCTGTGATTAAACCAGCTTGTTGTAAAACTTTCCCTATGGGTTTGTCAATGTTTTTATGTTGAAAATCTTTAGTTTGATTCTGCTCTTTTATATAATTTTCTTGAGTTAATTCTCTTAAGTTCATAACCTTTTCTTCTTGGCTAATTCCTTTGAAAATCCACAAAGGCCATAACAAAATAATTCCTAAATTTATTTGACTTGGTTTATTATTAACTACTTCTTTCTGTTGATTAACATCTGATTGATTTGCCAGGTAGCAAATTGAACCGGAAAAAAGATAAGATGTTGCTGAGTAGCACAGCATTGTGAAAATTAGGGTAGTCATAAAATAGTATAATCATCTAGGTTTAATATAATCTTATTCTGTATTTTTTTTGATGTCAACAAAAATAATTTTTTATTCAACCGTATAATTACAGTTAATTATACTTGAAACTGTATATTTTTAAGCATTTATTGACTAATATTGATTAGTATACTAATTCTCAATGATTTGTGATAAAAACTTTAGGGGTTTGGTTTCCAAATTCCATTTTTGCCTGGGGAAAGGAGACCAAACCCCTACAATAAAATCTTACAACTTATGCGCGGATTGCTATATATAGCGCTAGGGAATAGGTATGGAGGGAATAGCGGTGCGACCCCGCGTCGCCGATAGGCGCAAGGGAACGCGCACCAAGAGAGGGAATAGTAAACTGTCAAAGGGTTTTTCGTATAGGGAAATGCTCCGCAAACAAGATTTAGAAATGTCAAACACCTTAATGCGCAGCCCTATATACTCTATAAATATATAGCAATCCGCCCATAGGTCGCGGGTAATCAAAAAGTAGATAAAAAACTTGAAACTCCCGTCTGTTCCCTGTTCCCTAAAAGTGGCACGGTTTTGATACACAAATAAAATAGGATTGCTATAGAAACTATACATAGATTATGAGAGATTAAATAATACTTCAATTCAATGAAAAACATTTGTACTCTACTTCCTGATTTGGTGAATCACAACTCATACCAATTCCTAAAAAGAATGCTATATTTAATCAATACTTCAGTGATTAAGTAATAAGTAAGCTTGAGTCATTTTTTTAATAATTATCGGCATTAAGCTAAAGATACATTATCTCTAACATCCCTACTCCCTCCAACCTACTGTCAAGGAGATGTTACACGAATGTGCCTGGTTTGGCATTAGACAAAAAGATGAGAACTCAAAATTGAAGTTACATTAAACTTCAAGAAAGATACTTAGATGAAAAAATGTAGCGTTTTTTTTAAATTACTCTACTTTAGGTAAAAGACTCAAGATACACAATAAAGTACATTTTTTATTTTTTGAACAAGTTTTGTATCAATTTCAGAGTTAAGATTGTGGGAAAAAAAGGGGTATAAATAGCTTAATTAATCATAAAATCATAGACTTAACTCAGCTTAACCCTCTTACTATGTGCTATGGTATGGGAGAGTATATTTAGATAATCTAATGGACAATAAACAAGTATTAGCTTCTGTTAATGGAAAATCAATCTAGAAAAACTTAGGAGACTATCTTTGTGTTTCTTTATCTCTAAGAGTTAGAATTTTTCCAAAAATTAAAGTAAAGTTTGATAACTCCGCTAATTTACTTACATACATCTAACATCAAGTGGTAAAAAAGTTAAACCAAATATTTTTATTAAGTTCTGGGTAGCTATAACCCTTCGGAGGTGATTAAGACAAAAAAATAAAACCACATCTACTAATTGTCAAATACTAGGAAGTAATGTAAGTAAACAGATTAATAATATTACTAATGCTTCTCAGTCAAAAAAAACACGAAGTACAGAAATCAAGAAAACTTGATTCATAAATTACAATTGGGGTGCAGTTAGAAAAATTAATTTAGCTATTCCTAAATAGAGAAAAAGTTAAATAATTATGTTCTCAAAAACTGCGTAGTAGCCTCAAATGCTTGAAGAGATTAGTTATTTTGTATTAATTAATAAAACAAGAAGGCTGAAAAAATGTCTAAAGAGATTTTGATTACCAGAGGAAAGGTAGTAATAGTCGATGAACAAGACTATGAAGAATTATCAAAATATAAATGGTATTTGATAGACGGGTTTGCTGCTAGAACAATAAAAAAAGATGACAAAAGAACCACTATCTATATGCACAGAGTGATTATGGATGCTCCTATGGGTGTATCTGTTTATCATATTAATCACAACAAACTAGATAATCAGCGAGAAAACTTACGCTTAGTTAAAGGAAGTGCGCGAATGCACAGGAGACCTAGTGTAAAACATTCATCTAAATACCGAGGAGTGTATTGGTGTAAAGATAAACGCAAATGGATAGCAGAAATTAAAGTATACAAAAAACAAATACGTTTAGGTCGTTTTGAGGTAGAAAAAGATGCAGCTATTGCTTACGATGAAGCAGCAAGAAAGTATTATGGTTCTTTAGCTAGAACAAATTTTGCTACAAACAATCTAGAAATAATAGAAGAACCTTCCCTAGAAATTAATAGGGAGTATTAGATCAGCATTTCCTGCGGAATGCTGCCCAAACAGCTATTAGCTATCAGCTATCAGCAAGACATCGCTTTTCAGGATAGGGTTTAAAAGAATATATAGCAATCCTACATAGGTTGTAACAATTCAAAAACTAGAAATAAAGTCTGAAATCCTTTATCCTCTATAAATTATCAATTATTTCCCACTACTCCCTACTCCCTACTCCCTATTCCCTTCTAATTATGCAATATCGACGCTTTGGGCGAACAGAATTATCAATGCCAGTATTTTCCTGTGGTGGAATGAGGTATCAATATAAATGGCAAGATGTTCCAAAAAATCAAATCTCACCAAATAATCAACAAAATTTAGAAAATACAATTCGTCGTTCCCTAGAATGTGGCATTAACCACATAGAAACTGCTCGTGGTTATGGCACATCTGAAATGCAACTGGGAGAAATTTTACCCAAACTACCACGGGAAAAACTCATTGTCCAAACAAAAGTTTCCCCAAGCGCCGATACCCAAGAATTCCAAAGTAAGTTTCAGCAGTCTCTCCAATTTTTACAACTAGAATATATTGATTTGCTGGGCATACATGGGATTAACACATTAGAACTATTAAACTACTCTATTAGACCAGGAGGTTGTTTAGATATAGCTAGAAAATTACAGAGGGAGGGGAAAGTCAGATTTATTGGTTTCTCGACTCATGGTCCTACTGATGTGATAATTAAAACTATACAAACAAATCAATTTGATTATGTTAACCTACACTGGTACTACATTAATCAAAGTAATTGGCCGGCAATAGAAACTGCTAAAAAGTTTGATATGGGAGTATTTATTATTAGTCCTTCTGATAAGGGTGGTAAACTGTATCAACCACCACAGAAATTAATAGATTTATGCTATCCACTTAGTCCTATAGTATTTAACAATTTATTTTGTTTGAGTCATCCCCAAGTCCATACATTGAGTTTGGGAGCATCAAAACCAACAGATTTTGATGAACACTTAAAAACATTAGAATTTTTAGATAAAGCAAATGAAATACTACCAGCCATATTAATCAGACTAGAGCAAGCAGCGATCGCTCAACTGGGAGAAAATTGGTGCAAAACTTGGCATATTGGTTTGCCTACTCCAGAAAATACTCCTGGAAATATTAATATTCCTGTGATTTTATGGTTAAGAAATTTGGCGATCGCCTACGATATGTGGGAATATGCTAAAGGGCGCTATAACTTATTGGGTAATGGTAGTCATTGGTTTCCTGGTGCAAATGCTGAACAAGTAGAAAAATATGATTTGAGTAAATGTCTTGCTAAGAGTCCCCATGCTGATAAAATTCCATATATTCTCCAAGATATTCATCAATTACTAGGAGAAATGTCAGTACAACGTTTATCTCAAAGTTAATTTATTAATTCCTTTAATTGGTTTAATAAGGTCAAAAGTTAGGATATTTGAGGCAAAATTTTAAATGATAATATAAGCATTGAAATATTTCAGCTATGAAAAATTTGATAAATTTTTGTTTATATCTAGCATTGAAAATTATCAAGGGTAAGAAATTTTATTTCCATATTATCAGAGAGTAAAATTTTTTTTTAGGAAAAATTAATTCGTAAAAACAGTTTTTCTGTATAAAAATTTCTTTCTGCTTTTTCTGGTAGGAAAATTTAACATCCCTAATATGATTGAGAATATTTATGCTAATTCCCAAAAATAATGCCAGACCTTACTCAATACTTCAGTTATTAAACTAATTAGGGCTTGCTGATTAATTATGAAAGTATTGAAGTATAAAGACTTTAGCATTTTTTAGTCGAAAAAAGTACCAGCTTTTTGGTGAAAAAAGGTCAAAAAGTTAGTATACATGAGATGATTATGGCAGAAAAATTGAGGAATAATTTTTCGAGTACCTCCCCATATAATTCCTATTTCTTCAGTATCGAGTCTCCTGTCTCCTGACTCCTACCCTTACCCATAAAACTTTTTCAGCAAACCCTAATTAAGTAAAGTTCAGCAATGTTTTTAACGATTCGTTTCCAAAGAACAAAAATATATTATGATACTAATTTAGTTTAAAAATATCACAAAATAAATATTTTCAAACCTATGCTTTGATCAAGCTTATGCTTTTAAATAATTACTTGAAATTACTGTAGCGTCAAATTTCCTAGTTTGAAAAAATATTACTTTTAACTTTTAACTGTTGCATAAATGACTCCCATGAAACACTATAATTTAAGACCAATGACCATAAACTTTGTACTCTATCTGGATTTTTTATTTCTAAATATTATTTGTGGGAGTAAATATTCGGTATTTAGTAACTTATCCTATAAATAAAAGTTACTTTTTCGGGGTTGGTGATTAGGTAATTTTCTTCAATATTTATGAACTGTACAACTATAGCTTTTTCATAGATATTTAGTAAGCATTCAGGGATTAGCTATCAGCTATCAGCTTCATTACCTTTAAAACAGGAAAAAGCAGTTAAGAGGTTTCAAAGAATTAGAAGTATAGGTAAAAGTCCATCAGTTGACTTTAATAACTCTATCAAGCTATATCGTTCATTCATTAATCTGAGAGCTAACCGCTAATAGCTGAATGCTTACAATATTTAAGACAAAAGCATTACGCATTTACCAACGCCACTTTTTCAGCTTCCAAGTAGCAATACTTTTGCGGATTCCTATTTATGTGGTATTATTTATAATATCTCATTCCTTTTGTAAATCAAATTTCATAGCTGCAAAAAAAATCTATGTCCTATGAACATATTTTTAACAGTAAAGTAAAATGTTCCCAGAAACTAACCTCTAACGAAGCCATATTTGCTATTGGTTTAATGGTAATGGCAGTTGATGGTGATATTGATATGAATGAAGTAGAAGTTATTGAGGGTTTTTTACTCAAAAAAGGATTCACTGCCCAAGAAGTAGATGCAGCTAGAGAAAAAGTTTTAAGAATTATTACTCAAGAAACAAACGAAGCATTATTTTATGCAGCTAAACAGGTGCTTCAAAATGAAAAAGAAATAGAAACCGCTTTCGATCTAGCTGTTGAAGTTGCTATGGCAGATGATAAATTAACACAAGAAGAATATAACTTTATCGATGGTTTGGCTAAGACTTTAAAAATTAGTCAACAAAAGGTTGAGAAAAAATTTGCGGATGCTACAAAGTGTTACCGTAATTCCAAAAGATTAATTGAAAAATTTGAGGAAATTTTATCAAAATTACCCATAGGCTCCAGATATGAAGGGTATATTGATACTACCGCAGACTTAAGGTCATTAAATATTAAAATTAGGACTCCAAAAAATGAGTTAGTGATACTTAATATTGATGAAACTGGAGATGAAAATCAAATAGAAATGGAATTAGATATTGCACCACCATGGATGTCCTAAAAGTCAGGCAGAATAGATTTTGAAATAATTAACAGTCATCTAGGCATAGCAGTAAGTTATTCAAACGAGCTAAATTTTACACCCTACATATTTTAAAAATATTGCTACAAAGTTTTTGTTGATAGGAGTCAGGAGGAGTAGAAATATTTTAAGAGTTTTTTATGTGATTTTACTACAAGTATTTTTTGCATTATTTCTTAAACAAAAACATTGAAATACACAATTAAGCTGATGAATTCTTAGGAAGGAGAAAATAACCTTTGCTAATTAAGTAATAATTTTGATATTTAGTATTCATGGAATCTACAAATATAGTTTTTGCATAGATATTTAAAACAAATATATTATATCTTTAGCAACATCACATTTAGCCATATATTACTTATTAAAGGAGAAGACGGAAATTGCTAAAAATAACTCTAAATTTATTTGATGAAATTAATTGAGGATTAATTTTAAATTTCTCTACCTTAGAATTAATTCATATCACGATTTACTCTATCGAAATTACTATTTATTGGGAACTAATAATGAATATTAATCGCCGGAATTTTTTGATTTTAGTAAGTGCAACTTTAGGAGTTATGACTATACATGGTTGTCAAATATCGGAAGATAATTCTTCTTCTTCAGTAACTCCTTCTACTTCACTAAATGATAATAAATTAGCTGAAAATTCAGGAGGTTTTCAACTAACACCTTTGCCTTATGAATATGACGCATTGGAACCTTATATTGATAAGGAAACTATGCAGTTTCATCATGGTAAGCATTATGCTGCTTATATTAAAAACTTGAATGGGGCGATCGCTAAGTATCCTGAACTTAAGGATAAGAGTGCAGAGGATTTATTGCGTAGTTTGAATACTTTACCGGAGGATATTCGTACTGCGGTAAAAAATAATGCTGGTGGTTATGTCGATCATAAAATGTTTTGGGAAATTATGAGTCCTAATGGTGGGGGTGAACCTCAAGGGAAAATAGCTGCTGCTATTGATGAAAGTTTTGGTAATTTTGATAGTTTTAAGGAGAAGTTCAATGCTGTTGGTGGTAGTCGTTTTGGTAGCGGTTGGGTTTGGTTGGTTTTGGCTAAGGATGGAAAGTTAAAGGTTATTAGCACTGCTAATCAAGATAGTCCTTTTTTGACTGGGGATTTTCCGATTATGGGTAATGATGTTTGGGAACATGCTTATTATTTGAACTATCAAAATCGTCGCGGTGATTATCTGAAGGCTTGGTGGAATGTTGTTAATTGGCCGGAAGTTAATCGTAGATATGAGGAGGCGGTTAGTTAAAAGTTATCAGTTTTTAGTTAATACTTATCAATTGAATTGGTTTGAGTCTTAATTAGTTGAAAAAATTTAGTTGAATAAAAAATCATGTATATGGACGAGCAACCCCAGATGATTTTATGCTATCAAAATTTTTCTGAGGATGCAACCGAAAATCCTTCATACGCGATTTTTTTTCAGGAGCTTCATCAAATGAAAATGTTCGTAGTTTTCTACTGAGGAGTTATGAATTTTAGAGATGTGTAATGTAGATAGCAATATACCTAATTAATTTAAAACTTATGGAATCAAGCGGAGATACTTACGACCAAAAAAGCTTAGTTGGAATAGGTCATCAAAGGATTGGTACAGTTAAAGACAGTGCTAAAGTTGCAGGGGTAATTTATGAAGCTGAAGAGCAAAATTTGCCTGAAGCAGTGATACAGGTTCAACAAATTTTACAACAGCTTTATCAAACCTATCCTACTAATACAACTACCGAACAAATGATTGTAGCGACAGAGACTATTGAAAAGATAGAAAGTAACTCTAATTTAAAACAAAAATTAATTAGTGCAACTACATCAGATACTTTGGCAGCTATTGAAAAAGCTTTGGATAATCCAGTGGGTGCTTTTGTTGTTGAAGCGATTAAAGGATGGAAAGAGGTTAGCTGAAGTCAGAAGTAGGGGCGAATGGCTATTCGCCCTTACACTTTTGCTGTGAATAAATTTGACAGTTTAAGGATGTCCTAACTACTCTGGTGACTGTATAGATTAAGTCAGAAATTAAATTTTTCAGGTATAGTTAGCTAGTCAAGTTAACTATACTTTTTGGTTGAGATGGGGAAATTTTGAACTAACTATGGGAAATAAAGATAAGTATAACCAAAGTGGTTTAACAGGAACTGGTCATCAAAATATTGGGGAAGTTAAAGGTGAAACTAAGGTAGGAGGTTTTATCAATGAAGGTTCATATAATAATTTTAATTTTGCTGGTTTTCTTGAAGGTTTTCTGAATTTTTTTCGTCGGGAAGATCGGGAGGCGAAAGTTAGGTCAGAACTTCTGAAAGGAATTAAGGTTGAAGTTGTGAAACGACTGGAAGATTCTCTACAGCAAAATCAATTATTGATAAATCAATATTTAGAATTACCGATGTTTTCCCAGAATGAAGCTGTTGGTAGATTTGAGAGAAAAAAGATAATTTCTCTACCTCCTGAAACTAAGATTATTGATGTTTTTTATCGGCGGGATGTGGCGGGTAAGTTATTAATTTTGGGTAAACCTGGGGCGGGAAAAACTACTACTTTATTGAGGTTGGCAAAGGAGTTAATTGAGGAGGCGGAAAATAATGTTGATGCTCCTGTTCCTGTGATTTTTGAATTGTCAAGTTGGCAGCAGGATAATTTATCTATTGGAGATTGGTTGATTGAGTATTTAAAAGATTTTTATGGGATGAGCGATCGCCGATTTAGTAGAAGTTTATTAAGTCAGAGAAAAATTCTGCCGTTGTTGGATGGTTTGGATGAATTGGGATTAGTTCGGCAGGGAATTTGTATTGAGAAAATTAATGATTTTATTGGGGAGGATATTCGGACTTGTTTGGTTGTTTGTTGTCGGGATGAGGAATATCGAGGGGGAAATATTAGGTTGGAAAAGTTGAATGGTGCTTATTGTTTAAAGTCTCCTGGAGGAGAGGAAATTTATCGTTATTTAGAAGGTTTGGGTAAGGTTGATTTGTGGGAGGTGATTCAAAATAATTCTCAAATGTGGGAGTTGGCAAAAATTCCTTTGTTGTTGAATATTATGGTTACTGTTTATCAGGGGGAAGTTATTTATGATGAGGAAAAATTATTTGCAGCTTACATTGATGAATGTTTACAACGAGAGCCTACTAATTTGGAAAAACGTGAAAATTTGTTCTATTCTGCAAGGCAAACTAGGCATTGGTTAACTTTTTTAGCAAGGCAGTTAGAGGCTGAAAATAAAACGGAGTTTCTGATTGAAAATATGCAGCCTAGTTGGTTGGAAAATAAAGCTCAAAAACTGGTTTATTGGCTGATTTTATGGCTGATTTTTGGGCTGATTTTATGGCTGATTTATGATCTGATTGTTGGGCTGACTTTTGGGCTGATTTTAGAGATTATTTTTGGGCAAAGCCAAATTGAACCTAAACAAGCTTTCAGCTTTTCCTGGCAAAAAATTAAGAAAAAGCTGATTTTAGGGTTGATTTTAGGGCTGATTGTTGGGCTGATTTTAGGGCTGATTTTAGGGTTTTTTGGAGAGGTGATTTCAGGGCTGATTTATGGGCTGATTTATGGGCTGATTTATGGGTTAAATACAGAAATTAAATTAAAACGTACTCCTAACGAAGGAATTAAAGAATCACTAAAAAATTCTCTATATATTTCTATAATAACTACTCCATTTTTCTTATTAATTCGCTACTTTTACACCTTAGCTACAGGCAAAATATTTTGGCAAAATCCATTAATATTTAGCTTGTCTTTAGGACTAGGAATAGGTTTATCAACTAGCGGCATACCATGTATTCAACACTTCAGCTTAAGACTGATTCTCTGGCAAAATGGTTTAATTCCTTGGAACTATGAAAAATTTTTGAAATATGCTGCCCAAAGAAAATTAATTCAACAAGTTGGAGGTCGTTTTCGTTTTATCCATGATTCTCTGCGTAAACATTTTGTGAGCTATAACAGATAACTTTTTTATCTCCTCAGTCAGACAAAAAATCATCGCTAAATTATTATTTTTTTGGTTAATAGTTTTAAGCTTTAAGATGTAAAATAATTTTCTGAAATTACTTTAGCGCCAAAGTTTTGACTACATAAAATCTTACTTTTTACTTTTAACTTCCCTGAAAAAGGATCACTCCAACAACCAAAATATTTACTTCAGCTATATAAACAAAAAACTGGTTTTTCAACAATATAATTTACTTACAAATGGCGTAACTTAGAAAGAGGATATCTAATAGATTTTTGGCGTAACGAAGAAAAATGTTTTGACAGAAAAACAAGGTATCAAGTCTCTCATTTTCAGGGAATAAAAAAAATAAACTTCAGTATTTTAAGCCAGATATTTCATCCTGAGATACTGATAATTGATAACTGATAACTGAAATTACCCTCGAAACTGGACTTTTTTAGTTGAATAAAAAGTCATGCGTATAGGTGAACGACTCCACCTAATCTTTATAATATCACAAAAATTCTGAGGATGCAACCCAAAATTCTTTGACGCGCCGAATTTTTTAGGTGCTTCAGAGAATGACAATATTGGGAATTTTTTAGTGGGGAGAGTATAGATAGAAAGATTTGGGAAAAGCCAGTCGAGGTTTCGGGTGCTTCAGGCGATGAAAATATTTCTGTCATTGCTTATCGGAAAATTCGGGAAAATCTTTCGGCGCGCCGAACTTTCTGAGGCGCTTGCTGAAAATAGAAATGTGGGAAACTTTCTACTCAGGAAAGATAAATAGAAAGATTTGGGAAAAGTCAGCCGAGGTTTCGGGTGCTTCAGACGATGAAAAGATTCTGCCATTGCTTCTAGGGAAAATTCGGGAAAATCTTTCAGCGCGCCGAACTTTCTGAGGCGCTTGCTGAAAATAGAAATGTGGGAGATTTTCCACTCACGAGAATATAGATAGAAAGATTTGGGAAAAGCCAGTCGAGGTTTCGGGTGCTTCAGATGATGAAAAGATTCTGCCATTGCTTCTAGGAAAATTCGGGAAAATCCTTCGGCGCGCCGAATTTTCCGGTAGCTCTGAGAGAATCAGAATATTGGTAATTTTTCACTGGGAGGAATAGATGGAAAGATTTTCGGAAAAACCAGCCGATCTTTAGGGTGCTTCGCAAGATGAAAATTTCTCTGCCATTGCTTATAGGAAAATTTCTGAAAATCCTTCGACGCGCCGAATTTTCTTAGGTGCTTCATAGAATGAAAAAGTTGGTAATTTTTCACTGGCGAGAGATAGTGAGAAAAAATTTGGCAGTTATCTATAATTTTTGAGAAGTGGGAAAATTAGCTAATTTTTGGGAGGATGAGCAGCGATCGCCTTAACGAAGTCAGAAGTCAGAAGTTAGAAGTTAGAAGTTAGAAGTCAGATAGGGGGGAGCTGTTGGATTAGCGACGTATGTTTTTGTAACGGGGATTAGAGCAACGCTACAAAAACATTTCCCCTTAAAAGGCGGGGTATTAGACCCAATCCTGTTTGATAAAAAGAAACTTGAGCAACAAACCATGGCACTACAAATTTTGCTAATAACCGATAATTGATAACTGATAACCAATAACTGATAACTAAAATGACCAGTCCCGAAAATACCATCCGCATCCGAGGAGCCAGACAACATAACCTCAAAAACATCGACCTAGAACTCCCACGCGATCGCCTCATAGTCTTCACAGGAGTTTCTGGCTCCGGCAAATCCTCCCTCGCCTTCGACACAATATTTGCCGAAGGGCAACGTCGCTACGTCGAATCCCTCAGTGCCTATGCCCGACAATTTCTCGGACAACTCGACAAACCAGACGTAGACTCCATCGAAGGATTAAGCCCCGCCATATCCATCGACCAAAAATCCACATCCCATAATCCCCGCTCCACAGTCGGCACCGTCACTGAAATTTACGACTATCTAAGATTACTATTTGGGAGAGCGGGAGAACCCCATTGCCCAATTTGCCACCATAATATTGCTCCTCAAACCATTGATGAAATGTGCGACAGAATTATGGCTCTTCCAGACCGGAGCAAATTTCATATCCTAGCTCCCGTGGTTCGAGGCAAAAAGGGGACTCATCAGAAACTTTTATCTAGTTTAGCTGCTCAAGGATTTGTTCGTTTGAGGGTTGATGGAGAGGTCGTAGAAATTGCCGAAAACATCAAATTAGATAAAAATCGTACACATACTGTAGAAATTGTTATTGACAGACTAATTAAAAAGCCAGGTATAGAAGAACGTTTAGCAGATTCTCTAAATACTTGTCTACGTCAATCTACTGGAATTGCTTTAATTAACGTATTAAATGACACATCAGCAAAGATAGGGGCAGTGCCTACAAAAAATAAGTATAACCTAACTCCAGCAAAAATAGCAACTTCAGCTAATTCTAAATCTGACAATAATTCAGCTAATTCCAGTCAGGAACTAGAAGCAGAAATGGAAAAGTTTCAGACTCAAATAGTATTTTCGGAAAATTTTGCCTGTCCGGAGCATGGAGCAGTGATGGAAGAATTGTCGCCCCGCCTCTTTTCCTTCAACTCCCCCTACGGTGCCTGTCCGACCTGCCACGGCTTGGGTAGTCTCAAGCAATTTTCCCCGGAGCTAATAGTACCCGACCCCAATGCACCCTTATATTCAGCGATCGCTCCCTGGTCGAACAAGGAAAATCCCTATTATTTTTCTCTACTGTATAGTTTGGCTGAAGCTTATGACTTTGAGATAGAAACTCCCTGGAATAAATTGAGCAAGAAAGAACAAAAGTTAGTGCTAGAAGGTAGCGACGAACCTATCTGGATAGAAACGAAAAATGGAGAAGGAGATTATCGTTATTATCCTGGAGTTATCCCGATTTTGGAAAAACAATATGAGGAAACTGGTTCAGATTTAATCAAACAAAAATTAGAACAATACTTAGTCAATCAAACCTGCGAAACTTGTCAAGGAAAAAGACTAAAACCAGAAGCACTTGTCGTAGAAGTAGGGCAATATAAAATTACCGACTTTACAGAAGTTTCCATTCAAGAATGTCTAGAAAAAATCAATAACTTACAACTGAGCGATCGCCAGGCAAAAATAGCAGAATTAGTATTGAGAGAAATTCGAGCCAGATTACAATTTCTCCTCGACGTTGGCTTAGATTATCTAACATTAGATCGAGCCACAATGACACTTTCTGGAGGAGAAGCACAAAGAATTAGATTAGCAACACAAATTGGTTCTGGTCTAACAGGAGTTCTCTACGTTTTAGACGAACCAAGTATAGGTTTACATCAGAGAGATAACAATCGCCTCTTGCAAACTTTAACCAAACTTCGCGACTTAGGAAATACATTAATAGTTGTAGAACATGACGAAGAAACTATTATAACTGCCGACCATATTATTGATATAGGTTCCGGAGCAGGAGTGCATGGCGGGCGAATAATTTCTCAGGGAAATTTCCAGACATTATTAGCAACAGAAGAATCACTAACAGGTGCTTATTTATCCGGCAAAAAAATTATTGCCACCCCATCCGAAAGAAGAACAGGAAATGGCAAATCTCTACTTTTGAAAAATTGTCATCGAAACAATCTCAAAAATATAGATATAGAAATTCCTTTAGGAAAACTTGTCTGTATTACTGGAGTTTCCGGTTCAGGAAAATCCACCTTAATGAACGAATTACTTTATCCAGCATTGCAACATCATCTCAGTCGAAATATTCCCTTTCCCAAAGACTTAGAAAAAATCAAAGGATTAAAAGCCATAGACAAAGTAATCGTAATCGACCAATCACCTATAGGCAGAACACCCCGTTCCAATCCGGCAACTTATACAGGAGTGTTCGATGTAATTAGAGGAATATTTGCCGAAACCATAGAAGCAAAAGCCAGAGGTTATAAACCAGGGCAATTTTCTTTTAATGTCAAAGGCGGCAGATGTGAAGCTTGTAGCGGACAAGGCGTAAATGTAATAGAAATGAACTTTTTACCAGATGTTTATGTGCAATGTGAAGTTTGTAAGGGTGCAAGATATAGCCGAGAAACTTTGCAGGTGAAATATAAAGATCGGTCAATTGCTGATGTTTTAAATATGACTGTAGAGGAAAGTTTAGAAGCATTTAAAAATATTCCTAGAGCAGCCAATAGATTACAAACTTTAGTAGATGTAGGCTTAGGTTATATTAAATTAGGTCAATCCGCACCGACACTTTCCGGTGGAGAAGCACAAAGAGTAAAACTAGCTTCCGAATTGTCTAAGCGAGCAACAGGAAAAACTATTTATTTAATAGATGAACCAACAACAGGTTTATCATTTTATGACGTTCATCAATTATTGAACGTTTTACAAAGATTAGTAGACAAAGGAAATTCCATTGTAGTAATTGAACATAATTTAGATGTGATTCGTTGTGCCGACTGGGTAATAGATTTAGGTCCCGAAGGAGGAGATAAAGGAGGAGAAATAATTGTGTGTGGAACCCCCGAAGAAGTGGCAGAAAATTTAGAGTCTTATACAGGGAAATATTTGCGGGAAGTATTGGAAAAGTATCCACTAAAAAGGGAATAGGCAATAGGCAATAGGCAATAGTTCAAGAAGGGAAAATAGCAAATAGCATTAAACAGATAGTCAAAAACTTGTCAGATAATTTTCCAGAATACCTGCTCTTTATAGGGAAAAGTAGATATTTTTTGAAGTAGAGTGATCGTCTCTTGCCTTACCCTCAACTTTTTGCCATTTTTCTGAGCAGGTGAAAATTTACTTTCAGATATAGATAGCCGAAAATTTCTCAGATAATTTTCCCGAATATCTGCTCTTTCTAGAAATAAGTAGATATTTTTTGAAGTGGAGCGATCGCCTCTTGCTTCCCCTCAACTTTTTGCCAGTTCTCTTCACAGATGAAAATTTCACTGATCTATATAGATAGCCGAAAATTTTTCAGAGACTTTTCCCAGATATCTGCTCTTTCTAGAGATAAGTAGATATTTTTTGAAGTGGAGCGATCGCCTCTTGTCTCCCCCCGACTTTTTGCCAGTTTTCTGAGCAGATGAAAATTTTACTTCTATATATAGGTAGTGGAAAATTTGTCAGAGACTTTTCCAGAAAATTTGTTCTTTCTAGAAGTAAGTAGAGATTTTCGGAAGTGGAGCGATCGCCTCTTATCTCCCCCCGACTTTTTGCCAGTTTTCTGAGCAGATGAAAATTTCACTTCTATATATAGGTAGTGGAAAATCTGTCAGAGACTTTTCCAGAAAATTTGTTCTTTCTAGTGGTACTTAGACATTTTTTGGCAGAAAAACTGCTTGAAAACCAGTCTAGACAAGGGAATTACGTCAACTCCTTAAAAATGGCTAAAACCCTTGGTAATAAAGGATTTATACCTTTTTAACGTAAAACCTACTCCCTGTCTATATTTGAGCTTATTTTTGGTAGTTAAGTTGTCTAAGTCCCACTAGAAGTAAGTAGAGATTTTCGGAAGTGGAGCGATCGCCTATTGTCTCCCCTCACCTTTTTGCCATTTTTCTGAGGAAATGAAAATTTTACTGACCTATATAGGTAGCCGAAAATTTCTCAGATAATTTTCCAGAATATATGCTGTTTCTAGAGGGAAGTAGATATTTTCTGAAGTAGAGCGATCTGCTCTTGCCTCCCCCCGACTTTTTGCCAGTTCTCTGAGGAAATGAAAATTTTAATTCCACACATAAGTAGTCGAAAATTTTTCAGAGACTTTTCCAGAATATTTGCTTTAGCTAGACGGAAGTAGATATTTTTTAACTGGGTGAAATGCCTCTTGCCTCCCTCCGACTTTTTGCCAATTTTATGAATAGATGAAAATTTTACTTCCATCTATAAGTAGTGGAAAATTTATTAGAGACTTTTCCAGAATATTTCCTCTATCTACAGGAAAGTAAATATTTTCTCTTTGTGGAGCGATCGCCTCTTATCTGCCCTCAACTTTTTGCCAGTTCTCTTCACAGATGAAAATTTCACTGATCTATATAGATAGCCGAAAATTTTTCAGAGACTTTTCCCAGATATCTGCTCTACCTAGAAGAAAGTAAATATTTTCTCTTTGTGGAGCGAGAGAATTTTCCCAGATATCTGTTGTAGCCAGAAGTAAGTAGATATTTTCTGAAGTTGAGGGCTTGCCTCTTACCCACCCTCAACCTTTTGCCACTTTTCCTCAGAGATAAAAATTTCACTTCCTCTTAAGTGCTAAAAAAAATCGCGCGTCAAAGAATTTTCGGTTGCATCTCCACAAAAATTGTGATACGATAAATATTATATGGAGTTTTTCTTCTATATATATGACTTTTTATTCAACTAAAATCTTGACCTTTATATAGTTACCCAAGCAAATTGCTTTCTAGTTTTTCCCACTGACTCCATCTGTAAGAGACTGTTTGTAAAAAAAAGCTAAAGATGGCCATGAAGAAGTATTGAAGGTAGGAAAATAAAAAAACAATTAGCGCTGTTAAATAAATGTCCCGAAAATCTTATGCCAGCGATTTAAGCGATTCCCTCCGGGACGCTGC
>JBCDJM010000027.1:0-44255 GCA_038747755.1 Cyanobacteria bacterium P01_H01_bin.35
ATAATTAACAATTAATAATTACCTCTCCTTTTCAATAATAGGATTGGTTAAAAGGAAAATTTTTTCTTTTTTTCTCCATGAATGGAGAGAATTTATACCCATTTTTTCGGTAAGAAAGTTATCTCCAAAGTTTGATCTAAATAAAAATTGTCTGACATTGTGATACAAATTAATTTTAAAGATGTCGCCAATGGTTTTAAATTAAAGATGTGAAAGAATTTCCTGAAATTACGAATTATTAATAATTAAATAATTTGCGCCTTGAAGCCTCCCCTTGGATAGGGAAAAAAAAGAAATAATACTTCCTTATCTTCAATTCCCGTAAGGTTTTAACCAGAGGTAATTATCAATTATCCATTAATGAACGAACTTGTCAAATTTTTGAGCCTATAAAATATTAATGTATGACTTTTTGCTTTTGAATTCCGTGAAACAGTATTAGGTTTATTCCCACCTACTGACTTTCTTATTTTGATTATTCTACTAATTTTTTTCCTCAGTTGATAAAGAACGAATTTCTGATGAAAAAGAGGCAGTTAATACACCATTACCATCACTCGTTTTAATCAACGATACTCTAAACCTAAGATTAGGAGTTGCAAACCAAATTTTTTCTTCAGCAGCAGCACGGTCATATTCTGTATGTAGAATAAAAGTTCCATCTTCAGTAATGTAATATTCCCCCGCAGCAGGAATAGTTTCTGCGTACCCTTGGGAACGTAATAATTTTCCTTTTTTGAGATTATCTTTGTCAGGTATTGGTACTAAGACACAACTACCTTTAATAATTTCATTTTCATCCCAATCTGATTCTCCTTCCCAACTCATCTGAAAAGGAGAAATAGCATTACTAATATCTACTTCACTAGACTTACACAATTCTATTACTTCTGGAGTATTTATTGGTAAAGAAACAATATCTATTGTCGAGCGAACTTCTTCAGTATGACTAAATGCTAAATTATGGCCACTACGTTGCGATCGCCAACGTCCTATAGAACGTTCGACAAATTCTACGACATCCATGATAATTAATAATTAATAATTAATAATTAATAATTGATAGTTAATCTCTAAAGGTTTAAAGGCTCTCCTTGTTAATGGATTATGAATAATTATAGAGAGTTTTCATTATTCATTATTCGTAAGCATTTCCTGCGGAATGCTTACCATTATTCATTAATTAACCCGGTTTCTTGAAAGTAAAACTATTACTGTAATATTTTCAAGAGAAACCGGTTTTTTTAACAATAACTTACCAATGGATAATTGATAATTAATCAATCCGATTTAAAGCTTCTCCTAATAATTGATAATTTTTCTCAAAAATAATTATCCATTATCCATTGTTGATTATCAATTAATCAAAGGTTCTTAACTATTGATTTAAGCAACCTCAGTAATTTTGAGGATTTTTCCACCTGTTTTTTGAATGCTGTTAATTTTTGCAGTTAGCTGTTCATAAGATACCGTATAGGTTGTCGCACTCCGCTTAACAACAGGACCAATACCAGTTTTAGTAACTGAGATTTCAAAACGTTTAATTCTGTTATTATAAGGTGCAGCTACAGATACAGGTTCTGTAATTTTTGTACCCATATTAGCAGCTAAATCTAAAGTTAATCGAGAAGGCTTATTTCTGTCACTTGTAGCATATCCTCGTTCGAGAGCAAATGTCCGATTAAAGGTTACATTTTTCATACCAACTACAGTGCTAGTACCTTGTGGGTATGGAACAATATTTTCCCCAAAGTTTTGAATATACTCGTCGCTATCTATGTAAGAATCAATTTCTGCTTCGTATCCTTTTTCATTATAAATAAGAATATGTTCAGAAATTTCTGCCTGGTCTTCGGGAGCACGACCTAATATATGCTTAAAGTTTAATTCTATGAATCCATAAGGAGAAGATGATTCAAAAAACAAAGAATTATAGAGGTCAGATTTAGCCACCATACTAACAAATTGACGGACAGTAATTTCTCCATTTCTCAGTGATGATTCAGCGCTAACTAGACGTTGGCTTTCCATTACATGGATATTGCCTAATACTTGCTTATAAACAGCTTTAATTACAGTTTGTAATTCATCTTCTGTGGCATTAGAACGTAGTTCTATCGGATCTATTTTGTCTACCCAAAGTGACATAGTTAATTCTCCTGATTAAAAGATTCTGATTTTTTCTATTTTATAGTTGCAGTTTTCATAGCTCATAGCTAATTGTTCATCATATATAAACAGAATAACTATCAACCATGAACTACTGCAAATTTTTTAAAAAGTTTTACCCTTTCTTATCCTGGATACTGGATATAATTACTAAATTATAACAACTTCATTGTTTAATTTCAATTTTAGTTATTACGAATCTAGCAACTAACCAATTCAGGCAAAATGAGTAAATAAATTTCTCATTTTAACCCCTAGCTAATAGGAGTAATACTGGAAATAACTCCACCTTGCTGATGAATCCTTTGATACTCTTTAGAAAGTTGATCGAAAGGCACCAAAAACACCTTATTGCTACGGCGGAATTTGGAAACACGATTTACTACCTTTGAGCGATAAGCTGTTACTTCAACGCGGTAAACTTTACCACCAGAACTAGCTCCTACTCCCTGTCTACTTCTAGCACCTAAAGCTGTATCTTGGAATGACCAACCATCGGAACCACCAGAAGGAGGAACTATTGCCAAAGGTGTTTCTTGAATCACATATTTATTCAAAGCAGGGCTTTTTCCAGCCAAACTTCCTTTTAAATCGCTGCTGGAAGCACCGCGCAATAGTTGGAACATATGAGTAAAACCAACCATTTTTTTGCCAGTTTGGGTTTTGTAACCTCGATAATAAGGAACAATATTTTCCCCATAAGCACTACTATATTCGTCACTATCAATGTAGGAATCAATATCAGCTTCAAAACCTCCTTCATCCAGGATATTACTGTGAAGCTTCATATCATCATAGCCATCGGGAGCGCGACCTAAAAAGTGCTTAAAATTCAACTCGACTGCACGATAGCGGGGGCAAGTATCAAAGAACCGAGAACGATACAACTCAGAGCGTCCAACTTGACGTACAAACTCACGGACAGTAATTTCGCCTTCTTTAAGTTTGGACTCTGGTACACTGAGTCTTTCACTTTCCATGACGTAAGCATTGCCCAGAACTTGCCTGTAGACGGCTTGAATCACAGTTTCTACTTCTTCTGATGAACGTCCGGGCAACAGTTCTACGGGTTCTGTATCTTCAAAAAGGCCAACCCCTAACTGAGATGCAGGTCCAAAAACCATTTGAACTATCTCCTAGATCTAATAAAGTTTGCTGAAAAAAATGTATTTTTTAGTTACAAAACTGAAAAACTTTGACTCATTGCTAAAATCTATTCCTGAAGTAGGACTTGGATTATATAGACTGATGAGCCTATTTTTTAAGTTTTATACTTTTTTGGAATATACACTACTATCAGGCTTTTAATTATGAATAATTATAAAGTTTTGTAAGCGTATAGAAATATACACTGGATCTTTTTTCATCCAAGATTGTAAGCTAGTAATTAAGCTAAAAAATTATTCTTGTAGTTAAATATTTAGAAAGTTTGAGTAAAAATTAGACATCTCCAGAAAAGAGGGAACAAGGAATAGGCAATGGGTAATAGGGGGAAGTAATTCATAATTTATCGATAGTAATTGATTTTATTTTTGATTTTTGGATCGGAATGTTGCGCCAAAAGCTTTTTAAAGAATAAAGCAATTACTAAGGTTAGCTTATTACCTTTTTCTTTTCTGCGGAATGCAGGGAAAACATAACTTTTAATTCTGGTTATAGACTAATTATTTATAAACGTGAACAGTTAATAATTCATAGCTGATAGCTGACTGCTGAATGCTTAATACTTATTAGGAATCAAAATACTAAAAACTTTAGTTGATTTGAGATTTTATTTATCGGGTATTTTGTCAATAAGTTCTTAAACTTAAAGATGAGTAAAATTTTAAATTATTAGTATCCAAAATTTTTCTAGAGCGAAGCAAATAGGGGATAAAAAAAGTTTCAATTCAGTATTTCAATCCCGATACAGAGAGTCAGAGGTACTGATAACTCTTAACCTTTGCGTAGCATTCCGCAGGAAAGGAAAGTTCCTCTCTAAGAAGCTAACTGATAACTAATAACTGATAACTGATAACTGAAATAACCCTTTTGATAGATTTAGAATGTTTAACTTATAGTGTAGGTCACGCAGATGATGGAATATGTCTGCTAATTCAAATTGGAGTACACCGGATTTTATTAGATTGTGGTATTACCGATATTTCATTATTAACTAATGAAATAAAACAACAACTACCTGCTGATATTGTGCTATGTAGTCATGCACATTCAGATCATGCTCAAGGACTATTAGCACTGCATCAAACTTTTCCAAAGTTACCAATATATGCTAGTGAAACAACAACTAAACTCCTACCTCTAAATTGGCCAGAAATTCCTATTTCTGAAGTCCCTAATTTTTGTCAACCTTTACCTTGGCACTCACAGGTAGAACTTCGTAGTGGTCTAACTGTAGAGCTTTTTCCAGCAGGTCATTTACCAGGAGCAACAGCTTTTCTGCTGACCTATACTGGAAAAAATCGAACCTATAAACTCTTATATACAGGGGATTTCTTTTTATCAAACAGTCGTTTGGTTGAAGGTCTACCTTTAGCAGATTTACGAGGACTCAAGCCAGATGTATTAATAATTGAAGGTAGTTATGGCACATCCCGTTATCCACATCGGCGACAATTAGAAAATAACCTGGCAGCAAGGATATATCAAGCTATTACTTCTGGAACTTCAGTTATCTTGCCCACTCCCCCTTTAGGATTAGGACAAGAATTGTTGATGCTTCTACGGAGCCACCATTATTTTACAGGCCGCGATTTAGATATTTGGGTAGAGGAAAAAGTAGCCAGAGGTTGTGACCTTTATTTAGAACTATTGTCCCAATTTCCCACAACCGTACAAAATTTTGCCCAACATCAACCTCTATTTTGGGATGAAAAGGTAAAACCCCGTGTACTAAGGCGATCGCCAGGAAAATTACCTTCCACAGAAAAACCTTATATCCTCATTGCAGACAAGGATACTGATTTGAGCCAATACATTATTAATAAAGATTCGGTTATTATCTTACTAGCAGAAAAACCAGGAAAGACATCCCAGGAGTTTAATTTTGCTCATACCGAAACATATCTTCTGAGCGATCATTGTGATGGACTTGGTACAACACAGTTAATTCACAACTTACGTCCTCAACATATAATTTTCGTTCATGGCTGTCCTAATTATTTAGCTGACCTAACTAATCTTGAAGAGTTACGCAATCGTTATAAAATACACTCTCCAGTTAATGGCACATTAGTAGAGTTACCAATAGGGGAGACGTTTGTAGTACCAACATTACCAGAAACTAATTATGAAGGGGAATTAAATGAATTAGAGACAGAGGTAATAATTTCTTTACCTCAAAGCATTACAAATAATAATCGTTGGCCAAATTTTGCTGATACAGGTCTTGTAGAGGTTCGTTGGCAAGGAGAAGAGCTGGTCATTAGAGGAATATCCCAACGAGAACTTCTTAGTCAAACCAGCGATCGCTTTATATCTCCTGAGTTAGATTGTTGTGGTAATTGTGTACATTACCGAGGACAACGTTGTTCCAATCCTATTTCAGCTCTATATGGCTTTAGGGTAACATCTGATGGATACTGTCCTATGTTTGAGTCCCTTCATTTTCCTTTTACTTCTAACGGAGAGACTAATAAAAATGACTAATTAATCAATTTAACTTTCATAAGAAATAAGCTAATACGCATTTTAAATGTGTATTAGCAAGTCAAAAGTCAAAATTAATAAGGGTTTTTTTCAAAACTCGGGATATAACAAATATGTGGTTTAAATTCCTAACAGCTTATTTCTATAGTATTTAACGAAAATAATTTACGCATCAATCATCTATCTTATAGATATCTCAACTATTCTTGTTGATTTGATTCTGGATAGTGGTTGCGAATCTGTTCAGCTTCTGGACAATCTTCAGATACTAGAGGATCGATATTACCCCTGGGCACGGACGCTAATTTTTGAGTAATAGCCCCTATACTTTCTAAACGGACCATTTCTTCCCAAGAACAGATTTCATCTTCTTCATCTGTTTCGTAGCGTATAGTTACTAAATCTCCCTCTATATCCAATATTTTTGCTTGTTCTATCCAACGCTGCTGATCTCGCAAGAAAATACAGACCTCACGACCATCACAACAAAGTTGATATATCTTGCGTTGTAGCATTGGCTTTTATACTCCCAATAAATAACTTGGTCAAATGCAAATGTATTTATGAAAAAGGTGTTGCTGGAAAGCTTGACAAATAAAATTTTTTTTTCTATTGTCATTGATGTTGATGACCATCTTTGAATTTGATCCAGCATAGTAGAATTACTAGCAATATATAAATTGTATCACAACATGGGTATTGATTTGCATTTATCACCATCTCAAATGAAACCTTATGTTAGATTAATATTTTTGGCAAGATTTTTTTAACTATTCAACTTGCAATCTCAAATATTTATTCAAGTAATCTTTTTTATATTATGAGGCTAAATCCGTAGTACCTAAATATACCATAGCACAGACTCAAGCTTTTTGCGTAACTTATTACTTGAAAATGTTACCGTTAGACCACATCCTATAGGATTTTAGGAATGAAAATCAAATCAAGTCCATAATTTTTATAAAAAGAAGTCAGGTGATATGGAGTTTGTGCAATTTAACTTGTGTAGATCATAAAAATTATGGGGCGTTGCTGAATGGTAATGATTTTTAGATTAAGTATCAACGTCAAACATAAGTTTTTCAATTTTGCCTTCAACTACTTACCATTACATTTCAGCAACGCCAAAATTATCATTCCTTAGTTAACTTTACTATTTAATTTTAGTTAATCATAATAACGCTACATTAATTCTATAAGGTAAGCATTCAGCTATCAGCACTCAGCTAACAGCAAAAAAATCAACCATTATAGCTAAAGTATAGCTGATGATGAAAGCGAATGCTCCAGGCTTTTAATTCTTGCACTACCTCAATCCTAATTCCTGCTCCAAATACAACAAACAAGGAAAGCTGTTAGCGTTTGCGAAGCTCCTCTGTTTGCGCAGCATTCCGCAGGAAAAGAGGCAGCTCCTCTGTTTGCAGAGCATTCCAAAGGAAAAGAGGCAAGCTGACGGCTGAATGCTTACTATATAAGTATTTTTGTTTCACTAAAGCTGAAGCTTTTGCGGATTGACTAAACTCACTATCTATCATTATTTTGGATAGTTATATATTATAGAAGCAATTTAGTATCTATTTAACAAGTTACAAGTTGAATACCCATCTAAGTTTGATGATTCTGACAGTCATAATTTCGTGATTTTTCTGTCTTTTGAACCCTTATAGTTGTTAAGCTTCTTAAAACGCCTTTTTTGAAGGCTTTGTATTTCCATAAAAGATACCTTCAGAGGTTCTATAGAGGTATTAATAGTCACTTCCCTTATCTAGATTTGTGTTAAGACTCATCTTTTTCGATCAAATAACTGAGTGGTTATTTCTTCATATTCTGATTCAACCTGAATTAAGGTACTACTAAAAAACTTAATCTTTTGATATGTTATTATAATCAAATCATCAAAACCATAATTTATAATCTTACGCTAAAATATATTCACATTTTCTGCTATTCATAATAATTCAATATATTTTGTATTTGCAAATTTTACACAAACATGATTTTTTTGACTTTTATATTAAAAATAGTTGTGATTACCCAAATTAATTAATGTTAAGTACCTATACCGTTTCCCAAGCCTGTGAAGTAGGAGTTAGGAGAAAGCTGTTAAATGTATGTATATTTTTTGAAACAATTATTACATAATTGATCCTATGAAATAATTGCAAATCCTCCAATTTTATTAATATTCCAACTGTATTAATATACTCCTTGAGAAACTTGAGAATATAAAAAATATGAATTACACACCAACTTTGAGTAGAACATCTCTTTTCAAATTAGCAAGCTCTGGTGATTTTCAGGCTATTAGTCAATGGATTAACAAACAACTAAAACCCCAAGGTATTTCAGCTTCTATAGCTAAAGAAACTACTGGATATCTACAAGTTTTAGTAGAATTTAAGCGTGAACCTCCAGTCGATAGATTGATTAGGTTTATCTGTCATAAACTTTGTCAACTTAACTCTCCTCGACTAGAAAGAGTAAAAATTATGGGGCGTTTAAGTGGTTCATCCAATATACTCTGGAAACACTCTGTGAGAATTAATTCCCCTACAAAAAGAAACTTAAATAAGCAATCTAATTTAGCAAACAAAACTGATAACTTTAAATTTCACACATTTCGCTCCTTGATGTTAATAGGTTCAGCAGTAGCCGCTTTTATTTTAGGTTGTTGGGTAAGTTATTATTCAGTTTTAGTAAGATATTCAAGCTCGCAGGAGTGGATCGAAACTGCTACTGATAAAGTACAAGTAATTAATCATAAAAAGATAGCTAACCCAAACGATAATACTGTCACCTTGATGTTTGGCGGAGATGTTAATTTATCTGATCCTGTTTCTAATTTAATCAGGGGAAATTATAAGTTACCTTTTGCGAAAATGGATGAATATAGAACAGCAGATTTGGCTATAGTTAATTTAGAAAATCCTCTAACTCGTTCTACTCTCAAAAGTACAACTCAGCCAAAAAAAGTAACAATAGTAGATCCCAACTATGTTAAGGTATTAACTTCAGGAGGAGTCGATCTGGTAAATTTAGCTAACGATCATACTATAGGTTATACAGAAAAAAACTTAGTAGAAACAATAGAAACTCTAGAAAATGCAGGTATTCATTCTTTAGGGGCTGGCAAAACAAAAGAAGAGGCTAGAAGGCCAAAAATAATTGAGGTTAAAGGCCAAAAGATTGCATACCTCAATTATTATGATACGGATATTCAACCAACCACTGACTCGGTAAACATTAATATTCGTAATAACGATCAGATAGCTTCAGATATTCAAAATTTGAGAAAGCAGGTAGACTGGATAATTGTTAATTATCATTGGGGAGTTGAATTATCAGAATATCCAGGAGATTGGCAGATGAATATAGCTAGGATGACAATTGACCAAGGTGCTGATTTGGTAGTGGGACATCATCCGAAAGTATTGCAGGGGGGAGAAATTTATAAGGGGCGACCTATTATATATTCTTTAGGTAATTTTATTTTTGGAGATACTTCTAACGAAGAGAGTGATTATAAGACTGCTGTCTTGAAAGTCTCCTTGTCTTCAAAACCAGAAAAAATGAAGATTGAGTTTTTGCCAGTAGAGGTTAGTCAATACCAACCCCAGGTTGTCAAAGGTGAAAAAGGAAAGGAAATTCTCAAACACATTGCAGAAATTTCTAGTGTTTTTCATCAACCAATGAGAACCCCTGTAGCAATAGATCCAATAAATAAAGATTTTAATTTTGTTGGTATTGAATCTGTTTCTGACGAACCAAGCTCTAACACTTTATCAACACCAACTTTACCTAAGTTACCTCAAAAATCTCCAGAAGGTAATGTAAATTCCACAGACTCTGTTCAAAAGAATTTAGAGGAAGAAGCAAGTCTTAATACTACTAATAATAACTTTTCTCTACCGTCAATATTAAATCCTCAAGAAACTATCAAAGAAGCAAAAGATTCTTTCATTCAGACACCATTTATCAAAGAACCTTTTATTGAATTGCCTCGTTTACAAATTTAATTAATATTCTACAAATATTAAAAACTATTGCTACTAAAACTATTCTCTATTTTTAGTTTAGTTATTTGGAAAAGTGGAGAGATTAATAAACACAGCATACAGTACAAAGTGAAAAAAATCTGACAAAATTAATAGTTGCTATTCAACAATTAATTATTTATTATTAATTATTAGCTCTTCTTATTATAAAGAAGAGGATTGGCACTCAAGGATTTTTTTTCTTTTCTTGATCGATTGGATATGGCGTTTAGCGTTCCGCACAACTTTCGTATAGGGAATGCTCCGCAAACGTTAACGGCTGTCGCCGACATATAAAGCGGAGCGGCTCTGTTAATAGGGTGGAACCGGCTCCTACGGACCCGCTGCCTCTTTTCCTGCGGAATGCTGCGCAAACAGAGGAGCTGCGCTAACGCTTTTTCCTGACGGAATGCTCCGCAAACATGTCGGCTCTGAGCCGTTTCGCTGCGCGACATATAAAGCGGAGCTTTGCGCTAGCAAAACGCCATCTCATCCTAAGGTCATGCTCCGCTTGCCGACCGCTTTTTTCTCCATAAATGGAGAGGCTTTATACCTTTATTTTTCAGTAAATTCCTCTTACTCTTAATACACTATTTGTCAATAAAATATTAAGGCTGAAACCAGTGGAATGAATTTACCGAAGAATTAAGAATTAAGAATTAAGAATTAATTATTTAATAATTTAGCTTGATTAGCCGACCCTTTCAAGGGAAAAAAATTGCTAGGGCATTTCCTTATACATATTCCCTCACGGTTTTAACCAGAGGTAATTATCCATTATCAATTATCTATTAATGAAATTCATCCCTGAATAGCAAAATCAGGCTTTGGGTCACTAAAACCCTACATAATACTAGCTATATTTGATTTGGTTAATCTTTCTCGACTATTTTTTGGTGACGAAAAAATAGGCTCTCAAGCCTCCCCTTTTAAGAGGATGAAAAAAGTCAACTTCAGTATTTAAAGCCTCCAACTTCAGCGGTCGGTACTGATAACTGAAATAACCAATAGTTGTGTTTTCTTACCTCCGCCCTACTACCTATTCCCTATTCACTTTGTTTAGATTTATTCATGTATTTAGTTTCTAATCACAGAGAAACTAGACATCTAAATAATCATTTGGTAAATAACCAAAAAAGTTTATTTTTAT
Organism: Cyanobacteria bacterium P01_H01_bin.35; assembly: GCA_038747755.1. Taxonomy (GTDB): domain Bacteria; phylum Cyanobacteriota; class Cyanobacteriia; order Cyanobacteriales; family Microcoleaceae; genus Trichodesmium. The sequence continues at coordinate 11,002 of JBCDJM010000027.1, forward strand.
TTCTAGCGATAATAACCCAGTACCTAATATCAAGCTTGATAACTGTTTGCTAAAATTTATTGAGTAAGGGAGTCGGGTAGAAGTAAAAATATAAATAATTAACAATAACTGCCGTAGTAATGACTAAAGATGTCATTCCGCCCAGATTAATTACTTAATAATTGAAGCTTCACCTAAGAATAGCATTCTTTTTTCATGCTTGGTATAATATTAAATACTCAATTCCTGAATTAAAATAAAAACTGTGTTTGCCATTGCACTACAACAGAAAAAATACAAAACTTATACCCTCTCTGATTTAGCATTTAATTCTAGTATTAATGTAGTGCCAGAGAGAGGAGGAATAATTACCAGTTGGTGTGTGAACAATCAAGAACTACTTTTCCTTGATGCTAATAGATTTGAAAATCCAGAATTAACTGTAAGAGGTGGAATACCCATCTTATTCCCAATTTGTGGCAACTTACCAAACAACAGATACAAATATAATGGTAATGATTACTTTCTCAAACAACATGGATTTGCACGAGACCTACCTTGGGAAGTCATAGGAAAGTCCAATCAAGATAAAGCCTCAATAACTCTAGTTTTAACCAGCAATAGATTAACAAGAACTATTTATCCATTCGACTTTAAACTTACCTTTACCTACCAACTGAAAGGTAACTCTCTAGAAATATTCCAAACTTATACTAACTTGGGCAATACACAAAAGATGCCATTTTCCACAGGACTCCATCCTTATTTCTTAGCTCCAAATAAGCATCAGCTTCAGTTTAATATACCTTCAATGCAATATTTGGATCGGAATACAGGAACTCTACATGATAATGATTGTAAATTTGATTCTAAACTAGATGAAGTGAGTGCAGTATTTGACAAATTAACAGGTTTGGCCACAACTGTCTACGATCAAAGTCGTGGTTTAAGAATTACACTAAGTTATACTTCTGCATATTCAACTATTGTCTTCTGGACAGTTAAAAATCAGGATTTTTACTGTTTAGAGCCATGGACAGCTCCTGCTAATTCTCTAAACACAGGTTATCGTATTGTTAATTTAGAGCCAGGGTCTTCTTGTGAAATGTTAATCAGACTTACTGCAACATTTGTGTAATACTTGTATGCTTGATTCGATCATTTGGTCAACTATTAATTTGTCCCCCAAATATGGGCTGTATCGATCAAAAAATCACTTTTCCATAGCCAGTTGTCACAATATCTAAAATTTTTTATGAAAATCCTTGCAATATTTGTTATGACTATGCTAACCTTAATAATTGTGTGAGAGAAAAAGAAATATATAGCAGCCGATAGGTCAGTTAAAAAATTTTCAACCTCTCAAACTTAGTCATAGTAAAAGTTTAATTACTAACTTCTGACTTCATCTATAAATTAGGGTCGCTAGCTCAATGGTAGAGTACTCGGCTTTTAACCGATTTGTTCCGGGTTCGAGTCCCGGGCGACCCACTAAAACCAGAGTAAAAGTTCACATAATTTTTCATATCAGTGAACCAGATTGAAAAAAAATGATAACCCAGTAGGGACGTTCCATTCAACGTCCCTAATTTTTGGTTTACTCAAATTAAAAGATACAGCAGGTTTCGGGCAAATGAGGTACAAGGTAAATGGTGAAAATATTGCAGTGCATACATCTTAGTCACGATGGTTGTACCTCATAAATTAGGAAACCCCTTTATGTAGGGTTTGCTAAATAAGTCTTTTAGTAAGGGGGAGGGGTCAGGCAGGGGAGCCGTCGGATTGGCGACGTACAAGAGTTGTTGGGGCAAATAGCCATTCGCCCCAACAGAAGAAACGGGAGTTATAGAAAAGATAAATTTAATATTTATAGACATAATCTTCATTTTGTCTTAATATTGTCGTAAGAATTAAGCTTAAGTAAACAAATTTACTAATAAGCTAATAACAAACAATATTTAGGAGGAAAAGGTATGGCTATCGTACCAATGCGCTTACTACTAGACCACGCAGCAGAAAACGGTTATGGCATTCCTGCATATAATGTCAACAACATGGAGCAAATTCAGTCCATTATGCAGGCAGCGGATGAAGCAGACAGCCCTGTAATCCTACAAGCTTCTCGTGGGGCACGCAAATATGCTGGTGAAAATTTTCTACGTCACTTAATCTTGGCCGCAGTAGAGACTTACCCTCATCTTCCCATTGCTATGCACCAAGATCATGGTAATTCTCCTTCTACTTGCTATGGGGCTATGCGCCACGGTTTCACTAGCGTGATGATGGATGGTTCTCTAGAGGCAGATGCTAAGACTCCAGCTAGCTTTGAATATAACGTTAATGTTACTGCTGAAGTAGTTAAAGTTGCTCACTCCATTGGTGTAAGTGTAGAAGGTGAGTTAGGCTGTTTGGGTTCCTTAGAAACTGGTATGGGCGATAAAGAAGATGGCCATGGAGCAGAAGGTAAACTTACCGAAGATCAACTTTTAACAGACCCAGATGAGGCTGTAGAATTTGTAGAACGAACTCAAGTAGATGCTCTAGCAGTTGCTATTGGTACTAGCCATGGTGCTTATAAGTTTACTCGTAAGCCTACTGGTGAAATTTTGGCTATTAGTCGCATTGAAGAAATTCACCGTCGTCTACCTAATACTCACTTGGTTATGCACGGGTCTTCTTCTGTTCCTGAAGATTTAATAGCAATTATCAATCAGTATGGTGGTGAGATTCCAGAAACTTACGGTGTACCTGTTGAAGAAATTCAGAAAGGAATCAAGAGTGGTGTTCGTAAGGTAAATATCGATACTGATAACCGCTTGGCCATCACCGCTGCTATTCGTGAAGCTGCTGCTAAAGATCCTTCTAACTTTGACCCTCGTCACTTCTTGAAGCCTTCTATTAAGTACATGAAGCAAGTATGTCTAGATCGTTATCAACAGTTTGGTACTGCTGGTAATGCTAGCAAAATTAAAGTTCAAACTTTAGATGAGTTTGCTACTAAATATGCTAGTGGAGAATTAGCTGCTGCTACTAAGACTGCAGTTTCTGTGTAGTTTGTGATAATTTTCTAGTTTAAGTTTTCAATTATTTAATTAGTTGATGAGAAGCCCTTGGAATAACTCAAGGCTTCTCATTTTTTTCTAATTCAATTCTCCTAAGTTTATAGAACCCCTGTATGTATCTTTTGAAGAAGTTGAAGTTTAGAAAATCTCAGTTTAGATTATCAACATCATTATATAGCTATCATAATTGATACCCATAAAAGGGGGCACACTTAACTGGGAACAGGGAACAGGAAGAAAGAATTGATTTTATTTTGAATTTTTGGAGATGTCTATTTAAAGACAGTTTTCATTATCCATTATCCATTATCCATTATCCATTATTAATTATCTTGCTACTCCCTAATCTTACATTTTTCGTGAATTCCTCCCTGTTGACAGATGTAGTTAATTTGATTTTGGTTTAAATTCTTAGCAAAATTGAAATTAACTCCTCTCAAATGATCCGATTTGAATGTATCTAGTGGACTTGTCAAAAATTGCTCTGCTTGAGTAGGTTTTGGAACTACCAATTTTGCCCCTTTTAAATCAGTTCCACTTAAGTTTGCTCCTCGCAAATCGGCTAAACTTAAATCTGTATTTCTTAAATTAGCATTTTGCAGTTGAGCATTCCGAAAGTTGGCATTAGTTAATTGAGCTAAACTCAGGTCTGCTTTTTTTAAATTAGCTCTACTGAAGTTTGCTCCTGATAAATTTGACCCTTGCCAATTAGATTCTCTTAGATCGGATGATTGGAAAGTAGCACCTTCAGCTTTGACTTTACTTAAATTAGCTCTGTATAAATTAGCTTCTGATAAATCAGCACTTCCTAAATCTGCACCAGTAAAACTCGCCTCTCTTAAGTTTGCTCGATGTAAGTCAGTTTCAATTAACTTGGCACTACTTAAATTTGCTTTTTTTAGAATAGAATCTGACATTTTAGCTTTACTAAGAGTTGCTCTAAACAAATCTGCACGTTGCATAACAACTGGACCTAATACAGCACCCATTAAATTTGCTTCTATCAGATTTGCCCCACTCAAATCAGCAATCGAATCATCAAAAGTTCCTAGACGATTATCTTTTCCTGGTCCATAAAAGCGACTATTCTTAAAAGTAGCTTGATTCAGAATAGCACCTCTGAATTTCACTCCAGACAAATCCGTGTTTTCTAATATCAAAGTAAAGCTTGCTGGTGTAGAAGTCACTTGGCCTAAATCTACTCCACTCAAATCAACATCTTTAACCAAGCCACTGTAAACTTTGAGAACCTTGGCGATCGCCTTTTGAGTTGCCCTTAGTCGTAGAGATACCAAAAGTTGCTCTTGAGAATTACCACCATAACTTAAAGAATCCAGATCATTTTTCAAAGCTTGATTTAAGCGACGTAGTTCTGGTAATACTGTTGGCCCAGCACTGACCAAAGATAGTTGAATTCCATCAAGTATACTTGGTTCCTTTTCTTGCCCCAACAAATCCACTAATAATGGTATGGCGCGGGGATCTTTAGTCGAACCCAAGGCTAAAACTGATACTCGTCGTTGCTGGGGTTTAGTGGAAGTTAAAGACAACTTGTTAACAAGAGCCAGAAACATATCATTATCTTGTTGTTTAAATTCCCGCCAATTTGCTTGATTTTGAATATAAACGTGAGTACCAAAAATAGTCCCCAAAACTGAGACCATACCTACAGTAGTCACAATCATTAAACTAATACCAGGATTTTGTCGTATCCAAGGCCATAAATAAAAACTTTCTGATTTTTTTTCACTCAGAACAATTGTTGCTACAGAAATTTGTGTTTCAGTATCACCTAAACTAAAAGCATTAGAATCCAATTGGCCAGAATTCGCGTCTACAACAAAAGTATTTCCTAATTTATCGTGTCCAGTGCGACGTAGTTTATTAAAACGAACAAAATAAATATCAATGAAGGATGTTAATCCTCCCAATAATAAAAGGATTCCCAAAGAAGGAAATGCTCCAGTCATACGCCAAATTAAGTAGGCACTTCCCATGGGTAATCCCCATTTTCCCAAACCCTCGCGAATCAAGGTTTTTTTCCAACCAGGAGAATTTCCTAAAGCTGCCACAACTCTGACTTCAAACCAACGCTTAGGCAATGTTTGACCTGTTGTCGATAATAAATATAATTGCCAACCTACAATTACTATAGGAGCGAATAATGCTCCAGACCATATTAGATTAGCTAGAGGCGTTACTTTTTGATAACGGTTTCGTAAAGGAAGTCCCAAAGTATGGGCAATTACTTCTGTAGTTTTTGCTACAACTGGGTTAAGAGGAACAGATTTGTTACCTATATTACCTAACTGACCGAGCCAAAATGGAACTGTTCCACTCACTACAATAAGAGATACTTCCGTAGCCCAAGCACCACATCTACGAACCCAGATTGGTAGTTGCTTAGATTTTAACTGCCACGATCTCTCTGGGTTATTATTAATCCCTGAATCACAAGTCGGGCTTGTCATATTTATATATTTAGTTTAAGATTTTTAACTTTTAGATTTACTCTTTTGCATCGTAAATTATGGTATTATAATTTACTAAACCTATTTTTTTTCGCCTTTTTTTTATTTTCCTAACTAGGAACAAACAGGGGGCTAATAGTTTTAGGTTGAAACTATTTTTGTCTTTACTTTACCCATACTTCCTAAACCTATCTGTTATTTCTGATATTGTTAACAGATAAAACCTATACTGAATCTATACAGTTTTAGCAACTGACCGCAAAAATAATATATACTATTGTTATTCGGTCGTCAAACTAATATTTTAATTTTTTTGATATTTAGCAAATACTATAAATTGTTTAACTTTTAGAAAAATTTTACCACAATACTATTGCTATATAGATAGATTAAGTATAGTAGTAATTTTTTCAGGTTTAATTTACCGACTATTTTTAAATTTTATTATCAACTGTTTGTAGTAATAATTACAATTAAAAGAATCAGCCAAATGCTACTGTGCTTTATTTGTTTTTTCCTAAATAATTAGGGGGGATTAAAAAACGATATCCCAGATAAATAACTACTGCAAATACTCCTATAGTAATTAATAAAGAAACTAAACTGACAACAGCTTCTAATATCTTAATGACAAATATGGGAATAATAATTAATCCTATAATTTTTCCCCATTGAGGAAGTGCCTGAAACCATTCTAAGAATTGTGCAAAAAAAACTTGAATTGATTTACCAACATTAGATATGGGACTAAATGAATTTGAGGCTGATTCCTCATCTAGTTCAGGATTTTTTTTAAAGTTTTGATTGTTTTGATAACTCATTTGAGAATTATTATTTATATATAATTTAACTAATCAAATTATAAGATTTGGCAATGCAAAGTTGTTAGAATTATTAAGTAAGTAAGTAATAAATTTAGGGAATCTAATTTTAATAATAGTTAATATAGCCTTTTTTATGTTAATGACTTACAAGAAACTGCATTGAAATAAATGCAGAATTACAGAAACGACAAGGCTCATAGCTGAGTGTTCAAGAATTAATAATTACCTCTTCTTATAAAAAAGAAAAGGATTGGGCAAAAGGAAATTTTTTTCTTATCTTAGTCCATTGGATATGGCGTTTAGCGCTCCGTACAACGCGCGTTTTTCAAGTTGCAAAGCTTTTCGCTGCGTGACTTTAATTCCTGAGTGGCTCTGCACTATTCGAGAGACCCACTCTTATCAGAGTCGGTGCTTCTTCCAGAGGGGTTTCGCTAATGCTTTTTCCCGACGGAATGCTCTGCAAACATGTCGGCGACTGGCGTTTTCGGCTAAGAGCCGACATGAAACGCTGCGCGACATATAAAGCAGAAGCTCTGCGCCAGCAAAACGCCATCCCATCCTACAGAATTCTCTGAAACACCCGTTTTTTTCTCCATGAATGGAGAGGCTTTATACCTTAATTTTCGGTAATTACTATATTAGTACCTTTTGAATCTGCCTCCATTAAATTTTTTATGGATAGGTAAATTGTTCAATATTTTATTTCACATATAAATTTTACTTACTTCTCTAATCCCCAGAGTCGGCCACAACTAGCCTGGTCTGAGTGGATCAAACAAGATTTCTCTATTATTTAAAGATTCGGTAAAGAAGAAAGTAAACAGTTGCAATCGTCGATCGACTTATGCCAAAATAAAACAGGCTGGCTTAAAGATATAGTAAAAAAAACTACCACCTCTTAGTTGAAAAATCATTGCTTACATCGGTTTATTGAGCTTTGAGAAACAAACAACATAAGTAAATGTTACTAAAATCACATTTTATCAGGTGTATTACTCAGGACAAATAATTAAATAAAGTTCCTAGTCCAATCTAGACAACAAACTATATCTTAATACAAGTGAGCCAATGCCTCTCCCATTAAATGAGTGAGACAGTGAAATATTCTACCCTAATAGACCTACTTAAAACTTTATCAGCAGAACAACCAGAAAAACTAGCATACACTTTCTTGGTTGACGGAAAAAAAGAAGGAGACAACTTAACATACTCTTCACTAGAGCGTCGAGTACAAGCTATTGGAGCATTCCTACAAAAACATCAAGTTAAAGGAGAAAGAGGCTTACTACTCTACCCACAAGGATTGGAAGCAATAGCAGCTTTTTGTGGTTGTCTATATTCTGGAGTAATAGCCATTCCCGTGCCACCTCCAGAAGCAGGTCGTCTCAAACGTACCTTACCTAGACTAAGAGCTATAGTTCAAGATGCTAAAGCTTCCATAGTTTTAACAACTGGCACAATAATTTCTCTTGTAGAACAAGTAGCAGATGAGTTTCCAGAATTCGAGACAATGCGCTGGATAGATACTGAATCTGTTGACTTAGAGTTAGCTAAAGAATGGGAAGACCCTGATATTACTGGGGATACTCTAGCATATTTACAGTATACTTCCGGTTCTACCTCGACTCCAAAAGGGGTAATGCTCACCCATAAGAACTTGCTTCATCACTTGGGCTATCTACAGAGGGCTTGTGGCTACACGCCAGAAAGTAAAACTGTTACTTGGATGCCTTTCTTTCACGATTATGGATTAGTGGAGGGAATGATGGAGCCATTATTCAATGGGACTCCATGTTACATTATGTCCCCCTTCTCATTTGTGAAGCAACCGCTCCGTTGGCTGCAAGCTCTTTCAAATTACAAAGCTACTCACAGTCAGGGACCTAACTTTGCCTATGACCTTTGTGTTCGGCGAGTTAAACCAAAACAACTATCTACATTAGACCTGAGTAATTGGGAAGCAGCAGGTAATGCAGCAGAACCTATTAATCCTAAAGTTATGGATAGTTTCTACGAAACTTTCTCAGCTACTGGTTTTCGTTGGAATGCTTTTGCTCCATGTTATGGATTAGCAGAAGATACCCTCCTGGTCTCAGCTAAACCGAAACTTACAGACCCTGTACTTTGTACTATAGATGCAACTGCTTTAGTAGAAAAAAAGAAAATTGTAGAAGTTTCTCACAATGAAACAGGGGTAAGAGCTTATCCATCTTGTGGTCGCTTAGTTTGTGAAACTCAGGTCGCTATTGTTAATCCAGAAACTTTCACAAAATGTGCAACTGATGAAGTAGGAGAAATTTGGGTATTAGACCCCAGTGTGGCTCAAGGATACTGGGAACGTCCTGAAGCAACCAAAGAAACATTCCAAGCTTATATAAAAGACAGTGGAGAAGGTCCATTTTTGCGGACTGGAGACCTAGGATTTTTGAAAGATGGGGAACTATATATTACTGGGCGAATAAAGGATTTGATTATTATTCGAGGTACAAATCACTATCCCCAAGATATAGAGTGGACAGTACAACAAGTTCATCCAGCTCTTCGTCCAGACTATGGCGCAGCATTTTCAATTGAAGTTAAGGGTGATGAACATCTAGTAATTGTTCAAGAGGTGGAGCGTCGCACCCAAGATTTGGATACTGAGAAAGTAATTAATGACATCCGCCAAGTTGTCTCTGAGGACCATGAGCTACAAGTTTATGCTGTAGTTTTAGGTAAACCAGGAAATATTCTCAAGACTGCCAGTGGCAAGATTCAACGTCGTGCCTGTCGCTCAAACTTTTTGGCAGGAACACTGGATGTAATAGCTGACTGGAGTGAAAATCCTCAACTAACCTCTAAGTATCGCAAGTTACAAGAAGAAGTTGAGTCATTGGCATCTCAAGTTAAAAATAGCTAGTGGGATGAATGCCATTCAGCCCTACAAAAAAATCAGGAGATTTAGCATGGAGAAACTAAAGCAATATTGGGTAGCTGAAGAACTAGAACGCGCTCTCGGCGACCCAGAAAATCCAGACAGTCAAATGTCTTTTAAAAGAGTAATTGAAATTGATGAGAGTGAAGAGTTTCCCCATGAGGAAATTGAATGGCTCTATAACTGGAAGCTACAACATTATTATGTACCTGTGAATTGTGGTGGAGAGTTTACTTCTTTTGAAGAGTTTGTAGCTTTTGTTAGAGTTTTGTGTCGGCGCGACCAAACAATAGGAATTGCTTTTACTACCATGTTTTGGTCTTTTATTACCTGGATGGCTGGTACAGAAGAACAAAAACAAAAGTTAGCAGCTTATATTAAAGATGAACATGGGACAATGTGCCTGGGTTACTCAGAAAAGGAACATGGTGCTGACTTAGTTGGTGGAGACTTGACTGCCACAAAAGTTCCTGGAGGTTATCTACTGAATGGAGAAAAGTGGCCGATAAATCGGGCGACTATTTCAGGGATATCTTATATATTAGCAAAGACTGATAACGATGGCGGAGCCAGAAGTCTATCTTTATTTATGGTAGAAAAAAGCCGACTCGATTCAGCAAATTACTACAATTTACCGAAAATTCTTACCCACGGAATTCGAGCTTCTGATATGAGTGGGATAGGTTTTAAAGATTGCTTTGTTCCCGAAGATATGTTGATCAAAGGGGAAGGAGCTGGTCTAGAAGTTGCTTTGAAAGGATTTCAAATTACTAGAACTTTATGTGCAGCTTTTTCTCATGGTGCTGCTGATACAGCTTTAAGAACTACGTTAAAATTTGCAATTAATCGGGTCATTTACAATAAGACAGTTTTTGACATTCCTCAACCTAGAAAAATTCTACTAGACGGATTTTTAGACCTATTAATTTGTGATTGTGAAACTATTGGAGCAGCAAGAGGATTTCATGTTATTCCCGAACAATTTAGTGTCTGGGGAGCAGTAGTGAAATATTTTGTCACTGTTCAGTTAGAAACAATGATTAATAATATTTCATCAGTGTTAGGTTCTCGTTTTTATATGCGAGAAGAACATGATTTTGGAATGTTCCAAAAAGTGCTGAGAGATAATTCAATTATTAGTGTGTTTGATGGTAGTACAACTGTTAATTTGCACGCTCTAATGTTACAGTTTCGTCAGTTAACAAAACATCGTTCTCGACGGAATTCTGCTAAGATGGAAAAGATTAAATCTCGTTTGGAAATAATTTATTCCTTAGAGAAACAATTGCCTACTTTTGCACCAGAAAAATTAGAAATTTCAGGGCGGGGTGCTGATGATACTTTACAAGGATTAGAAATTGCATTAGAACAGTTAAAAGGTTTAAAAAATGCTAATATAGAACCATTAGTTCTAGAGCAAATTACTACCCTAACTGAGTGTATCCTTGAAGAAGTAAATGCTCACGATCAACAAATTGCTAATTCAGCATTTGAGTTCGGTCACGACCAGTCACCAGAACTATTTGAAATAACCAAAAAATATTGTGCTTTACACGCTGCTACTGCGTGTGTACAAATGTGGATTTATAACCGGGAATTACTAGGAGAATTCTTTGCTAGTGGTGAATGGTTAGTTCTAAGTCTAAATCGTCTACTACAACCTTTTGGGCATTCACAAAAAGTAGACCAATCCTACCAGGAAAAAGTCACTCAAGAAATGCTCAAACTTTATAACGAAAATAAAGCCTTTTCTATTGTTCCTTTTCAATTAGCAAAAACTCAACAACAGGAGAATATAAAAAATGCAAGTTCAGAACTCCAGCACGCTTAATACTGAAGCAAAAACAGAAAATTCACCAGTAGAAATTCTGCAAAACTGGATTAGGGAGAGATTAGCAGAACAACTTACTATTGATAAAAACACTATTGAGTTTGCAGATCCTCTAACTCGTCATGGTTTAGATTCTATTGATGCAGTAACTCTAGTCGGTGAACTAGAAGATGAACTAGATTTAGAATTACCTTCTACATTGTTTTGGGATTATCCTACAATTGAGAAATCAGCTCAATATCTAGTGTCTGAATTTGATATTTCAGAAGCATTAGAAAATCTGGAATTTTCTGAAGAAGCAACAGAAAAAGTTGAAGAACCTGCGGCAAAATCTGGTAAAGGTTGGGGCGGTTTTTGGAAATAAGTAAGTGGTTCTTTATTAATGGATAATGGATAATGGATAATTGATAATTACTTCTGTAAAAATTGATAATTAATAGTGGATAATGAAAAATATCTGTAATTATCAATGATTAATTATTATGAGAGGCTTTAAACCTTTCGAGATTAATTATCAATTATCCATTGGTAAAAATACTTAGTAACACATAGACATCTCCAAGAAATAAAAGACTTTCCCTGTAAAGTTAGTATAACTTCGAGGGTTGCTGTAATTTCTAAAGATATTTAAGAGAAAAAGTCTTAATCATACCTGTAAAATTGAGTATAGATTAAGACTTTTTCTTGATAAAATGAGAAAGAAACTGCAGTTACTAGAAAAAATTTATCCTGGTAACTTGAAATTAATTTAACAGATAAACAGAAACAAATGGCTCAAACCCTAAGTAATTGGGATAAGTTGCTATCTAGAGAGAGGAGGAAATAGTTAATTGAATTTTTCTGATTTTTCCTTCTGGTGGGTATTACTAATTTTTAGTGTGCCTTTCTTTAGCATTCGTGCCCTAGGAAAAAGTCTAAACCTATGGCGAGATTATTTTGATACCATCGGTTTGATGGTACTGTCACTTATATTATTTTTAAATGCTAATGTAAAAAGCTTCGCTGTATTTATATTTGAGGTAATTTTCAACTACATAATGGTGCAACTAATGTTCCAAAGACGTGGTTGGGAGTCAAGGGCGATCGCTACTTTTTTAATAGTTTTTGATGTGGCGATATTAGCTTACTTTAAATATCTTACCTTTTTTGTAGAAGATGTAGTTGGTTTAGTAGTAACAATTCCGAATAATTGGCAACAAAGTTTTCCTTTACCTGTATATAAAACTATTCCACCAGGTATTTCTTTTTATACTTTCCAAATGGTGGCATTTGTTGTAGATTCTTTTACAGCAAAAAGTAAAAAGAAAAAGCAGATTAATTTTGTAGATTACGTTAACTTTATTGCATTCTTCCCTCAAATTGTAGCAGGCCCAATTGAAAGACGCAAACAATTACTACCTCAAATTGAATCTTTTCGGTTCAAATTTACAGCAGAAAACTTTGACATAGGTTTGCGGTGGTTGTCTCTAGGTTTATTTATGAAATTTGTTCTAGGAGATAACATTAGCCCATACATCGACCTAACACAAACGGCAAATGCTTGGTTAATTTGGTTCCATGCTTTCTTATTTACTTTAAGAATATATTTTGACTTTGGTGGCTACAGCTTTATGGCTGTTGGTATAGCTAAAGTTGTTGGAGTAAAATTAGAACTTAACTTTCTTGCACCATATACCTCTGTAAGTATCCAAGAATTTTGGCGACGTTGGCACATTACTTTGAGTAACTGGTTTAGGGACTATGTTTTTATTCCCCTGATGGGTGCAAATAAACAGTGGGCAGCATTCTATCTATTTATAACTTTTACTCTTTCAGGTTTTTGGCATGGTGCAGCCTGGAATTTTATTTTATGGGGAGCTTACCACGGCGCTCTATTATTGGTACTCAGATATGCAGGTAGATCGTTTCAGAGATTTATGGGGAGATGGACTGCCAAAACTGAGTTTGTATCCTGGGCTTTGACATTAATATCGGTAACTCTGGGTTGTTTATTTTTCATGGAGACCAATATTAGTAGGTTGGGCGTTAAATTACAAACTTTAGTTACACCATGGGCATATTCATTCTCTGGAGTAATTGATGCCTTTAGTTCTTATAGTATAAATGAGGCTTATGCTCTAGGTTTTACTATGTTTCTGGCAATAGGGGCATTATTTTTAGAACATTTGGCAGTCTGGCAAAAACGAGAGGAGTATGAAATATTATTGTCTCCTTGGGTATCGAAAATTCTGTTAGGTTTAACTATTTTATTAGGGGCAACTGTTCCTTCGGATTTTATTTACTTCGAGTTTTAGTTATTAGCTTATCAAAAATTTCAGTTGCATTACAGTTAGTAGTAAAACTGGAAAAAAGTGTTATTTTCAAATTTGAAAATAACAAAATTATTTCTGGGAATATTGTATTAACAAGTCTCTATGAAGGAAAAATTACTACCGCTTCTTTAAATTTACTATCAGGATTTGTGAAGAGGTAATTTTAACAAAATTGGGCAATAACAAATAAAATTTATTAACATTAAAAACTGTGGAAACTGGAGAAACTTCTCAAGCAGAAAAACAAAGCGATAAAGTCATAAGAATTTGCATATTGGGTGGTGGCTTTGGAGGTCTTTATACAGCTTTGTATCTACATAGTTGTTGGGGATTTAAAAATAAAAATTGCGAAGTTACATTAATAGATCAAAACGATCATATTGTGTTTACTCCCTTGCTATATGAGGTAATTACAGGTGAACTTGAACCTTGGGAAATATTTCCTCGTTTTGATAAACTTATCAGAAATAAAAAATTACAGTTTTGTCAAGATACGGTTCAAGATATTGACTTTAAAGCTCGTCAAGTTAAACTTTTAGAACAAGGAAATTTAGCTTATGACTACTTAGTTATTTCTGTGGGAGTGACTAATGGAAAATTACCAACTGGTGCAGCAGAAAATGTTTTGACATTCCGAACTCAAACTGATACTCAAATCCTGGAGCAAAAACTACAAAGTTTGGAAAATTCTAATAAAGAATTAATTCGGGTAGCTATTATAGGTGGGGGTCCGAGTGGAGTAGAGTTGGCAGGAAAAATATCAGATAGATTGGGAAGAAGGGGAGAAATACGTTTAATAGAAAGAGGAAAAGAAATCCTGAAAAGCTTTACTTCAGCTACTCGTAAAAATGCTCAAGTTGCTCTAGATAAACGAAATGTTTTAATCAGTTTAGAGACAAGTGTTAATGCTATTGAAGCTGACCAAATTACTTTATGGCAGTCTAATGAAAGTGCTATTATTCCGACAGATTTTGTACTGTGGACGGCAGGTACTCAAGTTAGAGATTGGGTAAAAAATTTGGATTGTTCCCATAATTTTAGAGGTCAACTTATTTGTGAGCCAACTTTACAATTAGTTGACTATCCAGAAGTATTTGTCCTGGGAGATGTTGCTGAAATTTTATATCCTAATGGTAAAAAACTTCCGGCTGTAGCTCAAGTTGCTTATCAACAAGCAAGTCAAGCAGCTAAAAATTTGTGGAGAATTTTAAATAATAAACGTCCCAGACCTTTTCATTATTTACACTTAGGAGAAATGATTACTTTGGGAAAAAATGCAGCAGCAGTTTATAGTTTTGGTATTAGTTTGCATGGTGGGTTAGCTGCTTTGGTAAGACTTGGTGTTTATCTACAACGTTTACCGACTCTTTATCATGGTTTTCAAGTTTTATGTAATAGAATAAAAATTTGGATTACTAAAAGGAAAAAATAGCAAGTTCAAGAATTGAGAATTGAGAATTGAGAATTGAGAATTACCTCTCCTTGAAAACGGATAGGATTGACGAACAGGAAAATTGTTATTTATTATCCCCTTAAAAGGGGAGGCTTTAAACCACAATATTTCGGTAAATTAAGCGCTAATTTAGATCGACGTTAAATAAAGGCTAGTATGATGAAAGTAGCTGAGGAAAAAGAGAAAAATAAATTAAAGACTAAACTAGAGGAGTTATTCGGTTTAGATTTACGATCGCTCGCCCTATTTAGAGTGGGTTTGGCATTGATAATTATTGTAGAATTAATTATCCGTGCTGCAGATTTAACAGCTCATTATAGTGATGCTGGAGTGATGCCTCGGACATTACTTAAGGAAATTGCAAATCCTTTTCATTGGTCAATAAATTCAATTAGTGGTGAAGCTTTTGTACAAGGTTTAATTTTCTTATTTGCTGTATTAATAGCTGTAGCTTTGCTAGTAGGATATCGAACTAGATTAGCAACTATTGCTATGTGGGCGTTTATTATTTCTATTCATAATAGAAACCCAGTTTTAATTTTTGCTGCCGATCATGTACTACGCGCCCTACTTTTCTGGGCAATGTTTTTACCTTTAGGAGCAAGTTATTCAATAGATAGCGCTCTTAATTCATCAACAGAAAAATTGCCTAAGCGTATTGCTTCTGCTGCTACTGTGGCATTGATGATTCAAATGGTTTTGATTTATGCAGGTTCAGCAGCTTATAAGACAAAGAGTGAGATTTGGTGGCCTGATGGAGATGCGGTTTATTATGCTCTGAGTTTTGATGGATATGCTACGCCATTTGGGCAATTTTTACTAAGTTTTCCAGAACCGATATTAAAGTTACTAACCTGGGCAGCTCTTTGGTTTGAATGGTTAGGACCTTTTATGATTTTTATTCCTTTTGCAATTACGTTTTTCCGTTCCGTTTCAGTTGTTTCTTTTATTCTTTTACATATTAGTTTTGGTTTGTCTTTTACTCTGGGAATATTTCCCTATTTAAGTATTGTTAGTTGGTTTGCTTTGATTCCTACAGCAGTATGGGATAATTGGCAGAAAAAAATTCAGACAAATGAACGGAAAGGATTAAAGATTTATTATGATGCAGACTGTGGATTTTGTAAGAAGGTTGTTTATCTACTACGCACGTTTTTAATTTTACCGGGAACACCATTAACGACTTGTCAAACTGATGAATCTATCTATGCTGATATGCAGGAGAAAAATTCTTGGGTGGTGGTAGACTGGCAAGAAAATCGACGTTTTAAATGGGAGGCTTTAGTTTATGTATTTAGTTTATCTCCTATATTTAAACCTTTGGCTTTTGTGATGGGTTTGCCATCAATAATACCTCTCGGAACGAAATTTTATGAAACTATTGCCAATAATAGAAAATTCGCCGGAAATTTTACTAAACCTTTTAAATTTCGTCCTTTAGATATACGTCCTTATCGAGGTTTAAATATTATTGTATTTTTACTACTTCTCTATACTTTGACTTGGAATGTAAAAGGTTTTGTGACCCAAACTTATCAAAGAAGAAAAGTAGAAAAGCAGGATTTAATTACTAAAGCTCATAAATTATTTAGACGTAGGACTGTTCAAAAATTAGATGTGATTGGTAAGCTGACAAAGTTAGACCAATCATGGAGTATTTTTGCACCTGCTCCACCTAGAGATGATGGTTGGCACGTTATTCCTGGTAAGTTGAATAATGGGACAGAGGTTGATGTTTTATATCAAAAAGGAGAGTCTGTAAGTTGGGATAAGCCAACAATGAAACAATTTAATAAGCTATATAAAAATATGCAGTGGCGGAGTTATTTTCTAACTTTAAATAGAGCAATTGGGAAAAAACTTTATCCTTATTATGCAGAGTATGTTTGTCGTGAGTGGAATAAACAGAATGAGGGTGCGGAAAAATTAGAAAGTTTCGATATTTTCTTTATGGAGGAGAGAACTGTACCACCTGGTGAAACACAAACTGTGGAAAAGAAAAGTGTGATGCAAAAATCTTGTTCAGATGAGCAAAAAGATATTTAGGGAGAAAGTGATTAGGTATGTTATTTAACTCTTATGTTTTTATCTTTGGTTTTTTACCTTTAACTCTGATTATATTTTTTGCTTTAACCAAATTTGGTTTAATTAAAGCTGCTAAGGTTTGGTTAACTGCTAGTTCTTTTGCTTTTTACGGTTATTGGAATGTTGCTTATTTGCCTCTGTTGATAATTTCAATTTTATGGAATTTTCAAATGGGGAAATTTATTGCTGAGGCTAAACCGGAAAGTAAGCGAGCAAATGTTTTACTTTGGGTAGGTATAGCTCTTAATTTAGCAATAATTTCCTATTATAAATATGCGAACTTTTTCTTGGATACTGTTAATTCAGTAGTTTCTACAAATTTGAATGCTGGGCAAATTATTTTGCCTTTGGCAATTTCTTTTTATACTTTTACTCAGATAGCTTATTTAGTAGATGCTTATCGTGGGGAAACAAGAGAGACTAATTACGATTTACTTACTTATAGTTTCTTTGTAGTTTTCTTTCCCCAATTAATTGCCGGACCTATTTTACGCCACGATGAACTTATTCCTCAGTTTCGTCAATTGCGTAATTTTATTTTTTCCCAGAAAAATATGGCTTTGGGTTTAAGTCTTTTTAGTCTGGGGTTGTGTAAAAAAGTATTGATAGCTGATACTATATCGCCTTGGGTAGCACTAGCTTTTAATAATGCTTCTGAGTTAAGTTTTATTGAAGCTTGGGTAGGAGCTTTAAGTTACACTTTTCAGCTATATTTTGATTTTTCTGGTTACTCCGATATGGCGATAGGTTTGGGGTTGATGTTTAATATTAAATTACCGATTAATTTTAATTCTCCCTACAAAGCTACTTCTATTAGTGATTTTTGGCGACGCTGGCATATTACTTTATCCAATTTTCTGAGGGATTATTTATATATTCCTCTCGGTGGAAGTCGTCGTGGAGAAGTGCGTCGTTATAGTAATCTTTTGACAACAATGTTGTTAGGTGGATTATGGCATGGTGCAGGTTGGACTTATGTAATTTGGGGAGGTTTACACGGTACATATTTATGTATAAATCATGGTTGGCGAAAGTTAAATATTCCAATGCCGAAAGTATTGGCATGGGTAATTACTTTTGTTGCTGTTATTGTTAGTTGGGTGTTATTTAGAGCGCAAAATATTCAGGATGGTTTAGATATTTTACAGACAATGGCAGGTATGAATGGAGTAGTTATACCAGGTGAAGCTAAAGGTAAATTATCTATGTTAACTAATTTTGGTTTTCAGCTCCAATCTTGGAAAGATATGACTTATCTACCGGAATTTTTGGGAAGTAAAATTTTCTCAATTTTTGGTTTAATAGGATTAACTTTTTCTGTAAGTTTCTTACCTAATACTCAGGAAATTTTAGCAAAGTTGAAACCTACTTGGTGGTGGGCACTTTGGATTGGTGTTTTGACAAGTGTAGCTTTATTATCCCTGAATCGTGTCTCTGAGTTTCTTTATTTTCAATTTTAGTTTTTTAGCAAAAAAATATGAGTACCAGTAATCAACTTTAGATGAATTAAAAAAATAGCCGATTTATGTCAAAAAAATCAAATTAAATTAATATCATAATATTTCTCTTGCTCATGCAACTCAATGGGAAATTATTAAAAGTTCTGGTCAATGGTCAACTTTTGAAGAATGGAAAGGTAAAGTTGTAGAAATTAGTGATGTATTTGACTTTGATGGATACATAATTCATAATTGTATGGAAAATTATACATAAAATTATCATTATGCTCCGAAAGTAGAGAATTTAATTTTGAACAGGCTCCTATCTGACAAAGAAGAAGAAGTTCTAAAGGATTTTGGAGTTTTAATTAATCCAGAAAATATTGAATCTCATCTCGAAAAATTCGTCAATACCGAGAAATTAGGGCTAAAAATTATCCTGAAGAAGTGAAGTTAGTAAAAGAAATTAAACATAAAGTATGATGCGTCACGAAACTAGATAAAAATTATATCTGACATATTAAATTAACTAAAATATACTTTTACTTGGAGGCAAATTATGAGCATTAATAATCAACTGAGTTCTACTTACTCTCAAGCTTTAACTGCTGAAAAATCAGAAAAATATGTGGCAAATAAAAGAAAATATCGCCGATATAATTGGATATTTTTGTTGTCGGCATTTCTCCCTATAGTAGGTGTAGGAGTATTCAATATTCTTGTCGATCCTTATGATGTGTTTAATACTCCCAATTTCTTAGGGATAAATCATTCAAAACCACGGAAAGATAATAGCGATCGCCTGTTTAAGGCAAATGATATTATTCGTATTAAACCTATAACAATTTTGATTGGTTCATCTAGAACAAAACAAGGTTTAGATCCAAATCATCCAGCATTAGAAAATGAGCAAACTGCTTATAATTTATCTTTGAATGGTCTGAATATTTATGAATTACGACGTTATATAGAACACGCGATCGCTAACCAGAAAGAATTAGATTTGATTATTCTTGGCTTAGATTTTTTCATGTTTAACACATTCTTAGAAAATCAACCGAGCTTTTCTGAAAATAGATTAGAAAAACAGCATATTTCCTTGCCAGATTTTATCAATGTTACCTTTTCTTCAGACGCACTTTTAGCAAGTAAAGAAACTATAGTAGATAGTAAAAAAAATCCCCCAGATAATATTGGTTATGGAGAAAATGGATTTATGCCATATCGAAATCCTGACCCAGAAAAAACTGAGTGGAGATTTAAAAATAGTATCAATGTTTATTATGGATTTCATGCTAAATATCAATTACCTACTCAATTAACTGAATTGAAAAAAATCGTAGATTTGTGTCAACAAAATAAAATCAAATTAATCTCATTTATTTCCCCTTCTCATGCAACTCAGTGGGAAGCAATTCGAGCAACAGGTGAATGGTCAACTTTTGAAAAATGGAAACGTAAAGTTGTAGAAATTACTCCTGTATTTGATTTTTCTGGATACAACAGTATTACATCTGAACCTATCTATAATGAAATAGAAAATTATACAGATAATTCTCATTACACTCCGAAAGTAGGTAATTTAATTTTGAACCGAGTTCTTAATTATAAACAGGAAGATGTTCCAGATGATTTTGGAATTTTAATTAATTCAGAAAATATAGAATCTCATTTAGCAAAAATTCGTCAAGATAGAGAAGTTTGGGCAAAAAATAATCCTGATGAAGCAGAGTTGGTAAAAGAAATTAAACAAAAATATGATGAAAAACTGGCAGAACAAACTAAATAAAAATTATATTTTAGTAAGTTTTGCTGCTGGTTTAACATCTGTTAGTTTTAAAGATTATCTATTAGGAACTATCTTGGGAACTGTACCTGGTGTTTTGCCTTTTGTAATGTTGGGAAGTTCTGGTTTAACAGCATTAAAAACAGGTGACGTTTTACCTTTAGTTGGAGCATTAAGTCTCATCGCAATGTTGGTGGGAGGTGCAACTTGGTATCGTCGTCGTCGCGGTCTACCAAAGAAAGTTATAGAAGAAATGAAAGATCCCTCTTCATCAGATTTTTCTGAATAATTAAATCACTTTTGGTTAATCTCCAATTAGATTGAGAGGAGAGTTTATTGCAGTGAAAGAGTTTCAGCTGAAAAAGTGTTTCATTCTTATTTGAAATGACTATAATGCCCTACTGAAGCTGAACTTAATCAACCAATCTATAAATAATAAAATATTTTTAATATTTACTTTATAAATCAGCTCTCAGATTGGACAGTCGCAAATATACAGAAAAGAGATTAGATAAGTTGATAACCTTGGAAACCCATATTCTATGGTGTAAAATGTATCATAAAAGATGAATTTTGTAGGAAAAAGGAAACATTAGAATAGTCTGTATTCAAATTATGACTAATTTTGCTGCTACGAACACTCAGTCAAAAATTTAAGTGATTATGATAAACTAAAACAAAAATTTATTCCTAGTAGCTAAGAAAAATGAGTAACTATTTATCAACTCAAGAGATGGGGCTACAGAAAAATTCCCCTATTAAATTAGATATATCTATAGTAACACCAATTTACGATGAAGTAGATAGCATTCCCAAACTATTGGAAACAATTTCTACTACTTTAACAGAAAATCAACTTACTTATGAAATTATCTGTGTAGACGATGGCTCTCAGGATGGTTCGACAAAACTCTTAACAGAATTAGCTGAAAAACGTACAGATTTAAAAGCAGTAATTCTCCGTCGAAATTATGGACAAACTGCAGCTATGGCGGCAGGGTTTAAGTATGCTAATGGTAAAGTAGTTGTGACTTTGGATGGAGATTTACAAAACGATCCGGCAGATATTCCACTATTATTATCTAAGCTGGATGAAGGTTATGATTTGGTGAGTGGATGGCGGAAAAATAGACAAGATGATGCTGTTACACGACTACTTCCTTCCAAAATTGCTAATTGGATAATTGGTAGAGTAACAGGAGTAAATTTACATGATTATGGTTGTTCTTTAAAAGCTTATCGTTTGGAATTGGTTGCTGATATGAATCTCTATGGTGAATTACATAGATTTTTACCAGCTCTAGCTTTTATTGAAGGAGCAAGAATTACAGAAATCCCTGTCAACCATTATGCTCGTCGCTATGGTAAAAGTAAGTATGGTTTAGGGCGAACTTTTCGAGTTGTGATGGATTTGTTAACAGTATTTTTTATGAAGAAATTCCTCACTAGACCGATGCACGTTTTTGGAATGTTAGGTTTAGTTTCTGGAAGTTTAGGATTAATTTTTGGTATTTATTTAACGATTCTGAAAGTTGGCTTTGGTGAAACTCTTGCCGATCGCCCTCTACTAATTTTAGTTGTTGTTTTATTACTAGCTGGTTTGCAATTATTTAGTTTTGGTTTGTTGGCAGAGTTACTTATGCGAACTTATCACGAATCTCAAGAACGCCCAATTTATCGAGTGCGAGAAGTTATTAGCGATAATTCTGAAAAGAGAGAGTAGAGAATAGGCAATAGGAGGAAATAATTGATGAATAAAAGTGCGATAATTGATTTAAGTTTTTTCTTATTGGAGATGTATATTTGAGTATTAATCAGTATTTAGTTTTCAGGTATTAGCTATTTTAATAAAGGCAGTATAAGGTACAATAAAGAGATTAAATTTCTACTTTAAAATATACTTCAAAGTACATAAGGCTTGTGGAATAAATAAATATATAATCTTCATATATTATTAGTTTAAGTAATGCTATACCTGGAAAATAAAGTAGCAAAAAATACTAAATATTTGCTTCATTTTAAAGAATTTTTGTTCCCTACCAAGCGGGAAAAATGGAGACAAATTAATACCTGCATATTCCCTATTCCCTAATTATTGCTCTGCTGATAAAATATCAAAGCATTTACAAATAAAGGTTTGAGCAATTTTAGGTCTTGAAAAAGTAACAGCTTTTAGATTGATAGGGCTAAAAAAGTAAGTATTTTGGGGTAATGCGAGGCAGAAAAATTAAGAGACTATTCTCCTGATACCTACTCTATAATTCCTATTTCTCCTGTACGGGCGATTTCCTAACGGAATGCTCCGCAAACGCGTTTGCGACAGCATTCGGAACGAAATCGCCCCTACTCCTACTCTTTACTAAAAGATTTTTTCAGCAAACTCTAATTATTGGTAATGAGGAAAATCAATATATCCTTCTGGGTCAAATGAATACCAAATTTTCATATCAGGTAGTGAATTTAGCGGCCAGTTATTAGCAAAACGTTCGGCTAAATCAGGATTACTAATATAAAGTCTACCAAAAGCAATTAAATCTGCATTTCCTGATTGAGTTGCAGCTTCAGCAGTTTCTTTTTTATAGCCACAATTTCCCATCAATGCCTGAGAAAAGACTTCACGAAATTCTGCCAAATTCATTGCTTGTCCTAACTCGTGAAAACCAAATTCTAAACCATCCATAATATGAAGATAAGCTAGTCGGTAATTATTTAACTGTTTGGCAATGTAAAGAAAATTTTCCCGAAAATCTGGGGAACCCATATCATTAAAAGCACCATTAGGTGAAATTCTGACTCCCACTCGGTGAGACGGCCATACAGTTAAAATAGATTCAACAATTTCTTTGAGAAATTGAAATCTTTTTTCTAGACTACCTCCGTAGCGATCGCTCCGACGATTAGTCTTTGATTGTAAAAACTGGTCAATTAAATAACCATTACCACCATGAATTTCTACTCCATCAAAACCAGCAGCTTTTGCCCTAACTGCAGCCAGGCGATAATCTTCTACAACTCCTGGAATTTCTGCTGTTTCTAGAGCGCGGGGTGTTTCGTAGGGTTGTTTGCCAATAGGGGTATGAATATATTCTCCATTTAAGATAACCGCAGAAGCAGATACCGGGAGTTGATCATTTTCCTGAAAGCTAGTATGAGAAGCTCGCCCACAATGCCAAAGTTGCAGAAATATAGGAGTTCCCTTGGCATGAACGGCATCTACAACCTGTTGCCAAGCTTTGGTTTGTTCATCTGAGTAGATACCGGGGGTGTTAAGCCAACCAATACCCTGTTTGGAAATTACAGTAGCTTCAGAAATAATTAAACCTGCACCTGCTCGTTGAGCGTAATATTCTGCCATCATAGGGTTAGGCATTCTTTCGACTCCAGCACGAGACCGAGTTAGGGGAGCCATGATGACTCGGTTTTTCAGAGTTAAATCTCCGATATTGAAGGGAGTAAGTAAAGTTAAGGAATCTGTTTTAGGAAGCATTTTAGCTATCAATTATTAGTTATCAGTAAACTCAGGCATTGGAGTTTAAGTAGTTGTCTATAATAATTTAGACTCTAATCTACTGACTAAGTTTATCTAAAATCCAACAACTCAGACGTTGGAGTTTTATCCCTTATATAGGGCTTGCTGAATAAAGTCTTTTTTTTGAGATAGGGAATAGGGAGTAGTAGTAGGGGCGATTTCGGTTCCGGAATACTTTCCTTCGGAATGCTCTGCAAACCTAAACGCGTAATTAGGAGCATGACAAACGGAAATCGCCCGTACAGGAGAAATAGGAGTTATAGAGAAGTTGGTCGAAATAATACCTTGAGTAATTTTTCTGCCATTTTTATCCCGAAATGCTCACTTTTTCCACTCTATTAACCGAAAAGCTGGTACTTTTTAGTTGCTGAAAATTGCTCAAACCTTATATCTGTAAATCCTTTGATATTTAATCAGTAAGCCCTATATATATAATTGATGGAGGCGATCGCTTCATTCCTAAGTTTATCTAAAATCCAAAAACCCAGACGTTGTAGTTTTATCCTTAGTCTCTACAGCAATTCTAAATCATTTGTCAAACTCTGTAATTCTGAAAAATTTCCTCCTTCTCCTTTTCCTTATGCCTTAAAGCAGACCTTCTTTTCACAAATCATTTCATATTCCTATGGGTAGATTTTATCAGTTCAAAAAGTCTTCTTGAGGATGAGCGATCACCACAACTAGAGCAAATTTTCAAATCATTATGGCTGAGGTTAGAAAAATTATGTTAGTAGGATTTGAGCGACACACGGAAAAATTTGAGTCTATTACGAGTAAATACTAAAGTATTCAATTATAGCCGTTTTCACAAAGGTAGATTATAAACCTTCTTCCTTTTCTCCTAGATAACTAAAGCCTTCTTCCTTGAAACCCAAAGCTCTGTACTCTAAAAAACATGAAAACTGCTATAAATTATCACTAATATACTGATATTAATGGATGTGCTTATGATTTATATTTTTGCAGATATCAAAATCATCCCTTGATAATACAATGCCGAAAATTGATTGCCAGAAACTATTCCTCCATCTGAAAAGTAAAGCTAATTTGTGCTCACTGAAAATAACGTTTACAGCTTCTAAATATTTATCTTCAGATTTAGTAACTAGATAATATTTAGAATTAAGGGAAGCTAAAGTTTAAAAAACTTCCGCTCCTTCAAACTGCTTAACTTTCTGAACATTAGCAGATTCTCCACAAGTTCGAGGCATAGGAAATATTTTTTCCGGATTAGCTAAACCCTTGGGATTAAACACACTTCTTACCCATTGCATTGTCTCCAAATCTGTTTCATTAAACATCAAAGGCATATAACATTTCTTATCTGAACCTATGCCATGTTCTCCAGACAAACTACCACCAACCTCTACACATAACTTGAGAATTTCTCCACCTATTTCTTCCACTTTTTCCAAATCTCCTTCAATAGAATCATCATATAAAACTAAAGGATGAAGATTCCCATCTCCTGCATGAAATACATTTGCTATACGATAACCATATTTCTGACTTATTGCTTCAATTTCTCCCAAAACATAAGCCATTTTTGTCCGGGGTATTACGCCATCCTGCACAAAATAATTTTTACTGATATTACCAGCAGCAGCAAAAGTAGCCTTTCGCCCTTTCCATAATTTAATCCGCTTTTCTGGTTCATTAGCAATCGTAATTTCTATAGCTTCATTTTGTTCACATATTTCTTTAACTCGTTGTTTGTTAACATCAACCTCTAACTGTGAACCATCTAATTCTACCAACAAAATAGCTGCTGCATTCCGGGGATATAAACCAGTTTTAACTACATCTTCTACAGCATTAATACTAAAATTATCCATAATTTCCATTCCCCCAGGAATTATGCCAGAACTGATAATATCTGAGACAGTTTGCCCAGTCTTTTCAATAGTAGGAAATCCGGCTAAAAGTACGCATACTGATTCAGGAGATTTTAGAATTCTAAGAGTAATTTCTGTAGCTACTCCCAAAGTACCTTCGGAACCTACAAATAAACCTGTTAAGTCATAACCAGGCATTTCTGAAATTTGTCCGCCAATTTCAACTATTGAACCTTCAGCAGTAACTATTTTTAATCCTAAAACATGGTTAGTTGTGACACCATATTTAAGACAATGAACGCCTCCAGAATTTTCAGCAATATTTCCACCAATAGAACAAATAATTTGACTGGAAGGGTCGGGAGCGTAATAGAAACCAGCTCCACTAACTGCTTGTGTCACCCAATTATTAATAATGCCTGGTTGTACAATAACTTGTTGATTTTCTAAATCTATTTTCAGGATTTTTCGCATTAATGAAGTGACGATTAAAACACAGTTTTCTATTGGTAATGCACCTCCAGAAAGACCTGTTCCTGCACCTCTAGGAAGCCAAGGAATATCGAGGTTATGACATATTTTTACTGCTTCTGAGACTTGTTCGGTGGTGCGGGGTAATACTACTAATGCAGGTCTTTGACGATAACTAGCTAGACCGTCACATTCATAGACTAATAATTCTTCTTTACGTTGAACTACGCCTTTTTTTCCCACAACTGCTTCAAATTGTTTGGCAATTTTTTTCCAATTGTGTTTTGTTTGTTGTTTTTCTTTAGTAAGCATTTTATTTATGGGTATAGAAATTTTGAGGGTTATTTCAGTTATCAGTTATCAGTTATCAGTTATCAGTAACTTTGCCTGTTTGCGAGCATGAGTAGGAAAACCAGAGGCTTGAAATAATAAACTGTTATCTTTTCATTCCTTTAAAAGGGGAGGCGGATGCCGTCTTTTTTTTGGTAAATATTATCCCTTAATTATAGCTTCTAATCCAAGATTTTGTTTAGGGGTGGGTCACTTCAGTTATCAGTTATCAGTTATCAGTTATCAGTGAACCTCCAACTAAATTCGGAGGCTTGAAATATTGATGTCGCTGTAAATATCGCCGAATAACTGACTTAAGATTATTTTTTTTTACCTTTTCACCAAACACTTTAGCCTTTGATAATTTTCTCCATAATTTCGCTCCAACTGACTTAATATATTCACTGTCATAGGGAGAATTTTTAGCCATTGAATTTGACAAATTTCAAAACCGATTTAGAGACGAAGCTGAACGACTACAACAATGCCAACATGAGAATATCGTCAAATTTTATAATTCCTTTGAAGAAGGGAAACTGTATTGTATTGTCATGGAATATATAGAAGGAGATAACTTGCTTAAGGTTATTGAGAAACAAGGAATATTACCAGAACAAAAAGCCCTCAATTACATTCGACAAATTGCTAATGCACTGACAGTCATTCACAGTCAAAACATTCTCCACCGGGATATCAAACCAGACAATATAATATTACGCACAAATCACAAAAATCAAGAACAAGTAGTTCTAATAGATTTTGGTATTGCCCGTGAATTTATTCCCAATCAAACTAAAAGCTACACCCAATTTTATACACCTGGTTATGCACCTATAGAACAATATATTCGCAAACATAAACCAGGAGAATATACAGATGTTTATGCTTTAGCAGCCACACTTTATGTGCTTTTAACTAAATCTCCATTACCTAACTCTATAGATAGATATCATACTCAACTAGCAATACTTAAAACCTATTTACCAAAACCAGCTCGCTTTATCTTAAAGCTAGTTTTAAAACTGAGAGGAAAACAGGCAAAATATGACCCATTAAAAGCACCAAAACAAATTAATAACAAAATTAGCGATCGCCTCAATAATGCTATTCTCAAAGGAATGGAAATTCAACCGGAAGACCGCCCTCAAACTGTGCAAGAATGGTTGGCATTACTTCAAATTAAACCTCAGAGCATTATGTCTCAAATGTCTCAAGTTTCTCGCACAGCCTTTTCTCAAATGGCTACCTTACATATTCCAGGTATGAAACCTCTTTATCAAAATTCTGTCAAAACTTTTTATCAAGGAGAAACAAATGGATTACTAAATGTTGCAGGTATATTTGTCTTTGTTGTTGTGATTTATATGTTTTCTCCCAAGCTGAGTTTTAGAAGAAATTATCACCCTTCAAATCCTCAACCTACTCCTCTTCCACAACAAAAATCTCATCCCACTATACAACCTCAAAAACCACCTCAACCTTTACCCGAAACTAATATTTCAGATATTTCCAAAACAACTATTAACTATATAGATAAAAAAGTAAACTACGCACCTTTAGAAAAATTATTGTCATCCGAGCAATTTCAAGCAGCAGATAGAGAAACACTCAGAATTATACTTTCGCTGGTAGGGCGAGAAAAACAGTATTGGTTAAATTTAGAAAATATTGAAAATATACCCTGTAAAGACTTAGATAAAATTAATCAATTGTGGATTAAATATAGTGATGGTAAATTTGGATTTAGTATTCAAAAACAGATTTGGATAGAATTAGGAGGTAAACCAGGAATTTATAATGTAGCAATCGCCGATAATTTTATTCAGGAAGTAGGATGGGGAGAAAATCATAAAAGATATAAAAATATTTCATATAAAATTTCTGCTCCTGACGGACATCTTCCTTTTAGAATTACTTCTCAAGTTTGGGATTTTGGCGCTCCTTATTTAGCAGACAAACTAGCAGAATGTAATATTTGATAGACTATTTTTTTCCACTCTCAAACATAGCGCCATACCGCTAAATCAAAAGTAAAAATTCACAAGTAAAAAATGTAAATAAAGTTGCTCTAAACTCGATGCTCGATTCTTTTTTTGCTGTCATAGCTCCCTCACCATTTCTAGGTAATATTATCTCCGATAGTATCGGTATTATAAAAATTGGGAGCATCTTGCTCACTAGCATCATTATCAACAGTGCCAGAATCATTTATAAGTTTCATAAATCCAACCCTACCGGATTCAATATAAATCATCAAAAGTAAAATTTTGTAGCGTTATTATAGCCATTTTTATTAACTGCGAAAATGCCTAAATTTTGTGTATATGAAAAAAATGATAGGAATCCTAAATAGGTTGTAATATTTGAGTCTAGGGGTTTGGTCTTAAAATCATATTTCCCCTTGGGTTTGGAGACCAAACCCCTACAGTTTTTTTTCACAACTTACAGTAGATTGCAAGTAAATTCAGTAAAGTCCTTAATTTGATAAATTCTCACCATTTTAAAAACTGGTATACAAACTATTTTGGCTGTACCTCATTAACCTGAAATACGCTGTATTTATGAGATTGCTATACCAAATTTCAATAATAGTATGACTAAGAATTAATTATCTATCAAATCTAAAATTCTCAAATAAATTAATCTTGAACCTGTGGAAAAATATCAGGGAAAGCCTGCCAAACCTCCCTCACAAAATCTCTTAATTGTTGATGTGCAATTTGCATATTTTTCAGCTCGCTATCCGACAAAGATAACTCAAATAAAAGTTGCATAAATTCTGTATCAATAGCTTCCCTAAATAGACAAATCGGCCATACCAAATCCGCACCATCTCGCAAATCCCATAACCTAGACTTTTCTGACACATCTTGATGATTTTCACACTCACTTTCTGAGGAAAATACTTTCAACATCAAAGGCCGAACCCAACACATTTGACGTGCTTCTAACACCTGAATTACTTCTGCATATAAACAAGTATTTCCATGTTCTAAACAAACAATTTGACTGGGCTGGAAATTAGGGTGAAAATTTTTTAATTCTCGCTTCATATACAAAATAATTGATATTATATAGAATTTCTTCAATTGATAATATACAGAAGTTTTTGATTTTTAGGAAGAGTAAACAGGGAATAGAAAACATAAAAAAATACTGTACCTGATGAATATGATATTTTTTCTTCTTGACTATCTTGATAATTTAATCCTGATTCATATTTTTCAGTGCTACTTCTAAATCCATAGTTAATTTTTGCGCCTGCTTTTTTCCCAAATCATAAACATCATCTTTCACAGATAAACTAGCACCAATGCGAACTGTAACATCACAACCACGACTAGGAATAACTGGGTCGTAATTCAAAGATATAGGTACTATTTTAATATCAAGATTTGGTTGAAGAGATTTAGCCTGAAATCCTATTCTTGCTAATCCATTTTTAAGAGGATGAACTTGGCGATCGCGATAAATCTTACCTTCAGGAAATATCACTAACATCTCTCTATTTAACATTAGTTCCACTCCATGACGAAAACAAGAAACCGCCGGATTTTTCGGGTTAATAGGAAATCCACCCAAACCTCTAATTAAGCAACCTTGTAAACCTTTCACTTCATCCATACTAACCATAAATCTTGGGTCTCGACCTGTCACTAATCTACCTGTGGCATAAGCGATAATTAACCCATCCCAACGAGAACAATGAGTAGGAGCTAAAATTACCGCTCCTGTTTTCGGAATATTTTCTTTGCCAATAATATTTATTCTCCGAAAATAAAACGGCATTACTATATTACGACCGAGAAAATAAGATAAAGAAACTAACCAAGAACAAATACTTGAAGTTGTAGAATTAGCTTGAAAATTTGCTGTTTTGAAAAAGGATTGAATGTACTTGAGAAGCATCATCATTTTTTACCTCAATGTCTAGGTTAATTTCTTGACTTCAAGATAAAATTTGTAGCTTCTATAATTCACTATTGAAATGACACTTATTTAATTGTCAAATCTTTTTAGAGAGAAAACATAGAACAGGAAAGCAACAGAATAGGTAATTAATTTTGCATAGGCGCTTACTTCTTCCTTCTGTTTTCTTCTTCCTTCTTCCTCCGTTGAGCAAACCAAGACTGTAATTGTTGACGACAAGCACTTTCCATTATTCCCCCCAATACAGACAAACGATGATTAGAAAAAGCACTATCTGGAAAATTAGCCACTGTCCTAATTGTGCCAGTTTTCGGATCGTCCGCTCCATAGACCAATAAACCTATTCTTCCCTGCAATATTGCCCCACTACACATTGGACAAGGTTCCAGGTTAACGTAAAGAGTACATTGATTTAAGTGCCAATTCCGCAAAATTCGTCCCGCTTGTCGCAAAGCCAATATTTCTGCATGAGCAGTAGGATCAAAATCTCGCTCCCGTCGGTTTTGAGCTTCTGTAACTAACTTACCATTTGAGTTAACTATCACGGCACCCACTGGGACCTCTCCAGCATCACCAGCAATTTTGGCCAGTTCTAATACTCGACTCATCCATTTTTTATGGACTAGATAACTTGGATGGTCAATCATTCTGTATATTGGTTGAGCAACATTATGAATATTAAAGATATGAGTAATCAGCCTTTACAAATAGAATGGCAAGTTGTTAAAGACTATAGCGATATTCAGTACCACAAAACTGACGGAATTGCCAAAATAACAATTAATCGTCCTCACAAACGCAATGCTTTTCGTCCCAAAACAGTGTTTGAACTTTATGATGCTTTTGTCGATGCTCGTGAAGACCCCAATATTGGAGTAGTTTTATTTACAGGTGCTGGACCTCATACAGATGGTAAATATGCTTTCTGTGCTGGCGGAGATCAAAGTGTACGAGGTAAAGCAGGTTATGTCGATGAGGCTGGAGTGCCACGGTTGAATGTATTGGACTTGCAACGATTAATTCGTTCCATGCCGAAAGTTATTATTGCTTTAGTGGCTGGATATGCTATTGGTGGGGGTCATGTTTTACATATTATCTGTGACCTGACTATTGCAGCGGACAATGCAATTTTTGGACAAACTGGCCCCAAAGTAGGTAGTTTTGATGGTGGGTTTGGGGCCAGTTATTTAGCAAGAATCGTTGGTCAAAAAAAAGCACGAGAAATTTGGTTTCTCTGTCGGCAATATACTGCACAACAAGCTTTGGAAATGGGTTTAGTTAATTGTGTTGCACCAGTGGAAGAGTTAGAAACAGAAGGGATTAAATGGGCATTAGAAATTTTGGAAAAAAGCCCGATCGCTATTCGTTGTCTAAAAGCTGCTTTTAATGCTGACTGTGATGGACAAGCTGGGCTTCAAGAATTGGCGGGTAATGCTACTCTTCTTTATTATATGACTGAGGAAGGAGCTGAAGGTAAAAATGCTTTCCTAGAAAAACGGCCTCCAGATTTTCGTAGATATCCTTGGCTACCATGAAATAGCCGATGGTCACCCTAATTAACTATAGGGTTTTCATGTGAGATGTGGAAACTGAGTTCTATTCAAAAGGGAATAAGGAATAGGGAATAATGGAAAAGAGCATTAAATAGTAGCTTTCTACAAGGATATGTGATACTCAATACGAGGCTTTTTTCTAAGAAAAAAACTCAATTTTGATTTACATATTATGTAAAAATACTTATAGCAGTCTTATTTGATTTGTGTAGAAAAACCTTACCGTTTTTAGGAAAAACTTAACTGGGAACAGCTAAAAGAGGGGTATTTCAAGTTTTTTATCTACTTTTTAATTTGTCACGACCTATTTAGGATTGCTATAATAAGAGGAAACAGTTTATTTGCACATTTGGTTATCCTTTTCTGTGATAATTTGTGATTTAACGGAAGAGGATAACGGCTATTTTTCAGATAAATGAGTGAAAGCTATAAACTCCACTAATAAGCATAGCAAAATCATATCTAAATTCTAACAATGCCGTAAATTCTAGGGATTATCAATTTAAATAAAAAGGAAAATTAGACTAGATTTACTAACACCTTAACTTCAACTTATTGCTTATAATAACCAACTCTAACTTTATTGGTTAGTTGACTAATGTTATTAGCAGTCGGTTTGAGGGGTAAAACTACTTCCAATGTTTCATCAATTTTCTGATGCCACATAACTATACTATTCCTATTTTCCCAGGATTTTGCAAAGGAACGTAAAGCTAATGAACAGGCTTTCCAATTACTTTCAACTGGTGTCATTAACTTTTGGCAAACACCACCACGTCTTCCCTCTGGTGAATAGTATTGGCAATGACGACAAGCTAGACTGGTTTTCATAAAAAACTTTCCTAAAATTTATATTGACTTGACTTTAAATTATTTTTAGTCCCTGGGAATTCACGGTTTTAATCGATTAAAACCATTATGATATCTAGCTTCTGAAGATCCCTATCAATTAACTATGTTTTATATTATTTTTATAATTCCTTTATAAACGGAAACATTTTGATAATAGCTGGCCATAAAAATTGTATGAATAAATACATTATTCCGGTAAAATAAATGGGGATCAAGCTAAAATGCAAGTCATATCGAAGTCAAATAGGTAATATTTCAACCCATTACCTGGGTAATATTTATCCCTACTAAGTACCTCTAAAGACAGGGAAAAAAACTATTAAAAATTTTTCATCGGTGATTAAAATAAATTAATTATTTTGTACTTTTAATTACATTTTTAGAAATAATTCCTTGAATGAAGCCTCTTGAGAAGAGAGGACTGTTTCATTCCCGTGGTTGAATGATGGTATGAGATTACAGGAGTCGGAAAAAGTTATAGCATTTCACTAAATC
This sequence comes from Cyanobacteria bacterium P01_H01_bin.35, assembly GCA_038747755.1. Lineage (GTDB taxonomy): Bacteria > Cyanobacteriota > Cyanobacteriia > Cyanobacteriales > Microcoleaceae > Trichodesmium. Next base: position 44,153 of record JBCDJM010000027.1, read on the forward strand.
TCGATTGTAGATAAAGCCTTAATAATTAGGGTTTGCTGAAAAAGTCTTTTTTAGAGAGTAGGGGAGTAGGGGAGTAGGGGAGTAGGGGAGTAGGGGAGTAGGG
>JBCDJM010000028.1:0-44156 GCA_038747755.1 Cyanobacteria bacterium P01_H01_bin.35
ATATAGCAGATTTCACTAAGCGTGAGGTACACCTGCGCGAGCTTTCCGGCTCCCACTGATAAAATTTAATTATCAATATCTGTACCTCACTAGCTTGGGAAATGCTATAGTTGTTTAACTTAACAATGAGACGTTTTTTTGCCTGAAACTAGCTCAGAGCAAGAAAGCTTTGTCTCAATCTAAAGTTAAATGACTATAATAGTCGGAAAATTTGACTATTCACCTCTCGTGGTGGGCTGCTTCAGCAAATGTTATTAACTGTTGCGTATAGAGCAATAGTCGGAAAATTTGACTATTCACCTCTCGTGGTGGGCTGCTTCAGCAAATGTATTGACTGTTTCCTTGTAGAGTAATAGTCGGAAAACCAGAAATATTTTCATCTTGTGGAGCTTTCCACAAATACTGGTTTTTCCCTCATCAAATCTTTCCATCCATCCATCGGTCTTCAATGCAAGGCTACAAAAATTTTCATTCTATGAAGCTCTCGAAAAAATTGCGCGTCAAAGGATTTTTGGTTGCATCCTCACAATTTTTGTGATATCATATAATTTATACAGCTCTGCTTGCCCCTAAACATGACTTTTTATTCAACTAAAAATGGCACAGTCTCTCAGCTCAGAGGGAATGTTGTACAAAGGAAAATTAATCTCAAAGATATCAAATGGTTTCTATACAAGAGTATTGTGTCAATATAGCTAGTTTTCTGTAGGGGTTGGGTCTCCAAACCCCTACCTTTACTATTAGTAATTAGTGGTACTTAGGCATCAAAAATTTACTATCGTCATGTTCGTTTTAACAAGCGTGAACCGAAACCTAGAAGACCCAAAGCAATTAAACCTAGTGGAGATCTAGGTTCTGGCGTTGATGCACTCTCAATTTTTGTACCTTGCACAATATTGTCAATTCCTGTATTAATTACCCCTCCTCTTACGGTAGTCCAGCGAATAGAACTAATTTCTTCACTAGCAAGTATTCCTAAAAATCCTACAGTTGTTGGGTCGTGATTTAATACAAAAGTCTCAAGCAGACCAGTAATACCAAAAACGTCAACTGTTGCTGGACCAAAAGCATTAAGATAAGTATTAAATCCTACCGCTTCCCTAGGTGTACCAAATTCCACGGTGAAATCTTCATCGCCATTAGCACTTAGTATGCTGCTAGTAGTTACGGGAACTCCAAAATTAGTATATCCAGGAGAAGACACCCATACATTGGGAGAAGGGATACCAGCTAAACCTGTATATGTATTGCCGTTACTAACAAAGGATGGAAGACGCCGATCTTTTTGTCCAAATGCCTCAAAGTCTTCTACTAAAATTGTATTTGTTAAGGCATCAAAAGCATTAACATCAGTAAAAAACATTGTACTAGCATGAGCATTTATTGAAGCTCCTACTAGGACTATTAATCCTCCAGTAACTGTTAATAATTTACTGAATATAGTTCCAATTTTCATAATTATTGACTCCTGGTAGATATAGTTAGAAAATAGAAGGTTAGTTTCACCTTGCAAGGTTGTGAAATTGGATAAAGAGAAAAACACTACCTGATATGAAATAGGAATATCTGAAACAAACCAAATCTATAGAATTGTTTTTGTCTTGTCTTTTTAAAGAATAAAGCATGAATATAAAAAAAATTGTCGAAAATCGACAACTTTAATTCACTAATTTAAAAACCAGTCACAGCAATACATTCAGCATAAATTAAGTTAAAATCGACAAAAGTATTTTTTTACATTGTCGATTTTCGACAGCTAAATTAATTATCAGGATGCTATAATATACTGTTTAGTTAAATAGTTATAATTACAGCACTTTTCATAATTAGCAGACCACAAAATAAGGACGTTGTATGCAACCTCTCTACGGGGTTATCATTTATTTAACTAGGAGAAAAATATGAACAAGATACAAGGTTCTGTAATTATTTTATTGAATAGTAATAAGCAAATTTTGCTAGTGCTGAGGGATAATAAAAACTCTATTCTATTTCCTAATACTTGGAATTTATTAGGAGGATTTTTAGAAAATGGTGAATCTCCAGAAGAATGTATTCGTAGAGAAATAACAGAAGAAATAGAAATTGAATTAGGAAATATTAACTTCTTTCAAAAGTACAATATTTATGACAGAGAACATTATACTTTCTGGAAACAAGTAGATTTAGATTTAACAGAAATTCAACTTAATGAAGGTCAGCGTTTAGCTTATTTTACTAAAGATGAATTAGACAAACATCAACTTGCATTCCAATGTAATAATATTTTGAATGATTTTTTTTCCCAAGTATTATGACACAATTTGAGTAAATACATTAGGCTCTCCTAGACTGGTTATAGCTTCTTAGTAGTTTAAATGAATTTCAACCCTTAAATAAAAGAGGATTCAACCTTTAGGAAAATGTATTTTTATGATTAATTGCTTTTTTGTATTTCCTTAATCCTTGCATAGCAGTGGTTATAGAGCTTATTTTATCTTAATTTATCATAGCCAACCAAGAGCCATAAATTATTAATTATTAATTATTCATTATTAACAATAGCCTGAGTCGCAAAATTTTCATTTCTTGTCGGAGAAAGAACTCTTGCTTTTAAGATAGCTGCTCCTAAAAAAGCATAAGAAACTACTCCCACAAATGCCAAAAGAAATATATTTAAAACTCCAGAAGCATTCCATAAAGCATGAAGAATAGATGCAGTAAAATAACCAACTCCTAAAATCAACCAACTATTACGACGTCTTAAAACACTTAATCCAATAAAATAACCAAAATAACCACTATAAGCTATATGTCCGGCAATTGAACCTAAAATTCTGGGAATTAACAATTGTAATCCTACCAATTCGCTGGCATCTACTCCTAATTGTAAACTAGCACTATCCACAATACTTGGAACATATTGCCCCAGAGTTTCTAATAAAGTAAATCCTAATGCTGAAGCTGTTCCTAATAAAATTCCATCTAAAGGTTCCCAAATACCTATTTTTTGTCGCCAAGCAAAACGTAAATTACGACCTATTAATAATGCTAAAAACACAGGCAATGCTTTGAGCAATTCCTCCATTAATCCTGCTCCAAAAAACATCCTGATTAAGAAATCAAAAAAGCCAACGTCTTGAGGATTTACTGATATATCCCCAGGAAGTATAATCCGAAATACCCCAATAAAAACTGTAAGAATAGGACTCAATAAAATAAAAACAGTTATTAAAGCAGATCCCAATAATACCCACCAAGGCTTTTTTTTGCCACAAAGTTGATAAACAAAATAATAAGCTGCACTAGCAATATAAGTCGCCAAAAGTAAATTAAAAGCTCCCGCATTACCAACTGTTAAAAACATTAAAACCACAAAAATTACAGTGATAATACCAGGATAAAGATAAGCCTTTTTAGCCAATTGTTTTCCTGTAGAAGCAATCGGAAATAACTGTGTTAAAGTTATCGAATCAGTATCTTCAACATCTTCAACTCCCACATTAACATTACTAACAGAACTTACAGGAGGTCGAGTAAGGTTTACTTGTGGTGATACTGATGAGGTTGATTGTTGGTTTGATAGATTACCGAAGATAAATTCTGGCCCATTGTATCCTAGACGAATACGATCGCCCACCTGTAAAATTTGACATTCTGCTAGTTTTTCTCCATTAATATAAGTACCATTCACACTATTTAGATCGCAAATCTCCCATCTTAAACAATTAGTCGTATTCTGCTCAGTATGAAGACGAATTAGTGCATGACGGCGAGAAACCATCCTATACATTTTTGTCTCTAGGAAAATTTGACAGGTTGGATCGCGTCCTAGCATTACCTCTTCTGTCTCAGATAGGTACTTCTTTATAAGTTTTTTCTCAGATAGCCTTCTTGTAGACAGTTGTCGCAAAAATGCCATTTTTTCATATAGTTGGTAGTCATTTCAAAAGTCAGGGAATAGGGAATAAGGGGGATGAAATTGTTGATTCTATATCTTTGAATTGATTTAATTAAAACTTTTGCCAGAGGTCTAGTTATGAGTTAGTAGTGGCACTTTCCGTTCCGGAATGCTCCGCAAACGCGAAGTTTCACTACATCAGTTATCAGCATCGACTGCTGAAACCAAAAGCTGGAAAAACTAAAGTTGATTTTTTTCATTTCCTTAAAAGGTAAGACTTGAAACCTGATTTTTTTGCCAATACAATAGACATCTCCGGAAAATAAATAAACCTTTTAATTATATTAGCTAAAGAAAGAAAAATTCACTATAAAAAAATCATTTTGCATCCCTTTTTCGGAAAAATATCTTACCTATTCCCAGTTAAGTGTTCCCTGTTCCCTGCTATGCGCAAAAAATCTATATTTTTTTTACGCCTAGGTCTAATTAAGGTTGGCTGAAAAAGTCTTTTTTAAGGAGTGGGGGAGTAGGGGCGATTTTCTACCGAATGCTCCGCAAACGTGAATAACCCCTACGGGAGTAATTTTTTTGCTCAACTATATGCCCAAAATGCGCTCCTTTTTGATTTTTCGGGAACCGTGCATAAATAGCTGAAAACTAGGTACTTTTTCTAGACCTAAAAAGGCTAAAACCTCTCTTGTGTAAATACTTTGATATTTAATCAGCAGAGCAATAATTATCAATGAGTAATTATCAATTAAAAATTATTCATTGTTTAATTTTTACTGATTTGCTTTAGCGTCTTGAACTGCTAAATAAAAAAGTAAGCCTGCTAGAGGTATACTCAAACTTAGAATTATCCCTGTTACTAAACCTCCTAATTCTGGTTCCCCAGAAGATAACTCAAAAACAGAGCCAACTGCCGCGATCGCTGCTATACAAGATCCACCCAAAAACAAACTTGACTTAGGAGTTCCTACCATATTTTTTTCTTTCCCAAAATTTATTGACTTTTTTGATTTTTCGTGATGTAGAAAAATTTAGGACTGAGTTTTCCAGTCCCTAGATATTAGTTTCCACCAAACTCAAGCAACAGACTTAACAGCTTTGGGAGAGAACTTATGCTTGGCCAACTCTTCATTAAGTGCCAACTTATTTTCTACTCTATCTACAAAAAGAACTCCATGAAGATGATCCATTTCATGCTGAATTGCCCTAGATAATAATTCTTTAGCCTGAAGAGTTTTAGGGCGACCATTTTCGTCTTTGTAGGCAACTTCAATAATTGAAGGACGTTTAACATCTAAATAAACCCCAGGAATACTCAGACATCCTTCTTGGAAAAGACAAATATCACTGCCATACCTTTTAATTGTAGGATTAATCAAAACTAGAGGAGGAGTAGCAGAATTATCTGGCTCACAGTCAATCACAATAACTTGTTTTTGGACAGCAACCTGTGGTGCAGCCAAACCAATACCATCAGCAGTATACATAGTTTGGAGCATTTCTCGCACCAGTTGCCTAATATCATCATCTACTTTAGCCACTCGTTTCGCTGACTGGCGTAAAGAGCGATCGCCCAAATAATGTATTTCTAAAGGTGATTTGTTTAATTTTTCCTTATTAACTATAATTTCAGAATTCATAGAATTTTAACTTACTCAAATCGCTACATCTTTAATTTATTTATAGGTATTTTTCCTACCCCTTGCTTTATTTTAATAGAAAATATCAGGTTTATGCCCATGAACAGTTAGTTTAACTATTAATTACAGCATATTTCAGACAAATCAGGTACAACTTGGAATAGTAAAACTCTTGTCATAAGCTCATCTTGCCCACTAAATGTGTATCTAATAATAATGGGAGTTACTGTAATTAGAACATGGGGGTTACAAGGGAACAGAAAAAAATAAATCATCAAATCTCGTACCTTGTCCTTAAATCTTTGGGACTTACCTCAATAAACCCAGTTACTACGATAAATCAGTTTGAACAATAGACATCTACGAAAAAGCCTATTTCTGGGTTTGCGTGTATAAGTCCTGATTTTGTTATTAGTATAAAATCAGAAGTCAAAAGTAAAATTATTGCTGTGACTGAGTTTTGGCATTTGAAAATGTCATCAAATCAATGTCAACTGGTATATTTATACCCAATTACCTACCGCGCCCAAGATCCCTAAATTAATTAGTCAAGTATAATAAATTATTTGATTTGGCCTTAGTTCTGGATTAACCTGATATTTTCTGGATTTTATTTCTGGACATACTTAGTCCCCATTTAATTGATATAAATCCTCATCTCTAACTCAACTTAGCCTTACATATTGTTGGTCTAAATTTCTTGTCACAATCATGGCAAATTCTTAGATATCTCACAAAAACTTGTCTGTGCTTTGTTCCCAAGTCCCTAACATTTTTTTTAAAAAAGCAAAAATCAGAAATGCTATGAATAATGATTCTAACTCCTCTCCAGCGAATAATCCAAATTCTAGCCCTACATTAGAAAGTCCCAACGGTACTCAAGAAGCAATTACTCCTGTAAAAACAGCAATAGAGCAGTTAAACCTCATAGATAATGAAATAGAACAAATGCTACCCGCCTCCGCCACACACAATAGTTTAGTGGACAATCAAAAATATGAAGGGCCAAGAAATAGATTAGCATCCATTGTCACGCTGGTAGCGATCGCAATTATGATTCTAGGGTTAGCGATAGATAATGTCCTGCTTGGTTATACCAGTGCGGTTGTAGCAATGGTAGCTTCAGTCCGGATGATTTGGCCTAGTTGGGGTAAAGTCTGGAAAACTATGATTCCCCCAGTTTGGCGTAATCTAATAATTGCTTGCTTTGGTATCCTGGCAGCTATTGTTGGTTTACTGATGTTAAGTGGAGCAAACCAAGAACCTGGTAGTCGGAATATCCAGATTAACTGGGATGCCATTGGAGCAGTAGGTGAACTTATTGGAGCCTTGGGTCAAATTTTAATTGCAATTATTGCTGTATATGTAGCTTGGCGACAATACGTTATCTCTAAAGATTTGACAATTCAACAAAACCGCATCACTCAACAACAAACCATTGATGCTTACTTTCAAGGGGTTTCCGATCTAGCAATGGATGAAAAAGGTTTCTTGGAAGATTGGCCACAGGAACGAGCGATCGCTGAAGGGCGTACAGCAGCTATTATTAAAAGTGTAGATGGAGAAGGTAAAGCGAAAATTCTCAGATTTTTATCTCAGTCTAGACTGGTGACACCCATTAAGCGCGATCGGTTATTAGGTCGCCCCATATTTGACGGTCAAGGGGGTTATGCTGAAGATAGAGAATATGGTATTCGTGTTATTGATTTAGGAGTAATGTTAGCAGGTGCTGACCTGAGCAAAACAGATTTGCGGTGGACAGAATTAAGTGATGCTAATCTGGTAAGAGCTAATCTTGACGGTTGCGATCTGGTAAAAGCAAATTTTTCTCGTACTATTTTGTATGAAGCAAGTTTGGTAGGTGCTGACTTAAGGGGAGCAAGATTTTTCTATGGCACTGCTGAAAATGCTACTCCCCGCAGTCGGACTAATGTACCTAACTATAAGACTGGTGTTTACACTGGTGCAGTTGTAGAAAATGTTAACTTTAAAGGAGTCAAGCGGTTGTCTGATGAACAACTTTATTATTTTTGTGCTTGGTGTGGAGAAAAAAGTAGAAGAACTATTCCAGGTGGTTGTGAAGGTATTCCAAATAAGTTAGGGCGTTAGGTTGTGAGTGTAGGAAGTGTGGGAAGTGTGGGCAGATTGAATATTGAAGTAACTATAGAATCATAAACATATAGTTATGTAACTGGATTCTATAATTAGGGCATTCTCAAATATAGTCACAGTAAAAATTTACAGCGTTTTCAAATTGATGAACCACATTGCCACAACTAAAAGCTTGTAGGGATGTTCCATGGAATATCCCTACATTGTGAAAACCACTGTAACTTCTAAATTCTGATTTCTAAATTCTGATTTCCCAAGCTGCTTGAAAAAAATCTCGTTCGCAGAGCATAGCATAACCGTAAATTGATTCTACTTCTGGAATATCGTCTGCGTAACTGTTTATCACTTTCTCTAACTTTTGCGCTAAGCGTTCAAATTCCTGACTGCTGTAAGTACGAATCCAATCAGAATATTGATGCTCTGGAATTTCCGGTGTAGCTAACTGCTGCCCCAAGAAAACATACAGTCGCATACAAGGAGTCATTGCCGTAGCGATCGCTCCAATATTATTACTCCAAGCAGTCGCTAATAAAAAATCTATGTAACGCCGTGTGGCAACTCCTGGAGTAACATTTTCTAAATTCACTTCCCATTTAGCAGCATAACTTTGATGCAATTCTAATTCCTCTTTTACCCCACCTGCGAGGGTATGAAACAATTCAAATGTTTTCCAATCAGGAGATTTAGCAGCAGCAATACTGTAAGCACGAGCAAACGCTCTCAGGAAAAAAGCATCTTGTCCTACATAATAGGCAAAACTTTTCTGAGGTAAACTACCGTTAGCAATTCCTTGTACAAAAGGATGAGATAAACAAGCTGTTGCTAACTGTTGATTAGTTTTCCATAAATTATTTGATATCATAGCTTTTTTTAATAGAAAATATGAGAATATTTGGAATGGGAGCAAGATGCTCCCACTGACAATAACATTTAATTTTAATATTCAATCCAATATAGAAACCGGGTTTGTATTAAATTCCCTACCATACTCATATCTGTCTCCCACAAACCAGTTTTCTTATAACACTTCCATTGTAAGTGAATTTAGTATAACAGAACAATTTACCTATTTTTTTCTTCCCTATATTATCATAATTTTTTGCCTAAAAATGTAGGTTGGGTTGAGGAACGAAACCCAACATCTCTAAGTCTTTTATAGACATCCATTGGATTGACCATTTTTTTTATTCAAAATTCAAAGTTCAAATTTTTTTGCTTGTTCCTTAATTTAATAATTAAAATGAAATATTCTTTAGTAATTCCTATTTACAATGAAGAGAAAAATCTGTCCGAATTATATCGGCGCACCAGTGCAATAATGAATAGAATGGATGGAGATGTAGAGCTAATATTGATTAACGATGGCAGTCGCGATCGATCTCTCCAAATTCTCCGAAAATTCCATCAACAAGACTCTCGAATTTGTTATTTAAGTTTTGCTCGTAATTTCGGACATCAAATTGCTGTTACTGCTGGTTTAAATTTTGCTAGAGGAGCAGTTATTGTAGTTTTAGATGGAGATTTACAAGACCCACCGGAATTAATTCCAGACTTAATAGAAAAGTGGCGACAAGGTTATCAAGTTGTCTATGCTCAACGCACAAAAAGACATCAAGAAAGTTGGTTAAAAAGATTACCTGCTTTTATTTATTATCGGATTTTAAAACGTTTAGCAGATGTAGAAATTCCTATTGATACGGGTGATTTTTGTTTGATGGATAGATGTGTAGTAGATGTGTTAAATAAAATGCCAGAAACTAATCGTTATATTCGGGGTTTAAGAGCATGGATTGGTTTTCGACAAACGGCAATAAAATTTGAGAGAGAACCTCGTTTTGCTGGAGATATTCAATATACTTTTGCCAAATCTTTAGCCTTAGCAATTAATGGTTTAGTGTCTTTTTCTAAAATACCTTTACGACTGTCTACTTATGTGGGATTATTTGCTGCTTGTGTAGCTTTATTGATGGCTTGTTTAGTATTATATTGGCGGATTTTTTATCCAGATTCACCATTAACAGGTTTAGCAACTATTATGATGGCAATCTTCTTTTTAGGAGCGGTACAATTAGTAAGTATTGGAATTTTAGGAGAATATATCGGACGGATTTATGAAGAAGTAAAAGGTAGACCGCTTTATACTTTATCTGAAGTAGTAGGATTTGAGGATAAGAATTAAAATATTAGGCAACTATTCAAAAAATTAATGTTGGGTTTCGTGGTTACTCAACCCAACCTACAAAACTATGGTGAGCATTGTAATTTTATAAAAATATATTGGATGGAATATACTGTAGGAAGAATAGTTAAGTCAATGAAGTTTCAGATAAAGCTTCAATTAACAAATAGACAGAGATTGGATAGACATTTTTGTAAACACCTGTAGACTTTCTATATAAAGTCCCTAAATTTGAGATATTTCCTACTCACAAATAAAGACTAAAACTCGCCTATTCCTACTAGATATTAACCGTTAGGGAAAGGCGAGTTGATAGAATTATTTGTTAATACTAAAATCTCTAGAAAAACTCAGTCCTAAATGTTTTGACGTTGAATAAAATATTTGCTAATTATGGTAAACCAGTACAAGGGGGTTGAGAATGACTCTCCTCTGCACCTACTGCAGCACGAATGCCCAAATTTGAGGCTTCCTCATTAACTCTATCCATAGAACAAGTTGCTGCTGGACAAAAATTACCTATCTCCTCCCACGATTTTCCACCTCGACATTTACCACCAGGAACTACAATAATCTCATTCCCTTGACCAGGACATGGTGCCCACCGTGATGATGAATAAAAACAAAGTTTTTGTCCAGTATCCGGATTTGTGTAAGTTTTGGGACTTGCGACTTGACCCCAAGGACTACCTCCATACTGTGCTATACTATCAACGTTACTTAAATCCGAACTGATACTTGTATAATTAGTCTGGGTAGAAAGGTTTTCTGGTAAATTAGCCTTAGCATTTCCAGTTCCTTTAATGACAATTCCACTGATGGCTAATACTGTACCAATTAATAAAATTCTGGCTTTTCTATTCATTGATTTGTTCTAGAAACTAACCCGTAGTTTTTAACTTTTGTCTATCAGTAAAGATACAGATACAACAAGAGCTAAAAAATTGCTTTTAACTATTAGGGTTTATATTATTTTGACCATTAATATTTTGTCAGTCGGGAAATGTCCTGAGTTTAATGTCTGAAAAAGTCAGAAAATGTCATCTTAAGGTTTTGCCAAAAAATTCAGGTTTAAAGTATCTCCTGTAAATTATAAACAGGAAAAAAATATTTTTAGTTAAAAAACTGTTTGTAAACTTATAAAAACCTCTCTCCAAACCTCTCTCCTACGAGGAGAGAGGCTTTTAAACCCCCATTCCCTTGCAGGGAATGGGGGGCAGGGGGGTTAGGTTTTTAGGATTCCGCTTCCATGCAGCACTTTTCAAACAGCTTCTAATCCTCTTATTTTTAAAGAGAGGTAATTATTGATTATTAACTGTTAATTATTAAATATTGAAAGTATGGATATTCAAGATGTTTTAAAACTTGCCGATCGCTTGGTTTTTAATCATACGGAAAAACACTTGGATGACTTACAAAAAATTATTATTGAAGGAGTTTGTCAAGGAAAAAAGTATGCTGATATAGCCGAAAATATTCCCTGTAGTGAAGGTTACATTAGAGATAAAGCTTCAGATTTATGGAAAATTTTATCAAATTTATCCGGTGAAGATATTAATAAATCAAATTTTTGTTCTGCTCTAGAAAGATTACAGTTTTCTGTCTATGCAAAAATTTCTTACTTTGCCAATTTAGGAATTAATAATAAACTAAATATATGTAGCGATCGCCTCCCCTCTTCAGAAAATCAAACCAATGGCAAAAAGAGAAACAGCTCGGCAAACAAAAAATCAGAAGATCAAATTACAACCTTACCAAATAAAAATATTAGAGAAGCTCCCGAAATAGGGAAAATATACGGTCGAGTTAAAGAAATATCAACCCTAGAAAATTGGATATTACAAGAAAACAGTCGGTTAATTGGAATATTAGGAATAAGTGGTATTGGCAAAACCACATTATCACGACATCTGCTAGAAAAAATACAAGATAATTTCGACTATATCATTTGGAAAAATCTATATCATGCTCCCACTTTATCAACATTAGTCGCTCAATTAGTCTTATCATTTTCAAATCAAATTTATATTAACTTCTCCTTATCCGAAACAACAGAAAAAAATTCACTCTTAGATTTAGACCTAGACATATTATTATCAATCTTTTATGAATATCTGCACAATTATAGGTGTTTGATAATTTTAGATAACCTACAGGCAATCTTAGCAGAAAATAAATTCTCGGGAAATTATCAAAATCAATTTCAAAACTACAGTGAATTTTTTCAAAATATTAGCAAACTACCTCATCAAAGCTGTTTAATATTCAATAGTTGGGAATCACCATTAGAAATAATTAGCTTAACAGACTTGAAAACTCCCGTGAGAATAATGTCATTAAATGGCATCGGGGAAACAGCAAGAGAAATTTTTCAAGCACAAAATTTATCCGATGAAGAAAACTGGCAAGAACTAATTAATACCTATCGAGGCAACCCTTACTATTTAAAAATAGTATGCCGAATGATTCAAGAAATATTCAATGGCAAACTCAGAGACTATTTAGTATACAACAGCCTATTTTTAGGCGATGAAATTATTACCAAATTAGATAAACATTTTCAAAGATTATCATTATTGGAAAAACAAGTAATATCCCAATTAAATCAGATAGATAAACCTGCCACAGTTACAGAAATTTTAGAAAAACTACCACTATCAGCACCAGAGTTATTTCAGACAATTCAATCATTAGGCAGACGCTCATTAATTGAAAAGATTACACAAGACGAATTGACATTATTTACAGTATCGCCAGTAATTAGAGAATATGTAAAAATTATAGATAAAATTTCTAATTAGTATAGAGATAATTTTGAATTTATTTTAGTAATTTGATTGATTAATGTGTAGGTGCAAATGGCAGTTTCCTTTTAGTATAGAGATAATTTTGAATTTATTTTAGTAATTTGAGCGATTAATGTTTAGGTGCAAATGGCAGTTTCCTTCTACAGAGGATTAAATGGCGATATAGCTGCCGCTAGGCTCCGCCAACGCCAGTTTTGGCTATAATAAAAAATACACCTTTTTAACTTTTCCTGCAAACCAATGAACAAAACCCAAACACAACTACCCACAGACACTTGGATAACAGCAACTTGGGATGAATATATCCAAACTATTGAAGACCCAAGTTATGAAAAAGCAAAAGTTTACTATCATAAAGGAAAACTCAGAATCGAAATGTCACCAGTGGGCAACGATCATGCTAGTGACCACGCATTTGTTATGAGAGTACTAGGTCTGTTTGGTGCTACCAAGAACATAATGCTCAATGGGTTAGATAATGGCGCTTACAGCGGTTTTCATTTCAGTAGACCACAGAGACCACAGTAGGGGCGAATGGCCATTTGCCCCTACAAGGTTTTGGTTATAAGATTTTCAGCTCTTGATGCTCAAAAAGTGAGGATTTTGGGTTGACGCTCTTGCTAAAAAATCAAGGGATAATTCTGACTCCTGTCTCCTCTAAATTCACCATTCCTCCTGATTTCTGACTCCTGACTCCTGACTCCTGACTTCTACCCTCATCCATAAGACTTTTGAGTGCAAACCCTAATTATCCATTATCCATTATCAATTATCAATTAATGAACTATTCCCCATTGCAATCATCCGATCGTAAACATGACGAGACAGTTTAGGAAATATCTCCTCATCTTGAGCATAAGCAGCATCTTCTGCAAAAATTGCCAAAATATAAATAGCTTTATCATCCAAAGTTCTGACAAAGGCCACATCCATACGATGTTTAGAAGTGAAACCCACTTTAGAACCAAAATAAATATTAGTAGGTAGAGACTCGCCAAGAAAACCTTTGACTCCATTATAGGGATCATTCTGCCATGCTTCCGGTCTTAAATCTCTAGTTAACAAATAAGCCATTCTCGTACTAAACTTAGGTGAAACTGCCTGCCTAGTATATATTTCATACATTAGTCTGCTAGCATGATCAGTTGAAATTAAATTTCGCAGAAACTTACCGTTTTCCTTGCGTAGTTGGCGATCGCGACCTACCGGACCATTTTGACTAGGAGAATATCTAGGATAATTTTTTGTACTAACTATCAAACCTTGATAACCTGCTTTTTGAAAAAATTCATTGACTGATTTTCTTTTTTCCAACCAAGTATTTAATTTTTCCCCTTCCAATTTAACCCCTGATTTACTATCAGTAATTGCATCCAAAATTTTACTAGCAGAATCATTATGAGATTTCTGCATCATCGATCTTAAATCTCCATGAAACTTAGATTCATCATCAATTAAACCTTCTTCAACTGCCCCATAAAATGCAGCCATCCAAAATAATTTAGACACACTAGCAGGATATCTTAAAACTTGACCTTGATATCCAGCAAATGTGTGAATATCTTGGTTACTAACATCTATTAAACTAATAGATAAAGGTGCTGTAGGTAGCCCTTTTTCTTCAGCAATATTAACCAATTCATCAACTATTTCTTGTAACTGTGGGCTATAACGTTGGTATGGTTGTCTACGAATATTATAGGCAAATCCTAAATCTTCTGGAGTTGGTTCAGGAGCAGGGGGTACATAGGGAGGTATTAGAGTTGGTGATACAGAAGATTCAGGAGTAGGTAGAGGTGTTTCTGAAGCTGGATGACCTCTAAAGGGTAGAGTAATAACCCAGCCTACTGCCATTAATACAGCAACTAGAATCAGTATATTTTTATATTTTAACTGTGATAATGTTACTTTTAGATTTTTGGTTTTAACTCGCCGACGGACTTTAACTGGCCTTTGCTTGACTACCCGATATGATGGACGAACTCGACGACTAAATGTCTGGGGTGGTAGCTTTTCTGCGTGCATTTAAGTAGTATCTCAGAAATATAAGTGATAATAATTTTATTGCTTTTCAGGACTCTACTATAAATAGTATTGAATTTTCAACTATACTCAGGAAATTAATTTAAAGGCCAGTATTTATAGCAATACTATTTTATTCGTGTCAAAAATCTTACTGCTTTTTAGGGAACAGGTGGGAGTTTCAATTTTTGTATTTACTTTTGAATGCTTATACAAATGGTTGTGTTGATTTTTTCCTTTCTCCAGACATGATCCCAGTTAATTGTTCCCTTTTCCCTATATCCTTTTTATATTTCCTGATACATTCAATCTTTTAATGTAGAGTCTAAATTAGCAAGAAAATATCAACAAAATGGTTATAATTATAGAATCAATGTATGGATATAAGTTCAAATTAACTCTGGCATTAGTTTGATATAATTTATCTGAAAAATTTGTAAATTCAAGTTTGGGATTATTGTTTTGCTTGTGCCAAATAAATTCCTCGGTGGCGATCGCTTCAACATTTTGTTAATCAAGGCCCCTATTCTAACAACCATATCTTCATTGTTTATTCATTTAAAAATTTTAGTCCCAATTACTCAAACTCCTGTATAAATTAGAGAAGTTTTAAGGACATAATTAGTCCTCAAAAAATGTTAAGTCAAAATTTGTCTATATTTAAGAGTTCTGCTACTTTAAATATTTAAGTTAGAATCCATGGTTCAAACTACTATTAAGATACTAAGTAAAACTGATATAAATTTTTCATCGAATAAAAAAAAATTATAAGTTATTGCTCTTGATTAGATAATATAGTTACATTTGTATACATTATCTTATATAGCTTAAATAACTTATGATTTTGTCAATGATTTAGATAGCAATAACTAAAATTAGTTATTGGGACTATAAAAAAATAAGGTTAAGAGAAAGTTATGGGTAATTTTATTTAAAGTAACACCAGTAAATATGGTCATGCCGATCAACTAAGTCTCCAATTTGCCCATTTTAAAGGCAATCTACAAAATGAACCCTGATATCTATTATTAAGTTAATAGGTAAATTTTGAGACGAAATATATGAGTAGACAGCAACAACTACAGGATAATATATATATTTTAAGTAGCACCTAAAAATCAGTAGATAAAAGTTATTTATGCGTTGTTGAAATTTTGCTTTAAAAAAAAAAAGATGTTAAGATAATAGTAGACCGTATATTTAAGGAAAATCAAAGATATGGCCTCAGACAAGAAAGTAAAATCAGTAACTGTTCTGCGTAGTGATTCAGACTTTGGTGGTGCCCCAGATGTTGTCAGTGGTGGAAAGACCAAGAAGAAAAAGAAAAAACAGTCTGCAAAAATGGTAGAAGGACCTGTACTCGATCTAGCCAAGCAATTTGATAAGGCAACTAGTGCATACCGAGAAGGTCACGAAAAGTCTAATTCTAAGAAAAAAGATGGTTGGATTAAAGATTTACCTAAGAATACAACAAAGGCTCTAGGTAAATTTAAAATCCCTTTTAACCCCTTTGGCTAATCCCTGGTTTATCATAACGTTAGCAGAAGACCCATGCTCTCCTGAAAGGGAGCATTGGGATGAATGTTACTCTTTATATAAGAGTATATGATCAGGTAAATAAGCTGAGTAGGCTAGCACTATCAGTTGTAGCAAAAACCTAAAATAGTAAGGCTTGGAAATACCTCAGTTTCCTAATAACTTAAGGTATAAAAAAGTCTGTATAAAGGATTTACAGTAGTCTAAAAGCTTATTGATAAGCTGAAAAAATAGGTGATTTATGTTATCTTGTGTGTTAATTATTTGACTCCTAGATAATTTTAATCCCAAAATAACAACCGTAAAAAAATAAAGCCCATAGGTAAAAGTCACATTGTTAGTAAATTTATTGCTTATTTTGTGGCTAGTTACTAAAATATTCCCAAATAAAATACTAAAATCGAAATAAAGAAGTTGGCATTATAAATCTCAAGTATAACTTTAAAGAGATAGTAACGCTAGCTGTAGAGTAGATTTTGGATATGTGATGGTATTTAACTGAAAATTTTGATCAGGAGAAATAAAAAATGGTAATGTCAGGAGAAAGAAAGACAAGCCAGATGGCAAACACTATTATTCTGGACTTTGGTTCAGCAGAGAAAGATGATATTAAAGACCTGCGTTATGGTCAAGGTAAGATATTCAAAAAAGTAGCTAAAGCTATTGAACAACTCAAAGATGCAGGTGAAATTGGAGAAAACGTACAACCAGTAATTGCTATCATCAAGCAAAAAAAATAGAAGTTTACAGGTAGTAATAACTTAGTGTAGTTCGGAGTGAATAGAGTTATTCTATTCACTAAATAAGTAGCTATTAAGTACCTAACCGTATAAACTCTTAAAGGACGGAAATTGTATTTAAGCAGTTTCCGTTTATATAGATAAAATAATGATCCCATAATCTTTGTTAAGGGTATCTAAATAACTCAAACACACAAAGAAATTAAACACCTCAGCTAAACAAGGAATTGAAATAGATCAAGTGAAGATACTATTAGTTTGTACAGAAAAATTACCAGTACCTTGTATACGAGGTGGAGCTATTCAGACATATATAGATGGTATTCTACCTTACCTAAAACGAGAGCATGAAATTACAGTATTCTCAGTGGCAGACCCCGATCTACCAGATAGGGAAATTAGAGACAATATTCGCTACGAGCGTGCTGGTAGAGAAACTTCTGAGGAATACTATCAAGCTGTAGCCAATTTTGTAGGAGGCCAACAATTTGATTGGATAGTAATTTACAATCGCCCCAAATATTTATCCATAGTAGCTAAGGCAGCTCCAGATAGTCGCTTTCTACTCAGTATGCACAACGAAATGTTCCATGATAAGAAAATTGACCCACAAGAGGCAATTATCTGTTTGGAAAGAGTAGAAAAAGTAGTGACAGTCAGTAAATTTATTGCTGATGGGATAGCAAAATTATTTCCAGAATATCGACACAAGCTACAACCTGTATATGCTGGAGTAGACCTCAAACGCTTTCAGCCTAAGTGGATAGAAGGGGCAGAAGAAAAACGAAAAGAAATGTTGGCTGCTCATGGTTTAGAAGATAAACAAGTAATCCTTTGTGTGGGTAGATTAACAGATAAAAAAGGACCTCATCTGTTAATATCTGCGATCGCCAAAGTAATAAAAAAACACCCATCTGCTGTATTATTGCTAGTAGGTAGTAAATGGTACGGTCATAATAAGGAAAACGATTATGTCCGTGAAATTAAAGCAGAGGCAGAAAAATTAGGACCAGCAGTTCAGATGACAGGATTTATTCCACCATCTGAAGTTGCAGATTATTTCCTCATAGGTGATATATTTGTATGTGCATCTCAATGGGAAGAGCCACTAGCTAGGGTGCATTACGAGGCAATGGCTAGTGGACTATGTACGATTACTACTGCTAGGGGGGGGAACCCTGAAGTAATTATTCCAGGGAAAAATGGTATTGTAATCACAGACTACGACAACGCTGACGCCTTTGCCACTCAGATAGACTACGTATTATCAAAACCAAAGGAGAGTGAAGAAATGGGAAGAACAGGACGTGAGCTGGCTGAATTATATTACAGTTGGTCAAGGGTTGCTTGGGATATATTGAGTATTATTAACGATTCAAAATCAATGTCTTTAGACACACTGGGACAAATAGAGCAAAATAAAGAAGCAGGGTAGATCGAAAAGAGCATCTAAACAGTTTATAGTTCTCGGTAGTATTCTAGGTTAGAGCCTCACAGATGTCAGCAGAACTGATTGATAAAGTTATGGAACACCAGGAAATAAATTATCCTACAAAATGGGTAGATAAACAATTTCAGTTTCCAATAGTTTTCCAAGGAAACTGAACCTTACTTTATTTTTTTATTACCCTTGTTTATGGTGAAGAAATAATAGCAAAGCAATTAATAGAAAAACTTTCTAGAAATAATAGGAGTTCATAAAAGTGTTAAATATCCTACTGAAAAAGTAGTGTAATAGTATCAAAAATTTTAAGAAAATCTTATCTTTTATTTATAAAATTTCAAAAAGGAAAGGTCAAAAATGGAGTCAGATTGCAACACATCGCTACTAGAAGATGGAATAGCCATAATAGGTATGGCTTGTCGATTTCCAGGAGCTAAAGACTACAACCAATTTTGGCAAAATCTGGAGCAAGGCGTAAATAGTATTAGTGAAGTTCCTTCCTGGAGGTGGGAAGTAGAAAAACATTATTCTCCAGATCCTCATGAGCAAAATAAAAGTATAAGTAAATGGGGAGGATTAGTAGAAGGAATAGAAAAGTTTGATGCCGAATTTTTTGGTATTTCCCCTAGAGAAGCAGAAAGAGTAGATCCCCAACACAGAATAATGTTAGAGCTGAGTTGGTCTTGTATAGAAGATGCAGGGTATTCACCATCTCAACTATCAGGAAGTCAGGTAGGTGTTTTTATCGGAGCTTGT
Organism: Cyanobacteria bacterium P01_H01_bin.35; assembly: GCA_038747755.1. Taxonomy (GTDB): domain Bacteria; phylum Cyanobacteriota; class Cyanobacteriia; order Cyanobacteriales; family Microcoleaceae; genus Trichodesmium. The sequence continues at coordinate 19,126 of JBCDJM010000028.1, forward strand.
AATTATGATTCAATTCTATTGATGAACCAGGATCGGGAAAACATTCAAGGACACAGTGGAACAGGAACTTGGACTTGTATGATACCTAATCGAATTTCCTCGTTCTTCAATTTTCATGGTCCTAGTGTTCCTATAGATACAGCCTGTTCAAGTTCTCTAGTTGCAGCTCATTATGCCATTAATGCTATCAAGGAATCTGAATGTGATGTGGCACTTGTTGGTGGGATAAGTGTATTATTTACCTTAACAACATATGTCCAAATGAGTAAACTAGGAATGTTATCTCCCACTGGACAATGTAGAACCTTTGACAGTGAAGCTGATGGTTATGTCAGAGGTGAAGGTGCAGGGATGATTTTATTGAAGCCTCTACGGAAAGCTATAGAAGATGGAGATCGCATATATGGCACAATTAAAGGGAGTGCAGTGAATCATGGAGGTAAGGCCAGAACGTTGACAGCTCCAAATGTTTATGCCCAAGCTCAGGTGTTGCGAACGGCTTATAGTAGGGCAAATATTTCTCCAAATACTGTATCTTTTATAGAATCTCATGGCACGGGTACGCCCTTGGGAGATCCAATTGAAATTAATGCCCTGAAACGAAGCTTTAGGCAACTTTATCAACAGTATGAACTGCCAAAAACAGAGAAAGCTTATTGTGCTTTAGGAGCAGTAAAAAGTAACATCGGACATTTGGAAGGAGCGTCGGGAATAGCAGGATTAATTAAAATCTTGTTGGCAATGCAGCACAAAAAACTACCAAAAATTGTTAACTATAAGAAATTAAATCCACGCATTAATCTTAAAGATAGTCCTTTTTATATCCTCGACGAAACTCAGGAATGGGAGAGGTTAACAACAGAGTCAGGAGAAGAAATTCCCAGACGAGCTGGAGTTAGTTCTTTTGGTATTGGAGGAGTGAATGCTCATGTAATTTTGGAAGAAGCGCCTTTAGAAGTCAGAAGTCAGAAGTCAGAAGTTAGAAGTAAAAAAAATGAAAGCCAAAGGCAAAAGGTAAAAAGGAAAGAAGAAATAGAACCTCCACTGCACATATTAGGTTTATCTGCAAACACAGAACAAGCTCTATATGACTTAGTTGTTAATTATCGTGATTGTATAAAAACCAATTCTGAATTAGAAATAGAAGATATATGCTACACAGCTAACACCGGACGCACTCATGCTTTTACAGCCAGATTAGCTATAGTCGCAGAAACTAAACTTGAATTACAGGAAAAACTAGCAGCTTTCCTTCAGGAAAAAGAAATAAGCGGTACATATAAAAAGATAATTCAAGGTCAAAAACCTACTAAAATAGCTTTTATGTTTACAGGTCAAGGTTCCCAATATACTAATATGGGAGCCTCCCTGTACAAAACTCAACCAATATTTCGGCAAACTCTAGATCGCTGCAATGAAATTCTCAAAGACTATCTCGAACTACCTCTACTGGATGTCTTATTCTCAGAAAAGCATTCCGCTAAATTGACCGAAACTATGTACACCCAACCTTCTATCTTCTCTATAGAGTATGGATTGGCCAAATTATGGGAATCTTGGGGCATTAAACCAGAATGGGTAATAGGTCATAGTGTAGGAGAATATGTTGCTGCTTGTGTGGCAGGAGTATTTAGTCTCGAAGATGGACTGAAATTGATTGCTATCCGGGCACGGTTAATGCAAGAATTACCCGCCGGAGGCGAAATGGTCTCAGTTTTAGCCTCCGAGTCTGAAGTCAAAGAAGCGATCGCTAAAGTTTCTAAGAAATTACCTAAATCTGCTATAGATATTGGCGCGTTTAATGGGCCTAACAGCATCGTTATTTCTGGAGAGAGTCAAGCCATAGCATCAGTTTGTGAGCAGTTGAAAGCTATGGGAGCTAAGACGAAACAGTTACAAGTATCCCATGCTTTTCATTCGTCCCTGATGGAACCGATGCTGGCAGAATTTGAAAAAGTTGCTCAAGAAATTAGTTATAACGAACCTAAAATACCACTTATTTCTAATGTTACTGGTCAACAAATAAGTGATGAGATTGCTAAACCTAAATATTGGGTAGAACATATCCGGCAGCCAGTTTACTTTGCCAAAGGCATGAAAAGTTTACATGAGCAGGGATGTGAATTGTTCCTAGAAGTTGGGCCTAAACCAATTTTGTTGGGAATGGGTCGTCAATGTTTACCAGAAGGTTTAGGTTTGTGGCTCCCATCTTTACGTCCTGGAGTAGAAGAATGGCAGCAAATGCTCTCCAGTTTAGGAGAATTATATGCAGTAGGATCGGAAATAAACTGGTCTGGATTTTACCAAGACAAGAATTATCAGAAAATTGCTTTACCTACTTATCCATTCCAACGACAAAGTTATTGGGTAGAAAACAATCAAAGCCAATTAAAACAGTTATCACCTGGTAAAGCTTTACATCCTCTGCTCGGTCAAAAACTGGAATTAGCAGGAATAGACAACCAAGATAGATTTGAATCTTACATTGCAGAATATTCGCCAGCGTACTTATCTCATCATCGGGTCTTCGAGCAAGCAATATTTCCCGCTACAGGCTACCTGGAAATAGCAGTTTCAGGAGGGGTAGAGTTATTAAAATCACAAAATCTGGTCTTAGAAGAGGTTTTTATCAAACAAGGCTTAATCTTACCAGAAAAGGAAGTAAAAAGACTGCAAACAATTGTCACTCCTAAAGATGGAGGTAGTTATAAATTTGAGATTTATACAAAATCAGAAGATCAAGATGGATCTGTTTGGATGCTGCACACAGAAGGTAAAATAACTTCTGCTACCAGGGATACATCTGCCACAAAACTTGCCCTAGAAAAATACCAGGAAGAATGTACTGACGCAATAGAAGTTAAAGACCATTACCAATACTATCAGGGTATCGGCATTGATTACGGCACTAGCTTTCAGGGAATTACAAAATTGTGGAAAGGGGAAAGACAAGCGATCGCTAAGATTGAGTTACCTACAGAATTAATCCCTGAAGCAAATAATTATCACATCCATCCAGCTTTACTAGATGCAGCCTTCCAAGTAATAGTTCATGCCTTAGAAACTACAGACCCTAATTTGACCTATCTACCTATCAGCATAGATGAGTTTAAATTCCAGAATCATCCAGGTAGCCAAGTATGGGCGATCGCTGAAGTTAAGGAAAAAGAACTCAAGGGTGACATTATTTTAGTTGATGAAACAGGAGAAGTCTTAGTAGAAGTCAAGGGATTAAGTCTAGTTTCTACTACTGCATCAGCTTTGTTGCGAACTCTCAAACCAAATCTGAGCAATTGGTACTACCAAATTAACTGGAAAGAGAAACCCTTAGAACCTGTCACAGAAGTAGAAAATGGTAAATGGTTGATATTAGCTCCCAACCCTCAAATAGCAGATTTGGTAGAAACAGCTCTCAAACAAAAACAACAAGAATGTATTTGTATAGTAGCTGGCGATGAATTAAAACTGCCAAACTCACAAAACGGAAAAAAGGCAAAAAATAGCCCACAATATCAATTACTACTCCAAAAATACACCAACTTAACGGGAGTAGTTAATCTGGTGGGAGTTGACGAAGAGGAAATTTTAGAAATAGAAACAGCCCAAGAGCAAGGATGTGGTAGCACACTGCAATTAGTTCAAGCAATAAGCCAAAACCAAGGAACCTCTCGCCCCTCCCTATGGTTAGTGACTCGCGGTACCCAAAATGTTTTAGCAACAAGAGACGTTGTACAACCCCAGTATGGAAGTTTATGGGGATTAGGACGAGTCATCGCTCTGGAATATCCTGACTTAAGTTGTCAGCGCATAGACTTAGATCCTCAATCTACCCTTGATGAAAACCTGAATAATTTGGTAGCAGAACTATTATCTCCCCCAGAAGAAGAACAAATTGCTATTCGTCAGGGAGTCCGTTATGTTGCTAGACTCCAACAACAGAGTAGACAAAACTCTGCGACTCAAACCAGTAAAGTATCAGAACCCGTACAATTAAAAATTCCAGAATACGGGCTGCTAGAAAATTTAGATTGGCAACCGATGCAGCGTCGCCATCCCGCAGCCAATGAAGTAGAAATTCAAGTCAAAGCAGTAGGTTTAAATTTCCGAGACGTACTCAATGCTTTGGGAATGCTCAAAGATTACTACGCCCAACATCTAGGAATTACCGGTGCCGAACAACTTACCTTTGGCTTTGAATCTACGGGAACTATTGTTGCAGTGGGAGAAGATGTAGAGCAATGGCAAGTTGGAGATGAAGTTATGGCAACCCTACTTAATGACGGGTTTAGCAGTTTCATCACAGTCAAATCAGATTTGGTTATGGCAAAACCTAAAGCCATGAGTTATAGCGAGGCAGCCACTCTACCACTCACATTCTTGACTGCTTACTACGGTTTACAGCACTTAGCAAAAATTCAACCAGGGGAACGAATATTAATTCATTCAGCAGCAGGGGGAGTAGGGCAAGCAGCAGTGCAAATTGCTCTAGCAGCAGGAGCAGAAATTTTTGCCACAGCTAGTCCTGGAAAATGGGATTTTCTCAAATCTTTGGGAATTAAAAATATTATGAACTCCCGCACCCTAGAATTTGCCGAGCAAATTATGGAGATGACAGGAGGAAAAGGTGTTGATGTGGTGCTAAACAGTCTCAATGGAGATTTTATCGACAAAAGCATGGAAGTCCTAGCAACGAATGGGCGGTTTGTCGAGATTGGTAAAATCGGTATTTGGGATGAGGAGCAAGTCAAACAAAAACGACCAGACATAAAATATTTCCCGTTCGATTTAGGAGATGTGGCCAAAGCACAACCCAGTCTTATCCCTCAACTAAGCGATCGCCTGGGGCAAGAATGGGAAAAAGGAAATCTTCATTCATTACCCCATAAAGTATTTGAAAGCACAGAAATTAGAGAAGCTTTCCGTTATATGCAGCAAGCCAAGCATATCGGTAAAGTAGTTGTGTCCATGCCAGAACAGAATGGTCAACTCTCTATTCAATCTAATGCCACTTACTTGATTACAGGGGGACTGGGTGCATTAGGATTAGAAATAGCCCAATGGATGGTTGAAGAGGGAGCGCCATATCTGGTTTTAACATCTCGTCGTGCCCCATCAGAAACAGTACAAGAAAAAATCAAGCAATTAGAAGATACAGGGGCTGTTATCAAAGTTGCATTGGGAGATATATCCACAGAAAAAGATGTAGCAAATATCTTCAAAGAAATTTCCGAGTCATTACCCCCCCTCAAAGGAATTATTCATGCAGCAGGGGTATTAGAGGATGGCTTACTTGAGAGCTTGACTTGGCAACAATTTACTAAAGTTATGGCTCCCAAAGTCACCGGAACATGGCACTTGCATCTACTGACAAAACATTTACCATTGGACTTTTTTGTTTGTTTCTCTTCCATTGCCTCCCTTTTGGGAAATCCTGGTCAAGGAAATTATGCTGCGGCTAACTCCTTTATGGATACTTTGGCTCACTATCGTCGAAGTTTAGGATTACCAGGATTAAGCATAAATTGGGGTCCTTGGGGTAAAGTAGGTATGGCAGCCAATTTAAACGGTAATGGTCAAAATCGACTAGAAGCCATTGGACTCCGTGCCATTGAACCCGAACATGGTATGCAAGCCTTGGGTGAGTTATTATTAGGAAAATCTAGTCAAGTAGGAGTATTTCCCCTTAATTGGCCTAACTACACCAAGCAACTACCCAATGGTTTTAATAAGTCATTTTTGGAGAACTTTACCTCATCAGTGGGTGCGATAAGGGAACAAGTAGCGACAGTAAAGGGCGAAAGCTTTTTAGAAAAAATTAAATCAACTTCAGTAGAGGAACAAAATCAACTTTTGTTATCTTTCCTGGAAAATAAAATCGCTCATCTTTTAGGCATCAAAGATGGTCAAATAGATAATGAGAAACCTCTGACAATGATGGGGCTTGACTCTCTCATGGCAGTTGAATTACGAAATCTCATACAAAGAGAATTAGAAGTCGATATTCCCGTTCCCACTCTGATTGAAGGAATTAGTATTACCCAGATAGCTGAGTTAGTTACTCAAAGTTTATTATTAGAACAAGTTAGTTCTACAACAGCTTCCCTAACTGAAGAAATAACTGAAGATGATATGGAGGAAATTACACTATGAACCTCAATCAAATTTTGTCCGAAGTCTCTAAGCAAGGAATTAAATTATGGGCAGAGGGAGATGAATTAAAAATTCGCGCTCCTAAAGGCTCTTTGACACCAGAACTTAAAAATCTTTTGTCAGAAAATAAAGCTAACTTATTAGAATTACTGCAAAAAAATAATACCCCTAGTGTTGATTCTGTTCCTTTAGTTCCTGTTTCTAGAGATAGAAATTTACCAGTATCTTATCAACAGGAACGGCTTTGGACTGTTTCTCAATTAATGGCAAATAGTGCAGCTTTAAATCTCTGTCATGGACTCCGAATAGAGGGAGTAATTGATATTGATAAATGGCAAGAGAGTTTGAATGAAATGGTTCGTCGCTATGAAACTCTCCGAACAAAATTTACCTTTGTTGAAGGATCGTTAGTTCAAGTAATTATTCCTGATTTAGAGGTAAAACTTTTAGTCGAAAAATATCAAGGCTTAAGTGAAACAGAAAAAGAAGTTGTTATTAAAGAACAGGTAGAAAAAGAATTAAGTAAAGCTTTTGATGTATCTCAAGCTCCTTTGTTTGTAGTAAAGATTGTACAATTTAGTGACAAAGAAGCAGTCTTAATCTCAGTTTTTAATCATATTATTACAGATGGTTTTTCTCAGAATCTATTCTCGGAAGAAATCCTCAAATTATATGACATTGCTCTAGAAGAAAAACCCTTTCCAGCCTCTGAATTAGAAGTTCAATATGTAGATTATGCAGTTTGGCAAAGAGAATATTTACAGGGAGAAGTTTTACAAAAAGGATTAAATTATTGGCAAAAACAACTAGCCGATATTGCAACATTATATCCCGTTCCCAACGACCGCTTTCAATCTAAAAATTCTGTTTTTCGAGGTACTCAAAAATACTTTAAACTTCCTGAAGCCACAGGATCTTTAGTTCAAGAATTTAGTAATCAAAATAATATTACCCCTGTTGTTTTCTTCCTGTCAGTTTTCTATGTATTAATCCAACAATATTCTCGCCAGAAAGATATTGTTTTAGGTTTTCCAGTATCAGGGAGATCCCATGATAAAATTCAATCGGCAATCGGCTTTTTTGCAGATATTATTTTATTGCGTGCCGATAATATTGAAGATAGTTTAACTTTCAAAGATTTACTCTACAAAGTAAAAGAAATTACTATCAACGCTTATGCAAATCAACATATTCCTTTAAACTATATTACTGAATTTGTTAAGCCTCAATCTTATCAAGAATATCGAAATTTATTTCAGTTATTTTTTGACTATATAGATGTAGGAGAAAATACAGCCAAGTATTCTAACTTTACGACTTCTTCTATTGAAGAAAAATTACCAGCAGACATCGACTTATTCTTTACCTTAGTAAAAGTACATGGAGAATTAAAGGGTTCCTGGACTTACAATGCAGAACTGTTTGAACCAGAGACGATCGCCGAATTAATTGCATCTTACTTATCCATATTAGAAAAAGGTCTTCAGTCTCCAGACACTCCTATTTGTGAATTTAAACTATCAGAAAAACTAGAACTACATAAAACTAAAATCCACAGTCCATATGCTCAAAAAGAACTGGTAGAAACTGCTCTTAAATCTATTCCAGAAATTCAAGAATGTGCAATTATCTCCAGGGAAAATCAACAAGTTGCTTATGTGGTAGTTTCAAAACCTCTCCCTACAGAAAAAATTAAATCTGCTCTACTACAGTCAAGTTTATCTCCCCAACTATTACCAAGCGCTTATGTACCAATTTCTAGCTTACCCCAAACAGCATCTGGCGAATTAGACGAAGCAGCATTGGCAAAACTAGAAGTTATTGACGCCGACTTAATTGCTCGTTGGGAAGAAAAATTGCGGTCTCAGGCAGAAATTGAGGATGTAGCTGTAGTTGTGCAAGGTAAACAAGTCTATTCATCAGTAGAAAGCGATCAAGTCAATAATAAGGAAGCAACAGAAAATCTAAAAGCTCTAGATGTTTTACCTTGTGAAGTAGATGAAATTGCTGCATCAACACCTTTTGAGAGTTGGGCAGATTTATTACCAGGTACTGATAACCCAGCCATTCTGGGTACTGATGCTCGCCAACCCCTAACTCACGCTCAACTCAAAGAGTTTGTTCAGTCTCCACCAGATAATGCCAGTCTCAGCCATCTGGGCATTAAAATTAGTGATCGCGTCTGTGCTGCCATTCCTAATGGGCCAGAGGCAGCAGTAGCATTTTTATCCTTAGCCCAACAATGTGTATTTGCTCCCATAAGCACATCTTTGACAGAAAAGCAAGTTATTTTCGAGTTAGAAGACCTTGGTGTAGTGGCTTTGATATTGCAAAAGAGTGAAGCCAACAATAGCGAGAATGAGAAGTTGAAAGCTTGTGCGGAGAGCGTGGGGGTACGAGTAATTGAGTTAATACCCGATCCTGCCATAAGTGGTTTATTTACTTTAGAAGAAATTACTAAGAATAAAGACTCAGAAATCAAACCAGTTGAGGTAGTGAAGCCTAATCGTGATAACGTGGCTTTGGTATTACATACCAGTGGGACGACGAGAAAACCAAAAACAGTACCTCTAACTCATGGAAATTTGACCGCAGGTTCTCTAACTATCAGTAAGACTATTGCTCTGACAACTGAAGACACCTGCATCAACGTCATGCCTCTGTTTCACATTCATGGTCTCTCGGTTAATATTCTTGCTTCCTTGTTAGCTGGTGCTACCGTACTCTGTACCCCCGGACTATATGCAGGAGAAAATGGGGTAGAGGACTTCTTCAAGTGGCTCAAAGCAGATGCAGCAAATGGACGGACTGTGACTTGGTATTCTGCCGTACCAACAATGCACCAAGTCATCCTCGAATATGCAGAACAAGCGATCGCCACAAATGGAACATCCCCTACTCACTCCCTCCGCTTAATTCGTAATTGTTCGGCAGCTTTACTACCAGCGATCGCCGAACGGATGGCAAGCACATTTAACTGTGAAGTTTTGCCCACCTATGCAATGACCGAATCAATGCCTATTTGCAGTCCAGAAATTGGTAAGGGATTAGCGAAATCTGGTTCTGTTGGTCGTGCTGCTGGCCCACAACTAATTATTGGCGAAGTCCAGGAAAACGGTGGAGGTAAACCAACTCTCAACGTATTACCCCCATATTCTGAAGGTGAAGTAATGGTGAGGGGTGCCTGTGTCACCTCTGGTTACGAGCTGCGCGACTGGATGGACTACAATCCCAACGAAGAAGCTTTTATTGAGGGTTGGCTGCGGACTGGCGACAAAGGTTACATGGACAAAGATAGTTATGTATATCTTGTCGGGCGGTTTAAGGAAATTATTAATCGGGCAGGGGAGAAAATTAGCCCGATGCTAATAGAAGATATATTGCAGCGACATCCAGCAGTAGGTCAGGTAGTTGTATTTGCAGCACCTCACGAACTTCTAGGGGAAGTAGTGGGAGCAGCGATCGTGCCAGTGGCTGACCAACCAAAACCAACATTGGCAGCATTACGTCAATTTGCCATGAAGGAAAAAGAGTTGGAACTTCAGTGGTTACCGGAATGTTTGGTATGGATGAGTGCTATTCCTAAAGGGTTAACTGGCAAGCCAGCACGGATAGGCTTGGCAAAACGATTAGGGTTACCTGTCATTCCTGCCGATGGAGCAAATATACCTCGAAGTTTTGTAGCAACAGAGCCAGAAGGCGGAAAGTTTGTATTGGAAATAGTTGATTCTCCTGGAGACTGGATTGGAAATGGGCAAGGAGATTGCCAAAGTTTACAATACCTAAGCGTTTATTTTACCACTAAGACAACAGATTTTTCTATTAGTAAGTGGCAAGATTTGGAAGTAAGCGATCGCTTCGGTACTCCCAGTAAAATTATGGCTTCTGCCTTTGTCAAATTAGAAGCATTACCATTAACATCCGATGGTAAAATAGACCGGAAAAAATTACTGGAACCAGAGAAAAATAATAATGGTTCTCAAGTAATACAAGCAGGAAACGAAACAGAACAAAAAATTGCTGCAATTTGGCGAGAGGTACTTCAAATAGAAGAAGTAGGAATTTATGATAATTTCTTTGAACTGGGGGGTAAATCAATACTTTTAGTACAGGTTTATAGTAAGTTGAAAGAAATATTCGATATTAACTTGAAGGTTCTCGATTTGCTTTCTTATCCAACCGTAAATTCACTAGCTCAATATATTGCAGGTGATGGTGAAGTTAAATCAAATGAAAAAAATCAGGCTAGTTATGAGAAACGTTTAAATAAACGTCTCTCTAAAAATGACAGGGGAAATGTGAGGAAAAAACTTCGTTCTCGAAAATAATTTATTTTTAGGATAATGGTGCGTTTAGTAAACGCACCATAAAAAATCATAAAGTTATAAAAAAACTATTAAAGGAGATAAGTTTAATGAGTCAAAATGAAGAATATTATAGTGATAATGATATTGCCATAATTGGAATGTCTGGGCGTTTTCCAGGAGCAAAAAACTTAGAAGAATTTTGGGAAAATCTGAAAAATGGTGTTGAATCTCTATCATTTTTATCAGACAAAGAACTAACAAAATCTGGTATTAAAAACGAACTATTAAATAATCCCAACTATGTCAAAGTTAGCGGTTTAATGTCAGATATTGATATGTTTGACGCTAACTTTTTCAATTACAGTCCTAGAGAAGCACAAGAAATAGACCCACAACAACGGCTTTTCTTGGAATGTGCATGGGAAGCAATAGAAAGTGGCGGTTATAATCCAGAAACTTACGATGGTTCTATAGGGGTTTATGCAGGTGGCGGACTACCTAGCTACCTAATGTCTCACCTAGAAGACCAAGACTTTGTATTATTGGATAGTCGATCTTTTGAACAATTATTTGGCAATGATAAGGATTATTTAGCCACTCGCGCTGCTTACAAATTGAATCTTACTGGTCCAGCAGTCAATGTACAAACAGCTTGTTCGACATCATTAGTTGCCGTTCATTTAGCTTGTCAAAGTTTGCTGAATGGAGAATGTGACATGGCTCTGGCTGGAGGTATTTTTATCCAGGTGCCTCAAGAGATAGGCTACTTATATAAAGAAGGAATGATTTTATCTCCTGATGGTCATTGTCGAGCCTTTGATGCGAGAGCGCAGGGAACAGTTTTTGGTAATGGAGTAGGGATTGTTTTATTAAAGAGTCTTCAAGATGCCATAGCAGATGGAGACTGCATTCAGGCTGTGATTAAGGGATCGGCTATTAATAATGATGGTTCCTTGAAGTTAGGTTATACCGCACCCAGTGTAGAAGGTCAAACGGGTGTTATTTCCGAAGCTCAAGCTGTTTCAGAAGTAGACGCAGAAACAATTGGCTATATAGAAGCTCATGGTACTGGTACAGAGTTAGGAGATCCGATAGAAATTGAAGCTTTAACCAGAGCATTTTCCCAACAGACAGATAAAAAACAATTTTGTGCTATTGGATCTCTGAAAACTAATGTAGGACATTTGAATACAGCAGCAGGAGTAGCAGCGCTGATTAAAACTGTGTTGGCTCTCAAACACAAGTTAATACCTCCTAGCTTAAACTATGAGCGACCTAACCCTCAGATTGATTTTGCTAATAGTCCCTTTTACGTCAATACCAGCCTGTCTGAATGGCAGAAAAATGGTACTCCTCGCAGAGCAGGAGTTAGTTCTTTTGGAGTAGGGGGAACTAATTGTCATGTAGTTTTACAGGAAGCACCTCTCGAAGTTAGAAGTCAGAATTCAGAAGTCAGAAGTGAAGATAATGAGCGTTCGGTTCATCTTTTAACTTTGTCGGGTAAGACTCCGAACGCTGTGGCAGATTTAGTGGGTAATTATTGTCGTTATCTGAAAAATAATCCAGAGTTAAATATTGCGGATATTTGTTATACGACAAACACGGGAAAGGCTCACTTTAACAACAGATTAGCAGTTATTGCTAAAACTGAGCAAGAATTAGTTGAAAAGTTACTGCAACACCAAGCTGGAGAGGAACCAACAGGCATATCTTCTGGAGGATTTTCGAGCAACGCTGCTGCGCCTAAAGTTGCTTTTCTGTTTACAGGTCAAGGTTCCCAATATGTCAACATGGGCAAGCAACTCTACGAGGAAGCGCCTGTATTCCGAGAAGCTCTAGACCAATGTGATGAAATTTTAGGGGAGTTAAATGGATCATCCCTATTAGAAGTTATTTATCCAAAAGATGAGTCTAATTCATCTCTGTTAGACCAAACAGCTTATACCCAACCTGCTCTATTTGCCATAGAATATGCTCTGGCTCAACTCTGGCAATCTTGGGGAATTCAACCAGATGTGGTCATGGGTCACAGTGTGGGAGAATATGTAGCAGCTACGGTAGCAGGAATTTTTAGTTTAGAAGATGGTCTGAAACTGATTGCCACCAGAGGAAAGTTGATGCAGCAATTACCAGCAGGTGGCGAGATGGTAGCGGTGATGGCATCAGAAGCAAAAGTAAAACCACTACTTGCCGAGTATGCAGATAAATTAGCTATTGCTGCAATGAATGGGCCGAAAAGTCTAGTCATTTCTGGAGAGTCGGCAGCGATGAAGGCGATCGTTACTAAGTTAAAATCAAAAAAAATTAAAACTAGACAGCTACAAGTATCTCACGCTTTCCACTCCCCACTGATGAAGCCAATGTTGGCTGAATTTGAAGCAGTTGCCAATCAACTAACCTACAATCAACCTAAGATTCCTGTAATCTCAAATCTTACCGGAGCAAAAGCAGATGAGAGTATTACTAATGCTAAATATTGGGTCGATCATGTACGGCAACCAGTAAAATTTGCTCAAGGGATGGTAGCTTTAAATAAACTTGGTTATCAAGTCTTCCTAGAAGTAGGTCCGAAACCAATATTATTAGGTATGGGTCGCCGATGTTTGCCTGGAGATGTCGGTGTGTGGTTGCCATCTTTGCGTTCTGATGCAGATGAATGGAAAAATATGCTTTCTACTTTGGGGCAGCTCTATGTCGGAGGTGCTAAAGTAGATTGGGTAGCATTAGACCAAGATTACGATCGCCAGAAGGTAATGTTACCGACTTATCCATTCCAACGCCAGAGGTATTGGATAGATTATTCTCAGAGATTAACTTCTCCGGTAGCAAATGATAATGGTTTTGTTGCCCTAGACGGAACGTCAAATTCTTTGCTCGGTCAAAAATTACCTTTACCATTTGCGCAACAATTCCGCTTTCAAACAAAATTAACCCCAGAGTTTCCCTCCTATGTAAAAGATCACAGGTATTACGGCAAGATAGTTGTTGCCGGAGCATCTCATATTGTTATGGGTTTACTTGCTGGTAAAGAAGTACTCAAAAGTGAATCCTGCATTCTAGATAATATTGAATTTTTGCAGATTTTGGGGGCAGATGAGGCTAATAGTCGTAACGTTCAAGTTGTTATAGAGCAAACTAAAGAGCAAGAATATTCTTATCAATTAATTAGTTGTCAGGTAGGAGCAGAAAGCGAGCAAGATACAAATTGGACAGTTCATGCTAAAGCAAAAGTACGAGCTGTTAAAGAGTCGGAATGGGTAAGTGAAAAAATTGATATTGCAGCAATACAGGAGCGATGCAGTCAAGTTATTTCCGGCAGTGAATATTACTCTAAAATTCTCGACCCCCTGGGAGGAGACTTTAGTTTGGGAGATACTTTTCAATGGACTGAAAAAATTTGGTTAGGAGAGCGTGAAGGTTTGCTGAAATTAAAATCAGCTACAACTAATGAAGAAATGCAGGAATATTTGCCACATCCTGGTATGGTGGATGCGGGAATTGTACCAGTGGCAATGCTGTCGTTTGAAGCCTCAGAAAATTTAGAGCCTGTAGCTTACGCATTTACCGGAGCCAAGAGTTTCAAGTTTTTCGCAAATATTGACCCTGACGATGAGTTGTGGTATTACACAAAACTTGATGATTCAAGCTCTTACGCCAAAGGAGAACTACGAGGCAATACTTATTTACTGACTTCCACTGGCAAAGTAATAGCAGAATATATTGGTATCGACTTCAGGCAACTCAGTCAAAAGTTACTACTAAGAAGTTTTGGCCTAGACTTGAGCCAGTCATATTATCAACTAGAATGGCAAACAGCAGCTTTAGAAGCAACTGAGGAAAAAACAGAAACAGGAACTTATCTACTATTTTGTCCTGGTGGTAAATCTAAAGAATGGGGAAATCAACTTTATACAGAATTATTAGAGCGGGGGCATGAATGTATCGTAGTTTATCCAGCAGATAATTATCAACAGCTATCAACTGAAGCAAAACTGGAGATGATGCAGTTATCACCGCAAAAACCAGAACATTTCCAGAAGTTGTTCGCGAGTATAGGTGAAAAGGAATCTCCTTTGAAGGGGATAATTCACCTGTGGAGTTTAGATACTGATATTGACAACCTGGCTAAGACTCAAGAATTAGGCTGTGGCAGTATTATTAATTTAATCCAAGAAATTCCTAATCCACAAGAATTTCCTCCTCTATGGTTAGTTACTCAAGGCGCTCAAGGAACAGCGGATACTCCAACAAGCCAACCTCAAGACAGCCTGTTGTGGGGACTTGGTAGAGTTATAACTATGGAATATCCAGATTTAGACTGCACAAGTCTAGACTTAGACCAAAATGCCGACGCACAAGAAACCCTGAAAGTATTACTGGCAGAAATAGATAATCATCAGTCACCAAATATAGAAAACCAAATCCGTTATTCTCAAGGAGAGCGTCAAGTAACTAGATTAACTGAAGCTAGGTTAGAAGCAGATAGCAAGTTAGTCATTGATAGTGAGAGAAGTTATTTGATTACTGGTGGTTTGGGCGCTCTAGGGTTAGAAATAGCAAACTTTTTAGTACAGCAAGGGGCAAAAAACCTAATATTAATAGGGCGTAATACCCCATCAACAACTGCCACTGAAAGCATTCAAAAATTAGAAACAGCAGGCGCTCAAGTTTCTGTCTTGTTAGGGGATGTCTCCCAAGAAAAAGAGATGGTAGAGATTTTCCAAAAAATCCGGACATCATTGCCTCCCCTCAAAGGTGTCATCCATGCAGCAGGAATGATAGATGATGGGTCCCTCCAAAAAATGAGTTGGCAGCAGTTTACCAAAGTTACAGCACCAAAAGTAGCAGGAACTTGGAATCTTCATAAATTAACAAAGGATATACCATTAGACTTTTTTGTTTGTTTCTCATCTATAGCTTCTGTCTTAGGTTCTCCTGGCCAAGGAAACTATGCAGCAGCAAACGCCTTTATGGATGCGATCGCCCAATATCGTCAAAGTCTGGGATTACCTGGATTGAGTATTAACTGGGGACCTTGGGCAAATATTGGTATTGCCTCCAGGATGGGAGCGCAACAACAAAATCGCCTTCAAACTCAAGGGATTCAAGCTATTCAGCCAGAGCAAGGATTACAAGCTTTTGCCGAGATATTAACCAGTCATCAAGCACAAGTAGTAGTGTTTCCTGTAGAGTGGCCACAGTTGTTAACTCAGTTTGGCTCTACGACTCCAGGATTTTTGTCCGAAATAGCTAGTCAATTTGACCTTCAGGGCCAAACAAATCAAGGAGCAAAGCTACAAGACTTTATAGAGCAACTGAAAGTAGCAGAAACAGAACAACGACAAAGATTAATTATAGATTACCTGGTTAGTATTGTTGCCAAAGTCTTAAGGCGGAGTAAAAATGACTTACCAGATCCAGAAGAAGGATTCTTTAACCTGGGAATGGACTCATTGATGGCTCTGGACTTGTCCCAAAAGATACAGGTAGACCTGGGTATTTCTCTGTCTTCAACTGCTACTTTTGAGTATCCAGATATTCGAGCATTAGCTGAATACCTAGAGGAAACTCTTCCTAAAGTAGATACGACACAAACTGAATCTGAAACATCAGATAGCACCATAGATTTAGAAAGTCTAGTTTCTGAAGTTAGTCAACTTTCCGAAAATGAAATGGAACAGGCAATTGATGAAGCTCTGACTAATCTATATCAACTGTTGTAAGTTTGGAAAAAGGCAACAGGGAAGATAATGTCTTCCCTGTTGCCTTTTTGAAATTATAAAATTTATTATTAAGCACTAATAACAATAAATACTGACTATTAACGACTAAATTATAGATAAGGAATTAAAAATGGAAATTAGCTCTCAAACAGCCGAACTCTCAGATAGTCAACGTCTTTTACTAGCAGTTAAACAGGCAACTGCTAAATTGCAAGATATTGAAACAGCAGCTACCGAACCAATAGCTATTATCGGAATTGGTTGTCGTTTTCCTGGAGGTGCTGATAGCCCAGAAACTTACTGGGAACTTCTCAAAGAGGCAAAGGATGTTAGAACAGAAATTCCCAAAGAGCGATGGGATATAGACCGCTACTACGACCCCGATCCTGATGTTCCTGGTAAAATTTATGTTCGTCAAGGATATTTTCTTAAACACCCAGTAGACCAATTTGATCCCGCCTTTTTTGGTATCTCTGGTGCAGAAGCAGCAAAAATGGACCCTTCCCAAAGGCTACTGTTAGAGGTAAGTTGGGAAGCATTAGAAAATGCAGGCATTTCCCCCAGGAGTTTGAAAAATACTGATACTGGAGTATATGTTGGTCAGTGTTTTAATGATTATGCAACGATAGGGGCAAATTCATCACCTGAGAATTTGTCTGATTTTCATTTGGGTACGGGCACTGCTATGAATATTTCGGCAGGTCGAATAGCCTATATTTTGGGATTACAGGGACCGACTTTCTGTTTGGATACAACTTGTTCTTCATCTTTAGTTACCTTACATCTCGCCTGTCAAAGTTTACGCTCTAGAGAATGCAATCTTGCTTTGGTAGGAGGGGTAAACTTAATGCTCCATCCCAATGTTACTCATGGATTTTGTAAAGGTAAGGCTTTAGCACCCGACAGTCGTTGTAAGACTTTTGATGCTAGTGCTGATGGTTATGCTAGAGGTGAGGGTTGTGGCATGATTGTAGTCAAAAGGCTACGGGATGCTATAGCAGATGGCGATCGCATTTTAGCCTTGGTCAGAGGTTCGGCCATTAACCATGATGGACCCAGTAGCGGGCTAACTGTTCCAAATCAACAGGCTCAGAAAAAGGTGATTCTCCAAGCCTTGAAAAATGCGAAGCTCGATCCATTAGATGTTGGTTATGTGGAATGTCACGGTACTGGTACATCCCTGGGAGATCCTCTAGAGGTAAAGGCTTTAGACCAAGTTTACTGTCAAAATAGAAGTGAGGAACAAGCACTTGTTATCGGTGCAGTTAAAAGTAATATTGGGCATTTGGAAGCTGCGGCTGGAGTCGCAGGTTTGATTAAGATTATCTTAGCCCTTCAAAATCAAGAAATTCCGGGTAATCTGCATTTTAGTGAACCTAATCCTCGCATAGATTGGGATAAAATTCCAGTAAAAGTACCCACAGAATCTTTACCTTGGGTTAACACAGAGAAGGGTCGTATTGGTGCTATCAGTGGATTTGGCATGAGCGGCACTAATGCTCATGTAATTTTGTCAGAAGCGCCTTTAGCAGCAAAAACAGAAGATAATTTAGAACGTCCATTTAATATATTAACTCTGTCTGGAAGAACAGAAAAGGCTTTAGCAGATTTGGTAGGTAATTATCACAGTTATTTAGAAAGTCATCCAGAATTGGCGATCGCTGATGTATGTTCTACTGCTAACAATGGACGAACTGATTTTAACCATCGACTGGCAGTTATTATTGCTAACAAAGAAGAGTTAGTGAAAAAACTGTTTCGGATTAAAACAGGGGATGCAGATGAAGTAACAGGGCTATTTTCTGGAAAATTATCTAACAGTAGCAGTTCACCAAAAGTAGCATTCTTGTTTACAGGTCAAGGCTCTCAGTATGTTAATATGGGTAAGCAACTCTACGAACAAGCGCCAGTATTCCGGGAAGCACTAGACCAATGTGATGAAATTTTAGGGGGATTAAATGGAAAATCCCTAAAAGAAATTATATATTCTGAGGCTACAGATAATCCAGATTCATCTTTACTAGACCAAACTGCTTATACCCAACCTGCTCTATTTGCTATAGAGTATGCTTTAGCTAAATTATGGCAATCCTGGGGAATTCAACCAGATGTGGTTATGGGTCACAGTGTGGGTGAATATGTCGCAGCAACAGTAGCAGGAGTTTTTAGTTTGGCAGACGGTTTGAAACTAATTTCAGCCAGGGGACAATTGATGCAGCAGTTGCCAGCAGGTGGTGCAATGCTTTCGGTTATGGCATCAGAGTCAAAAGTTGTTCAGGTTATTAAGTCTTATAGTGAGAAAGTAGCCATAGCTGCGATTAATGGGCCAGAAAGTACAGTGATTTCTGGTGAGTCAGAAGCTATAGCAGCGATCGCTACTCAGTTAGAGTCGGAGGGAATTAAAACTAAAAAATTGCAAGTATCTCACGCTTTCCATTCACAGTTAATGGAGCCAATGTTGGCAGAGTTTGAAGCAGTGGCTAATCAAATAAGCTACAACCAACCTCGGATTTCTATCATCTCAAACCTTACTGGAGCCAAAGCAGATAGTAGTATTACTACAGCCAAATATTGGGTAAATCATGTTCGTCAACCCGTAAGATTTGCTCAAGGGATGAAAACGTTACAGGAACAAGATATAGATATTTTATTAGAAGTTGGGCCTAAACCAGTGTTGTTAGGAATGGGGCGTGAGTGTCTTATGGGAACTAAAAAATTATGGTTGCCGAGCCTACGTCCTGGTAAGCAAGACTGGCTACAAATGTTGCAAAGTTTAGGACAATTATATGTGCAGGGAGTTAAGGTAGATTGGTTAGGAGTTGACAAAGATTATTCTTCTCAGAAGGTAATTTTACCCACATATCCTTGGCAACGACGACGGTATTGGATAACGGATCTCCAACAAAATTCAAGTCATACACCTACAGCCGAAAAAGTACAAACTAATGGACATACTGAAGAGCCAAAAATACAAACTAATGGTCAAAAAATATCGCAGCAGTCTAAATTTAGATTATTAGACTCCAACTCGGTGTCTTTCTCTCAAGTTGCTTTACTGAAGCAACCACCTAAAAGAAAATTAGCTCAGTTAAAAGTAGAATCTATGCCAGCACAGCCTATCAAACCAATTGAACAAAATATTCAGATAGAAAAGCCTGTTGAGTTTCCCGTAGAAACTATAAAAGAAAATAGCAAGCCTCAAATTATATCATCTGATGTAGATATTGCTCAAATTAAATCTACTCTCAAGCAAAAGTTAGCAGAAGCTCTGTATGTAGATTTAAGTGAAATCGAAGAAGATCAACAATTTATTGATTTAGGTTTAGATTCCATTGTTGGAGTAGAATGGATAACAACAATTAATAAAACATACGATATAGATATTAAAGCTACTAAGTTGTATGATTATCCGACTTTGTTAGACTTAACAGAATATATTGCTCAACTTTTGTCAAGCAATGGTAATATTAATAAAGTTAGTCAGCAAATTATTCCCACAAAAGCTAATGAAAATATTCCCAATCAACATCAGCATTTAGAAACTCCTAAACCAGTAAATTTACCTCAAAAAGACTTATCAGAAATTAAGCAATTGTTGAAAGAAAAATTAGCAGAGGCTTTGTATTTAGACCTAAGTGAAATTGAAGAAGATCAACAATTTATTGATTTAGGTTTAGATTCCATAGTTGGTGTAGAATGGATAACTACCATTAATAAAACATACAACATAGATATCAAAGCTACTAAATTATATGACTATCCAACTTTGTTAGATTTAGCAGAATACATAGGTAAGGA
Source organism: Cyanobacteria bacterium P01_H01_bin.35 (assembly GCA_038747755.1). Classification (GTDB taxonomy): domain Bacteria; phylum Cyanobacteriota; class Cyanobacteriia; order Cyanobacteriales; family Microcoleaceae; genus Trichodesmium. Next base: position 39,104 of record JBCDJM010000028.1, read on the forward strand.
AATTTCTGCTCAAAGTGGACAAGTTTCATCAAAAGTCAATAAGCCTCCTGTTAAAGAAGCTCCCAAGAAGGAAAACTTAAACAGTAGTAAAGAAGATGAAATGAAACAAAAATTACGCTCAATACTGAATCAAGTAGCGAGGAATGAATTAACTATCCAAACAGCAAATAAAATGATTCAACAATTAAAACAACAAGCAAAAATCTAGGAGAAAATTATGGATAAAGAGAAAATACTGAAGCTAATCAAAAAACATACTCGTGAAATTGCACCAGAATTAGAAGAAGCACCCCTAGAGCCTACGGATAGCCTAAAAAATTTAGGCATTGATTCAGTAAGCCGGGCAGAAATTTTGATGATGGTGATGGAAGATTTATCCTTAAATATTCCACGCATTGAGTTAGCTGGAGCCAATAATATTGGGGAGCTAGCTGATTTATTCGCAGCTAAATTGTAAAAAATATGATAGGCAGTAATCAAACCCCAATAGAAATAACAGGTATGGGTATTATTACTCCTATCGGTCAAGGAGTTGTAGCTTTTACCGAAGCCCTGTTATCTGGGAAAACTCAATTTGGTTATTTGAAAAGACCAGGGCGTGAAGCAACTAAACCATTTATGGGTGCAGAGCTTCCAGACATTGATGTAAAATCCTTCTTCCCAGAAAAAAGTGGATTGTTACGCAGTGCTACTTGGACTTCTCAAATAGCAACTATGGCTGTTTCTGAAGCTTGGCAAGATGCACAACTCAATTCTAGTGAAGTCAACCCCGAACGCATAGGGTTAGTAATAGGTGGCTCAAACCTGCAACAACGTCATCAACAACAAACCTGGCAACGTTATCAGTCTCGTCCCGAATTTATCAGGCCAACTTATGGTTTGACAGTTTGGGATACTGATATAATGGGTATGCTTTCTCAGTGTTTTCAGATTCGCGGAGAAGGTTATAGCGTCGGTGGAGCTTCTGCTAGTGGAGCAGTAGCTATAATTCATGCAGCTCGTCAAATTTTAATGGGAGCTACTGATATCTCTATAGCAGTTGGCGCTCTATTCGATCTCTCAGCTTATGAATGCCAGGGACTAACTAATCTGGGAGCTATGGGTAGCGAACGTTTTGCCGATCGCCCAGAACAAGCTTGTCGGCCATTTGACCAAGACCATGATGGTTTTATTTATGGAGAAGGTTGTGGAGTCTTAGTTTTAGAAAGAGCTGATCATGCTAAACAACGAGGAGCTATTTCCCACGGAAAACTTATGGGTTGGGGATTTGGTTTAGATGGAAATCGTAGTCCAGAGCCTTCTCAAATAGGGGAAGAAAGAGTTATGAATGCTGCTTTGGCAATGGCAAATTTGAAAGCAGAGCAGATTGACTATGTGAATACTCATGGTACTAGCTCACCTTTGGGCGATCGAACCGAGGTGGCTGCGTTAAAATCTGTGGGGCTTCATAATTGTTTACTCAATTCTACAAAGTCTCTGACTGGTCATTGTTTAACTGCTGCTGGAGTTGTGGAAGCGATCGCTACTATATTACAAATTAAAAATAGTTTTTGTCATTCTACTCATAATTTAGTTAATCCCATAGATAGCAGTTTAGCTTTGGTTAAAGAAACATCCATTTCAGCAGAGATAAACTATGGTATGAGTAATAGCTTTGCCTTTGGTGGAATTAATACAGCTTTATTAATAGGAAAAAGATAATATCAAAACTCTTTCGAGCAATTCAATTATCGAAAAGTCAGAATAAATGAGAAGATATGAAAATATGTGCTACTGAAGTAGTTGGAAACTAATATAGCAGTCGAAGCAAGGGCGAAGGGCCATTCGCTCCTACTGACTTCTGACTTGCGTGTAGCGCTATACCTCTATTCACTGATTCAAACAATTAGGAGATGTCTAATGCAGCAAGTTGGGATTGAAGCCCTAAATGTATATGGAGGAGCAGCCAAGTTAAATGTGCGAATGCTAGCAGAAGCACGTCAGTTGGACACGACTCGCTTCGACAACCTACTGATGAAAGAAAAAACAGTAGCTATGCCCTATGAAGACCCAATCTCCTATGCAGTTAATGCAGCTAAACCTATTATAGATAGCTTAAGTGATGCCGAAAAGCAACGCATAGAAATGCTTATTACTTGTAGCGAGTCTGGCGTAGATTTTGGTAAATCTATGAGTACCTATGTCAATGAATACTTGGGTTTAAGTAGAAATTGTCGCCTATTTGAAATTAAGCAAGCTTGCTACTCTACTACCGCAGGTTATCAGATGGCATTAAACTTTATTTTGTCCCAAACATCCCCAGGGGCTAAAGTTTTGGTTATAGGAACTGATATATCGAGGTTTTCAGTGGTAGAAGGAGGAGATGCTCTTAGTGAAGATTGGTCTTTTGCTGAACCGAGTAATGGTGGTGGAGCAGTAGCTTTTTTAGTTAGCGATTTTCCTTATATCTTACAGGCTGATGTTGGCTGCAATGGTTACTATGGCTATGAAGTTATGGATATGTGTAGGCCAAGTCCAGATTCTGAAGCAGGAGATGCTGACTTATCATTGCTTTCTTATTTAGATTGTTGTGAAAATGCCTACTCTCATTATCAATCTCGGGTAGAAGAAGTAGACTATCAGGATAGTTTTGATTATTTGACTTTCCATGTACCTTTTGGTGGTATGGTTAAGGGAGCGCATAGAAGTATGATGCGTAAGTTTAAAAAAGCTAAACCTGCTGACATCGAACAGGATTTTCAAAGACGATTAATGCCGGGATTAATTTATTGCCAACAAGTGGGTAATATTATGGGAGCAACGGTATTTTTATCTTTAGCCAGTACCATTGATAATGGAGAGTTTAGCAGTCCTCGACGTCTTGGATTATTTTCTTATGGCTCCGGTTGTTGCTCAGAATTTTACAGTGGGGTTGTAACTCCAGAAGGAAAAGAAATTCAAGCAAAACAGAAAATTTCAACACAATTAGCAGATCGTTACTCCTTAACTATGGAGGAATATGAGCATCTACTTCGTAACAGTAGTGTAGTTTCTTTTGGCACTAGAAATGTAACTTTAGATTATCAACTTCTCCCCAATGTTTGGCAAAAAATTGAAGGAAAAGGTCGATTAGTTTTGAAACAAATCAAAGAATTTCATAGAGAATATGAGTGGGTATAAGCATGGAATATAAAACTCTGAAAATAACTTATCAACCTGCGGTAAAACGGATTCAAATCAATCGACCTGAAGCTAATAATAGTATTAATAGTCAACTTACTGAAGAATTATTATCAGTTTTACAAAGTGCCGAGGAAGAAGAAGAAATAAAAGTATTAGTATTAGAAGGATTGCCTGAAGTATTTTGTACAGGGATGGATTTTAAAGAGGTAATAGCAGGGAAGGATATAGATACAAAAGCAAGTTCTAATAACTACTACAATATTTGTCAACAAATGTGCCAAAGTAACAAGGTAGTTATATCAGTTGTGCGGGGAAAAGTTCAAGCTGGTGGAGTAGGTTTTGTCGCAGCTAGTGATTTAGTTATTGCTGATGAAACTGCAACATTTGTTTTGTCTGAATTATTATTTGGTTTATTGCCTGCTTGTGTATTACCTTTTTTGATTCGTCGTGTAGGGTTTCAAAAAGCTTATCGGTTAGCATTGACTACTCAACAAATATCAGCAACTGAAGCTCAAAATTGGGGTTTGGTTGATGAATGTTCTGCGAAACCTGATAAGATTTTAGGGCAATATTTGCGACGTTTAAAATATTTGCCATCTTCTGGTATAAAAAATTTGAAAAACTATATTAGCAAGCTATGGATTATTGAACAAGAAACTCAAGATTTAGCTGTTAATACTATTACTAATTTAGTAGAAAGTCCTGAGATTAAAGAAAAAATTCAACGCTTTGTAAAAGAAGGATTATTGCCGTGGCAAATGTAGATTTCCGTTGGAGTTCAGCTAAGAACAATCCAGGGGTAGTACAACTAATGGAGTTGGATAATGGTGTTGTTCAAATCACCATGAAGGATGAAGAATATCGTAATACTTTTTCCCCTGGATTAATTGATGGATTATATAAATGTTTTGGTGCAGTTGCTGAAAATAATAATTATAAAGTAGTTATTCTGACTGGTTATGGAAATTATTTTTGTTCGGGTGGTACGAAGGAAGAGTTAATCAAAATTCATAACAGAGAAATTAAATTTAATGATTTAGATTTTTATAGAATAGCATTGGATTGCAAAATACCAGTAATTGCAGCGATGCAAGGTCATGGTATTGGTGGTGGTTTAGTTTTAGGTTTATATTCAGATGTAGTCGTGTTAAGTGAAGAAAGTATTTACACGACTAATTTTATGAGATATGGTTTTACTCCTGGCATGGGAGGTACGTTAATTGTACCTGCAAAATTCGGCGATATTTTGGGTCAGGAAATGATGTACACTGCCCAAAATTATCGTGGGAAAGATTTAGCAAAAAGGGGTATTTCTATACCTGTTTTACCAAGAAAAGAAGTCCTTGGTTATGCTAGAAAAATTGCTGCTCAATTAGCTGAAAAACCTCGACTTTCTCTGGTGACATTAAAAGGGCATTTAACTTCGGGCATTAGAAAAAGAATGCCAGAGTTGATAGATCGAGAAGTTGCTATGCACGACATAACTTTTCATCAACCGGAAGTTGCAGCTTTTATTGATGCTAATTTTGGAGAGGTTAGTAGCCATAAATCACTTCCACCTGTTCAAAAACGGTTCAATGAAGAAGAAAAAATATTAGCTCAATTACAAGCAGGGGAAATATCTTTAGAAAATGCGGAATCATTACTGTTAGATATTAATCAAACTTCATCATCAGAAGAGAAAATATTATCTCAATTACAGTCGGGAGAAATATCTTTAGAAAATGCGGAATCATTACTGTTAGATATTAATCAAACCTCATCATCAGAGGAGAAAATATTATCTCAATTACAGTCGGGAGAAATATCTTTAGAAAATGCGGAATCATTACTGTTAGATATTAATCAAACCTCATCATCAGAGGAGAAAATATTATCTCAATTACAGTCG
>JBCDJM010000029.1:0-42579 GCA_038747755.1 Cyanobacteria bacterium P01_H01_bin.35
ATATCAATACTAGGTTTAAACCAAAAAGCAGAATCTTATTTAGCTCAGGGAAAATTAGATGAAGCAGATACAATTTGTAACGAAGCCTTGGTAAAACTAGAAGATATAGCGTTAATTTACAATACCAAATAATGCCTGGTAATTGGTATAAGAATTCAGCCCAAAGCTTGCCTCCTATAATAGGAGTTACGTTATGAGGTTTTGTCAAAGTTTTATGGAGTGAAAAAACATTGGATCAAGAAATATCAATACTAGGTTTAAACCAAAAAGCAGAATCTTATTTAGCTCAGGGAAAATTAGATGAAGCAGATACAATTTGTAACGAAGCCTTGGTAAAACTAGAAGATATAGCGTTAATTTATAACACCAAAGGTAAAGTAGTTGCAGCAATGGGTAATGGGAAATTGGCTCAGGAATATTATCAAAAAGCAATCTTAATTAATCCTAATTTTAGTCAAGCTCATTTCAACTTAGCTAATCTATATTTTCAACAAAAACAGTGGGATTTAGCAACTGTTAGTTATCAAAATGCCATCAAAATTAATCCAAATGTTTCCTGGTATTACCAAAAATTAGGAACAGCATTGATGGAACTAAAACAGTGGGATGAGGCTGTCAATACTTACCATGTTGCTATTAAGATTGACCCTAATATATCAAATTATCACAATAATTTAGGGCAAGCTTTAACCAAACTCAAAAGATGGAAAGAAGCAGCCATAGCTTATCAAAAAGCTATAGATATAAACCCCGATCGTTATTCCTACTACCATAATTTATGGGAAGTATTATTTAAGACAAAAGAGTGGCATGAAACTACAGTTACTTATAAACAAACTTTAGAAAAAAATCCCAATGCTTATTGGTATTATTATCAACTAGGTTATGTATTGCACAAACAAGGATTAATAGATGAAGCCATCGCTTATTACCAAAAAGCTAAAGATTTAAAATCAGATTTAGCTTGGGTTAATAAAGATTTAGGGGATGCTCTTCTAGAAAAGAGAAATTCAGATGAAGCGATCGCTTGTTATATCAAAGCTATTCAATTACAGCCGGATCTATTTAGTGTTTATAATAAACTTAGGGCTATCTATAGGTATCAGTTAGTTAAACTAAATCAAAATCAATTAGATAAATTGATTAATTGTTACCAAGAAGCTATTAAGATTAAGCCAGAATTTACAGAACATTATCTGAACTTAGCTAATATCTTGACTCAACAAGGTAAAGTTCAGGAAGCTAGCAGTTATTATCAAAAAGTCTTATCCATAAAGCTCAGAAAAACTCATCCAGAATTTGTCAAAAAATATGGAGATTTAATAGGTTCAGGTCAGCCAAATTTTATGATTATTGGCACAGTTAAAGGTGGCACATCATCTCTTTATTCTTATCTAACTAAACATCCCTCAATTTTGCCTGCTGTCAACAAAGAGCTACACTTTTTTAATGTTAATTTTCACAAGGGAATTGATTGGTATTTATCTCAGTTTCCTATAATTCCAGAACAGGATAATTTTTTTACGGGAGAAGCAACACCTAACTATATTTATTCTGGAGAAACAGTAAGTAAATTGTTTAATTATTTTCCTAAAATTAAGTTAATCGCTATATTGAGGAATCCTATAGATAGGGCGGTTTCTCATTACTATATGATTCAACAACAAGGAACAGAAAAAAGAAGTCTTGAAAAAGTAATAAATATGGAAATGAATAAATTGCAAAAAATGAAAAATTCATCTGAGTTTAATGCTGATTTTTTACGAGACATCAAACCAAAATATCTAACTTTTGGTTTATACTTATATTTTATTCAAGAATGGATGAATGTTTTTCCTAAAGAACAGTTTTTAATCCTGAAAAGTGAAGATATGTATGAAAATCCGGCCGCGATAACAAAAAAAGTTTTTGATTTTTTAGGTCTACCAAATTATCAACTCTTAGAGTATAAACACTATTTTCCTGGTTCTTATCCTCCTATTAATGTCGATCTGCGTTGTCAACTGAATGAATTTTTTCAACCTTACAACCAAAAATTAGAAAAGTATCTAGGTACAAAATTTAATTGGAAATAAGTTCAATAATTAATAATGAACAATTAATAATTAATAATTACCTCTTCTTAAAAATAAGAGGATTGGTTAAAAGGATTTTTTTCTCCTTGCAAGGAGAGGCTTTAAACCTTTATTTTTCGGTAAGGATTCAGCTATTAGCAGTCAGCTCTCAGTTCTTTAATTAGGGTTTGCTGAAAAAGTATTATGAGTGAGGGAAGGAGTCAGGAGGAATGGGGAATTATAGAGGAGATAGTCGGCAAAATTGAGGGATAATTTTCTGCCATAATCATCCCCAAATACTAGCTTTTTAGCGGAAAAAGCTCAAAAATCTGGTACTTTTTAAGGACTAAAAAATGCTACAATCTTTGCCTGTCAATGCTTTCATATTTAATCAGCAAGTCCTAATTAATCAAGCAATTATTGACTTTAACTTATAGAACATTTTCAAGCCATAAATTGAAGTACAAAAACGATAGTTTGAGTAGTCAACCCATACAATTAATTGTGTAGTGGTAAATGTAGATGTGCAGGGCTATTTCGTTCTAATTTATGACTTTTTGTGCATTAACGAAAATATACCTTTTCAAGAATTTAAGTTTATATCAACCAATCTCTAAAAGCTAGTAAAATTGTCACTTTATTCTAGAATTAAATAGCCCTGGTAGATATATCTCAGAAACTAATAGCTGATACGCGATGTGCTGAATGCTTACTTAATTATTAATTATTTGGTAATGATATAATTATCAGTAAGGCGATCGGGAGTAACAGTAAAATTAATGGAAAATCCAGAAACAGCAGCATTAAAATTAAATCAAGAAGCAGAATCTTATTTAACTAAAGGAGATTTTGATAAAGCTTATGCCACTTGTTTACAAGCTTTAGAATTAGTTCCTGATTTTCCAGCAGTTAGCAATACTATAGGGAAAATCATGGAAAAAATAGATGCCTTAGATTCGGCTATTACTTGGTACAAAAAAGCTATCGAAAAACAACCGAATTTAGCTGAAGCTCATGCTAATTTAGGAAGTGTTTATGTCAAACAACAGCAGTGGGATAAAGCCGTTGCCTCCTACCAAACAACCACTAAACTACAACCAAATTTTCCTAATGCCTACCGTGCTTTAGCAGAAATATATAATCAAATAGATCAGCCAGAATTAGCAGTTTCTTGTCAGTATAAAGCATTTACTTTAAAACCAGAATTGGCAACAGATTTAGAATATTTGAAATTTGGAAAGGCACTATTAAAATATAACCAAAAAGAAGAAGCGATCGCCTGTTACGAACAATCCCTTAAATTAAATCCAAATCTTTCTCAAGCACATCATAATTTAGGAGAAATTTATAGTCGAGAAGAAAAATGGCAAGCAGCTATATCAAGTTATCAAAAAGCCATTAAACTTAACCCAAAATTTTCCTGGTCTCATCACAGTTTAGGTAAAGCTTTTGCCAATACTCAGCAGTGGAAAAAAGCAATTTCTTCTTATCAAGAAGCACTTGAATTAAATCCTCAAGCTGCTGTTACTTATCATTGTCTGGGAGATGCTTTAGTCAATCAAAAAGAATTAGATGCGGCAATTATTGCTTATCAAAAATCTCTAGAATTACAATCAGAAACTTGGGTAGTTCATCATAAATTAGCTAATCTTTTCCAAGAAAAAGGAGAGTTAGATACAGCTATTCTTGCCTACTATGAAGCTATTAAACTCAATCCTAATTTTCTCTGGTCTTACTACAGTTTAGGAGAAACATTAATCAAACTTCAAAGATGGAATGAAGCAGTAGTAGCTTATTTTTATGCCTTTAAAATTAATCAACATTTACCAAGTATCCACGAACAACTTGGATATGCTCTGGAAAAACAATCTCAATCAAATCTCAAAGAAACTATTGATTATTATTCTGAGATTATTCAAAATCCTCAACAACAGAAATCTAGCTCCATCAAAGAATTATCAATTCAGTCAGAAGCTCCAGAATTTTACTTAAAACTTGGAAATTTATTAGGGCAAAAAAATCTATTTAATCCAGCAATAATAATTTATAATATAGGTTTGCAGGTGCAGGAAAATCATCCAGAAATTACCAAGCAACTTGCCAAATTAGAAAACCAGAAAAATCAATTAGATCAGGAATTAAATGATTGCCAAAATAAAGTCAATAAAAATCCCAATGTATTCATCTTTCATTATCAACTAGGGAATGTATTATTAAAACTTCAGATATTTCAAAAAGCTGCTACAGCCTACATCAATGCTATTCAAATTAAACCAGAACATCCCTGGTTTTTCTTCTATTCTGATTTATTAAATTTTCTGATTAAACAAGGAAAAATACAGCAAATTTTAAAATTATTTCAACAAGCTACTCAAGAAAATCCGGACAGTATTTACTGTCACCTTAACCTTGGAGAAATTTTCACAGTAATAGGAGATTTAGAGTCAGCAATTAAAAATTATCAGACTGCCTGCTATAACAAAACTCGCCAATCTCATCCTACTTTTGTTACCCAACATTGGGATTTAAAAAATCCTAGAAATCCTCATTTTATTATTATTGGGGCACAAAAAAGTGGTACAACTTCCCTAGAAAATTATATTGCTCAACATCCCCAAGTAATAGCAGCAATTAAAAAAGAAACTCATTTTTGGTATCGAGACTTCAAGAAAGGAATTAATTGGTATCTGGCACATTTTCCTCCTATTCCTAGATCGGAGAATTATATTACTGGAGAAGCAACTCCTAACTATCTAGAAAATTATCAAGCTGCGGAACGAATATATAATGTATTTCCTGAAGTTAAACTATTAGTAATCTTAAGAAATCCTGTAGATCGAACCTTCTCTCAATACCATCATTGGATTAAATTTAATTGGGACTATCGTTCGTTTGAAACAGCTATAAATTACGAGTTAGAAATACTCAGAAAAAATCCTGAAAAACCTCAAGGAGACAAAACATATTGGCAGCAAGCAAGCAATTATATAGGACGTGGTGTTTATGTAGAATTTCTCAAAAAATGGTTAGCAGTATTTCCTAGAGAACAAATACTAATTTTAAAAGGAGAAGACCTTTATGATAAACCTGTAGAGACTATGAAACAAGTCTTTAAATTTTTAGGATTACCAGAACATCAACTGCCTGAATATAGAAAGTTAAATCCTGGGCATTATTCACCAATAAATGATGAGATGCGCCAGAAATTGAGTGAATATTTTCAACCTCATAATCAAAGATTAGAGGAATATTTAGGAATGCAGTTTGATTGGGAATAATACTGAAGCAAGTTCAGTATTTGGGAATAGTTACAATAAAATATAGGTAAAATTAAACAATCTCGTGATTTTTATTTTAAGGAGTAGTTGATGGCAAGAAAAATTTTAAAAGGGAAAGATGCAAAAATGTTGACTAAAAGTCTAAAAAAAGATATTAAGTGGACTCCTAAAAAATTAACTCTTGCTGGAATTGGTTTATTAGTTCCCTATACAGCAATATTAGTCTATGTAATTTCCTTTGAACCCCCTTTAGGTTTAATAATTGTAATGATAGCAGTTCCTGTGGTATTTTTCGGAGGTTTTTCTATGTTATACTTTTTAACAAAAAATCTGTGAAAATGTGGCAAAAAATAGGTGCTTTGCTAATTGCTAATAGCTAATAGTTAATTGTAACAATTTAATCAACAACGGCCTCTTAGCAATTACTACATTTCACTAAACTCCACTATTACGAATTACCCAACCCATTAAATTTCGCCATTCAGAAGTTTTCGCCAATTTATCAGCATCCAAATCATCCCCCATATTCTCAGAAAATCCTGTAAAACTCTCAATCCAATTAATCACCGTTCCCACAGGTAAAAAAGGAGTATATTGCCAAGACTTTTGTAAATATTCCACCATCTCAGAATAAAAACCCGTATAGTACAAATACCATGAACTCCAGACCAAAGTATTGTAACGCACCTGTTTTTCCAATAATCTAGCCCCCAAGGGTAGAGACTCCGAGGCAAAAAACTTATCCAAAACCCGATTAATAGATCGCGCCTGAGACACCCCATCCCGCATAGTATTCCGGTCATGCTGACGATAACAAACAGTAGACTGTCGCAACCAGTCAGCCTCACAATCCCGCAAAGCTAAACGCAAAACCAAGTCTACATCCTCCGCCTGACCTAATCCTGCTTCAAAACTCCCCACCTGTTTTAACCAATCCCGCCGAAACATCAAAGTACCCATTGTGCCAATTGGTTTCCACCGCAACCACCCCTCCAAATCCAACTTAGGCACATAATTCCAAGGCGTCTCATCCTTAATAGTTTCACCCTGCTGATTAACTCTACGCCACCCACTGTGAACAATGCCTAAATTTGGTTGCGCGTCAAAGACTCCCACCTGGGCGGTTAGTTTATCCGGTAAGAAAAAATCATCCGCATCCAAAAAAGCGATTAATTCCCCCCGTGCCAAATCAATACCATGATTCCGGGCAGCCGAAACCCCTTGATTTTCTTGATATACATAACGAATCTTCTCAATATAAGGTTGCAGCGCCAAATGGGTATTGTCTGTGGAACCATCATCAATCACAATAATTTCATAAGATTGATAGGTTTGAGCTAAAATGCTTTCTATAGCTTGACTAATATATCGATCGCAATTATATACAGGTATAATTACACTTACCCGTGGAGTTTTAGCAGTAGTTGACATCAAAATTATTCCTAAATATGTTTATAGGTATTTTACTTATATTCTACTTAGTAAGCTCTTATTCAGAATAATAATCTATAAATATGTACCGCTACAGGGAAGGTGTTCATACAAAAGTTGATCGCAAAATGTTTTTAACTTGTACAAATTTCCTAACGTATTTACCTAGTGCTATACCTATTTTTTTGTAGGACTACCAAATTAATTGTAGAGACTAGCAAGAATAAAATAGATAATATCGTTTAGGGATAATTAGTGAGAAAAAACTTTCTCCTCTTTGTACGATTAAATTCTCTATTCTTCCCTCCTGACTCCTGACTCTTGACTCCTCCATCGTTATTTATAACTATTCAACCGGACATTATATAATACCGAATTATCAGCAAAAGTTAAAAACCCTGCTAAAAAACAGGGAGTTTAGTAATTTATTCTCAATTATTCAAACTTTAACAAAAGAGGAAAATATAAGTTGAATAGGGTAGGTTTAAACAAAAGGATCGACAATTAAACCCCAATATTAATTTTTCCTACCCATCCTAATTATTTCAGAATTAATATGACTATTAACTCTGAGTTACAGGTTCCTTTTCTTTCGCTAAAAACTTCTCTAATTCTGTCAAAGCATCAGCATCAACTTTAGTTTGCATCGGACAGAATTTAGGTCCGCACATAGAACAAAATTCAGCAGTTTTATAGATATCCGCAGGCAAAGTTTCATCGTGATATTCCTTTGCTCTTTCTGGATCTAAAGATAATTCAAATTGACGCTGCCAATCAAAATTATAACGAGCAGCAGAAAGTTCATCATCCCGATCTCTCGCTCCCAGACGATGACGACCAATATCTGCAGCATGGGCAGCAATTTTATAAGCAATTAACCCATTTCGCACATCCTCAGCATCCGGTAAACCTAAATGTTCTTTAGGAGTAACATAACATAACATTGCTGTACCATACCAACCTGCCATTGCAGCGCCAATAGCAGAAGTAATATGGTCATAACCAGGAGCAATATCTGTGACTAATGGACCTAAAACATAGAAAGGAGCAGGACCGACAACATTAAACTCTTCCATTTTTTCCTTGGCGTTAGATGCCAAAGGATCTAGCTCCAAAACATCCAAAGGAGGACTCGAACACTCCTCCATTTGTTTTTTGACATTAAACTGAATTTGATCCATTGGTACATGACCAGGACCTTCTACCATAACTTGGAGATCGTGTTCCCAAGCACGACGAGTTAACTGACCTAATGTTTTTAATTCTGCTAACTGCGCTTCATCAGAAGCGTCGTGAGTACAACCGGGTCGCAAAGAATCTCCTAAACTGAAAGAAACATCATATTTTTTGAAGATTTCAATGATATCGTCAAAATGGGTATATAATGGATTCTGCTTATGGTGGTGTAACATCCACCGAGCAATAATTCCACCGCCACGGGAAACTATACCAGTAATACGACTTCTGACCAGAGGTAGATGTTCAATTAAAATTCCTGCGTGGATAGTTTGATAATCTACCCCTTGTTGAGCGTGCTTGTCTATAATATGAAGAAAGTCATCAGCAGTCAGATTTTCGATTCTGGTGTTAACGCTTTCTACTGCCTGGTAAACTGGTACTGTGCCTATCGGAACTGGTGAAGCGTTAATAATGGCAGTCCGAATTTTATCCAAGTTACCGCCACCTGTGGATAAGTCCATAACGGTATCTGCACCGTATTTAATAGACAATTTCAGTTTATCAACTTCCTGATTAATATCAGAAGAGTTAGGAGAGGCACCAATATTAGCATTAACCTTGCACCGAGAAGCAATGCCAATACACATCGGTTCGAGGTTGATGTGGTTAATATTAGCAGGGATAATCATCCGTCCCCTTGCTACTTCTTCGCGGATTAACTCAGCAGGGAGATTTTCTCGTTTGGCCACAAAGTCCATTTCTTCAGTGATGATTCCCTGACGAGCATAGTGCATTTGAGAGACATTTTTATGTCCACTACGCTTAGCGATCCATTCTGTCCGCATATTTTTTCCCTTTAATAAACAGCTTCCCTCCGCTGGTATTAACCAGTCTCAGGTTCTAAGGGTATTTCTCAGCCTGAATATTTAGGCACCCCTAGCTTAACTTTTAAGTATAGCATTTTTTCGGGATCGATCGGAATTAAGTCAAAATTCAAAAATTTAAAGTCAAAAGTTAACAAAGAAATTGATGATTTTAATGTTACAAATTGACGTGCGGAATGTGGGTTGGAAGTAAACACTTTTTTCTCTCCAGTTTTATTGGATGTGAACTTTGACTATTCCAACTTACTGCCTTTATCTGTGGGGCAGATTGAAACTGTTTCTGTTTTTAAGTTTTGTTAAAATATCTTGACTATTTTCCATTTTTAAGTGTTACTCCGCCAAATTTATCAAAGGGAACTTTTTTTCCATCTATCCAGGTGAATCCTTTAAGTTTACGACTAGCCTTAGCTGATAACTTGAAAACCTCTATCGTTGATTTATTAACTACAATTAATTTTGTTCTCACAGAAGAATCCACAATTGCTGCAAAGTGACAGATAAAGAGAATCATTCCCCACCAAGAAAAACTGATTCTATGCCAACCAATATTTTTTTTCACCTTTTCTTGTTGAATAGAATTAAGTTTAGGATAAACCCCTGTACAATTGTCTGCGTTCTGAATCATGTCAATTAATTGTCTAACACCATTTTTAATTCTTTTAATATTAATACTATGATGTTTTTCTAAGCAAATTGAAAAAGAACCTTCTATCTCTTCTTTTAAAACTGCTACAAATAAATCATAAGCAGAATTAAATGGATATGGTTTCAGAAAAATACTATTTGGGAAAAACTTATGAACTTGAGAACTTATTTTTTTGTTAGATAAAAAGTTACCAAATACAGAATGTAATTGCTTAAGATATTTTTCCACTAATTGAATAAGTTCCCATTGAGCTTTGTATAACTCTACATTCAACACAATTAAATCATATTTGTGTTTACTAACATCTGGTTTTTTAAAAGCTTCAGGCACAGGATATACTTGATTATATATAAACTTGTAACGCCAACATTCAACTAAATAAACTTGAATAGTTCTTGCTTTTTGCCATTCCTCTTTTTGCTCTTCAGTCCAACATTTTACCAACAAACTTTCACTAGGCAAACTTTCCATAACTTGAGCAATTTTTTCCAACACTTCTCTTTCTGATTGACTCATTTTCTAATACCAATTCACTGTAAATATCTGACAAATAATTCCACACTTAATTGTATGAAAGAATCTTCTAAAATTCCGAGCTGTTTTTTTTACTAATGAGTATAGGGTGAGTTTAGTAGACTAAATTGTGCTTATATCAAGTCTTTCGATTAAACTCGCCCCTAAAATTTTTTCAACATTTAATTAGATCTACTATCTTTTGACTGTGAAATTTCGACTTCTGACTTATGACTTCTAACTTCAAAAATTTAGGCCCCAATTTACGGTAGTCTAGAAAGAATGACCAAATTTATTAATTTCAATAGAAAAAATGACAGTATCTGCCTCTACTCGTACCGTTCGGATCGGTTCCCGCAAAAGCCAACTCGCCTTAGTTCAAACCTATTGGGTGCAAGAAGAACTCCAGAAAAATTTCCCAGACATTACATTTGAAGTCGAAACTATGTCTACCCAAGGGGACAAAATTCTAGATGTGCCCCTAGCAAAAATTGGGGATAAAGGACTTTTCACGAAAGAACTAGAAGTGGGAATGCTTGAAAAGAAAACTGACTTGGCAGTTCATTCTCTCAAAGACTTACCAACTAACTTACCAGAAGGTTTGATGTTGGGTTGCGTCACCGAACGGGAAAACCCGGCAGATGCTTTGGTAGTCCATGAAAAGTTCAAGGATAAAAAACTTGAGACTTTGCCAGAAGGTACTGTTATTGGTACGTCTTCCCTGAGACGTTTGGCACAACTCCGCCACCACTTCCCCCATTTGGAATTTAAAGATGTTCGTGGTAATCTAAATACTAGACTGGCAAAATTGGATGCTGGAGAGTATGATGCGATTATTTTAGCTTTTGCTGGTTTGCATAGATTAGGAATGGGCGATCGCATTCATCAAGTTATACCACCAGAAATTTCTCTTCATGCAGTCGGACAAGGTGCTTTAGGAATAGAATGTCGTGACGGAGATAGTGATATTCTAGATTTATTGAAGAGTCTAGAACATACTGCTACTGCTCAGAGATGTTATGCGGAACGTGCTTTTTTGAGAGAATTAGAAGGGGGTTGTCAAGTTCCCATTGGTGTTAATACACAAATAGAAGGGGAACGACTGACTTTAACTGGTTTAGTTGCTAGTTTAGATGGGAAAAAATTAGTTAAGGATGTTGTCACTGGTACTCTTGCTTATGCAGAAAATATAGGTATTGAACTAGCAATAAAATTGAGACAACAGGGTGCCCAAGAAATTTTAGATGCAATTTTGGCAGAAATTGACCGTAGTTAATTTTTCAGTGATCGGTTAACAGTTATTAGTTATTAAGCGTAGGGTGGGTTTCGGCTGTCGCCGACATGTTTGCGGAGCATTCCGTCAGGAAAAAGGAGACAATAATTATGAATTGAAACCAAAATCTTAACTTTCCGCCGTAACCCACCGAACATTTTTTGTACTAGGTCTAAAAGTTAGAATAAAGAAGTAAAGCCGATGTCTTTAGGACTCAGTTAATATGAGAATTAAACAAATTTCTGTTAATGGCTTATTTGGAATTTTTGACCATGTAATTCCCTTGAAAAGGGATGAGAGAATTACTGTTATTCATAGTCTAAATGGTTTTGGAAAAACAGCAATCTTGAGAATTTTGAATGGCTTTTTTAATTCTGAATACTCACAGTTTAAAAAGATCCCATTTAAAAACTTTAAAGTTGAATTAGATAATGATCAAATTATAGATTTTAAATACTCACAAAAGGCAGGAAATATTGACATATCATATAATATCTTAACATCAGACAAACTTTTCTCTATCACAATCCCAATGGTTGTTTCAAACCAAGAACCTGAATGGTTGAAAAAGTTGCAAAATTCTATTCGTATTCGTTTAATTGAATCACAACGCTTAAATTTTTTTCCTAATCTTTCTTCTACAGGATACCCTAGAAATGCTTCAATGCAGTCTACTGTTTCAGCCTACTCTAATGCACTTGCTAAACTTATGCAGGATAAAATTAAGGAATATGGGACAACATCTCAATCTCTTGATAGAACATTTCCATTAAGAGTCGTCAAACGGCAGCCATTAGCAGATGTAACAAATGAACAACTACGTCAACAATTAGATAAGGTTGAATCAACTCGTTCTAGCCTTATAGAAATAGGGTTTTTAGATAAAGATGAAGGCTCAGAATCTCAAATTCAGCCCCAAGATATAGATGAAAGTGATGAAAGCACGAAAAAAGCTTTATCACTATATATTAAGGATGTAGAGCAAAAGCTAAATGTATTTGCCAAAACCGCAAAAAGAATCCATCTGCTCAGGAAAATTATAAATAAAAAATTTGCTTCTTCTTACAAGGAAATAAATTTTAGTAAAGAAAAGGGATTTGTATTCACAACACTCCATAAACAAAAAATTTCGCCTAGGGATCTTTCATCCGGCGAACAGCATGAATTAGTTCTCTTATTTGGATTGCTATTTAAAGCTAAACCTAACTCATTAGTTTTAATTGATGAGCCTGAACTTTCTCTTCATGTAGCATGGCAGGTTGAATTTTTAAAAGATTTAAAGGAAATAACAGAACTTGCAGATTTAGATATTTTGATGGCTACTCACTCGCCCGATATTATTCAGGAACGTTGGGATTTAACAGTTGAATTGAAGGGACTAGATAAGTGAAAAACTTCAGAGATTTGCGTTCACTTGATGCTGATGCTATTAAAGTTCGTTTACTGCGAGATGTCTACAAAAGTCAAACACTTTTATTAGTAGAAGGTAGTTCAGACAAAACTTTTTATCAACGTTTTGTGGAAGAATCAAAATGCGAGTTAGTTATTATTTCAGGAAATCCTTCTAGTAAAGAACGTGTTATTTCTGTTCTCAAAATATTAGAAAAATCAAACTTTCAGGGTATTGTGGCAATTGTTGATGCTGACTTCGATCGCCTCACTCCTCCAACAGATCAAAAAAGTGCCAACTTACTTTACACTGACAGCCACGATCTGGAGACAATGCTCATTAATTCTCCTGCTTTCGATAAGGTAATTTCTGAGTTTGGTTCCGAAGAGAAAATATCTCAATTTAAGAAAGATATAAAGCCAGATATCAGGTTAGTAATACTTGAAAGTGCTGTGCCCATAGGTTACTTGCGTTGGATATCTCTTGACGATAGACTAGATTTAACTTTCGAGAACATTACATTTAGCAAATTTATTGATGAAAAGACTTTGAGGATAAATAAGCTCAAATTTATTGGTGAAGTCAAGAAAAAATCTCAAGCTTTTTCATTAAAAGAGGAAGATTTGCAACAGCAATTTATCGACAAAAAAAATGGCGATCGCGATCCTTGGCAAATTTGTTGTGGCCACGATCTAGTAGAAATTTTATCCCTTGGTTTACGAAAAACTATTGGCTCTAACAAAGCTACTGATGTTGAAGCTATTAGTCTTGAGCGTAACTTGCGTCTTGCCTATGAAGCAGTTTACTTTCAGGGAACACAACTCTACTCCCATATTCGCACATGGGAAAACAATAATAAACCGTTCAAACTTTTGCCGAGTGAGACTTGATATAGCGTGATGCAGATAGGAAAGCTGTCAGATTAGCAACGTACAGAATTTTTTGAATTTTGATTTTTGACTTTTGGATATTAACATAGTATTGACAAAACTAAAAAATTCAATATTATAATAGAATGAATATTCAATCTAAAGACAAAAAGCAGCGCATTTTGGATGCCACGATGGAGCTGATCGCTGAGAACGGCCTCCATGCTACTCCTATGTCTCAGATTAGCAAACGTTCTCAAGTGTCTGCTGGGGCTATATACAATTACTTTTCCAGCAAAGAAGCCCTGATTAATCATCTGTATCTCAATGTAAAAAAAGAGATATTTGATTTGGCTTTTCGTGGTTATGACATCCAGAATCCCTATAAAGAGAGGTTTCTCCTAATATGGCGAAATGTCTTTAACTACCTCATATTAAAACCAATGCAGCTATCATTCTTTGAGCAATGTTCTACTTCTCCCCTTATATCTGACGAGGCTAGAGAGATAGGCAACAAATACTTGGCTCCTTTAGCTGGATTTGTTACAGAAGGGATTGAGTCTGGTTATCTCAAGAAAATGGATATTCAGCTTATTCTTTCTCTTATATATGGGACAGTAGTTAGTGTAGCCAAGCTCCAGTTGTCAGGAAGACTAGAAATTACTGACGAACAAAGGGAGATAGCAGCCCAATTTTGTTGGGATGGATTGAAAGCTGAATAATTTTTTTTTTCTGCTAGAATGAATATTCATTCTAAAAATTTTATTTTGAGGAAACAAAAATGGGCCAGAAAACAGTTCTCATCACTGGAGCATCATCAGGAATTGGTAAAGAAACTGCCAAAAAGTTAATTGCAGAAGGCTACACCGTTTATACAGCAGCTAGACGTGTCGAAAAAATGGAAGATATCAGGACATTGGGGGGTATTCCCATCAAGATGGATATCACGAAAGACAATGAAGTAGTCGCGACAGTTGAGCAAATTGAGCAGAGCCATGGTGGCGTCGATATTCTCATTAATAATGCTGGTTTTGGCAATTACGGCTCTGTAGAAGAGACTACCATAAATGATGCGCGTTATCAGTTTGAGGTCAATTTATTCGGATTAGCTCGTCTAACTCAGTTGGTGCTGCCTTATATGCGCGAGCAGAAAGCAGGCAAGATCGTTAATATTTCTTCCATAGCAGGCCAACTATATGTCCCATTGGGTGCATGGTATATAGGGAGTAAACACGCCCTCGAAGGTTGGAGTGATTGTTTACGCTTTGAAACGAAGGCTTTCAATATTGATATCATTATTATTGAGCCGGGAATTATTGCAACGGAGTTTGGTGATGTCTATGTCGAACCAATGCTCAAGCGCTCTGGTGATGGGCCATACAGGGAGCTAGCTAATTTGCTCGCCAAATTCTCCAGCAATTCAAAGACAAATCCTAATGATATGTCACCTCCCTCAGTAATAGCAAATACAATTTCTAAAGCAATTAAGGCTCGTCATCCCAAAACGCGCTATGTGGCTGGAAAGTTAGCAAAACCTCTACTTTTAGTTCGGAAATGGGGAGGCGATCGCTTTTATGATTGGGTCTTGGGAAAAATAATTAGTTAATTATGACAAATATAGGACTTATATCATGTCCGGATGAACAGTTATAAATAAATTAAGGAGGAGACAGGAGACAGGAGACAGGAGTCAGCAGGAAGAGAAGAAATAAGCAGTATATCAGGAGTAGAAGGTTTTTTTATCACTAATTAAACGGACATGATATTACACAGTATAAAAAAATGTTCCATCTTCAGCTATTACCAAATCTTTCTAGATATCCCCATCTCCCCACACTCTTTATCTAATTACACCAATACTAGCGGATTTGATATTACTCCTTTCCCTTATCAAAAAATTAAAGTTACTAAATCCCTGGTTTTATGAACAAGGTTTGGAACTTTGTCTTGTCACGTGCAAGATGTGAGTATACCGTTCTACTAAACTTACCCAAACTTACCCATGAATGATTGCACGAGCTTTGGAGTTAGCTTCCTGTTTCACAGAAGATCACTGACCGCAGTCTGTAACTTATCTTCTCCACAGGCTTCAAATCGCTTGGAACTCAAGCTACTTATTCACATAGTTTTCTAAGTTGACAGCAGCATTAAAATCTCTGTCAGCAGTGAAACCACATTCACTACATTTATAAGTTCTCACATTCAACGGCATTTTCTGTTGATGCCCACAGTTTGAACATATTTGAGAACTTGGATAAAATCTATCAGCTATGACTAATTCACTGCCGTACCACTCACACTTGTATGTCAGTTGACGCTTAAATTCATAAAAACCACAATCTGCTATAGCACTTGCCAATTTATGGTTTTTGAGCATTCCACTTACGTTCAAATCTTCTATAACTATGGTGCTGTGGTTTTTAGCTAACCATGTTGTGAGTTGATGAAGTGTGTCTGCTCTGATATCTGCTACTTTTTTATGAAGTATGGCCAGTCTTTTTACGGCTTTAGCTCTGTTTTTTGAGCCTGGCTCTTTTTTGTTGACACGGCGTTGATAGCTCCTTAGTCGTTTTTTAGCTTGCTGATAGGCTTTACGGTTGGCAAAGGGTGTGCCATCGCTACAAGTTGCCAGAGTATTTATGCCTACATCTACACCGATAACATCTCGTTTGCTTGGTGCGCTACCAAGTGCGACTGTCGTCGTCGCGGGGTCGCATCCGCGTTTGGCAGTATGGGTTGGTTCATCATCATATTTAAAGCTAATGTACCAATTATTTGCACGTTTAGATATTCTCACATTTTTGACTGGTACAGATGGTAATATTTCATAAGTTTTTACTATTCCTATTCTGGGTAATTTGATATAATTTCCTTGCATAATCTTAATACTGCCTTCTAAATAGAAACTATCTTTTCTACCCTTTTTCTTAAACTTAGGAAAACCACGTCCCCGAATAGTTAAAAAGTTTTTAAACGCCCTTTCTAAATCTCTTAATGCTTGTTGTGGGGCACACTTTGATACTTCATAGTACCAAGGATTAATTGTTTTAACTTCAGCTACTAAACGTTTATGCAAAGTAATTGCACTAGGGCGTTTTTTTGTTGATTCATATTCACAAATACAAGTAGCTAATCCCCAGTTATAAGCATGACGGGCTACACCTGCGTGCTTGGCAAGTAATGTTTTTTGTTTGTTGTTAAGTTTTAACTTAGTCTTTATTGATTGCACAATGGGTACTATACCTCCAATAAATCTATGACATTGATTCTATTATATGACAGATGCTGTCTAGTTATGTACAATCTTGTCCAATTATTTGACTTCAGTAGTTAGCCCCATATTAAACGGATTTGATATTACCCCGTGATACTTTTACGGAGCAAAGTTGAGAGTTTACTGAGTTTTTGCTCATCTAACTTAGCTAAAGGAAAATCATCAGGAGTATAATCCTCGGCCTCAGAGGAAAGGCAATGTTCAATGAGCGATCGCAAGTTTCCTAGAAAATCCTTCGCCATCTGTTGTATAGTAGTTTCTTGATGTAAATTCCGACTATAACGCCAATCAATTCTCAGTTGTTCCTGGATAACGAAAGCATTGATTTCTAGGATGTACTGTCGTTGCTCCCTGGGGCTACGAGACAAGGTAAGTTCGCGGGTAAAGACAAAGGGGGAATCTTCTGGTAGCAGTTGCTCCATGCGCCCTAAATAATTGAATAGAATCTCCGATCGTGGTATTGATTCAAGTCTTTGGATAAGAGCTGCATCTGGACTGAGGTAGCGTAACATCCCGTAGCCAATTCCTCGATTGGGAATATTACGCAGTTGCTCTTTGACAGACTTGAGGGCAGATTCTATATCGGAGACATCTTCTACTGTTAAGGTGACGGGAAAAACAGAGGTAAACCAGCCGACAGTACGAGTTAAATTAGCCTCATTGACCATATTTTCCTCTCGCCCATGGCCTTCTAAGTCTACCTGAAGCGATCGCTGTTGGGTATTTTGAGGAAAGGAGAGAATTAGGGCAGTTAATAATATCTCATTAATTTGAGTATGATAGGCGGTGGGAACTTCTTGTAAAAGTGCTTGGGTTTCTTTCTTACTCAGAGAGACAGAAAAATTATTAGCAGATGCTTCTGTATTTTCGCCATGGCGATCGTCTAAAGGAATCTGAGAATGGCTCAAAGAAGACTGCTTTAGCCAATAATCGACTTCCGATTGCAAGTTCCCTGACTGTACAGATTCAACTAGCTTTTCTGACCAACGTTTAAATGAAGTTGTCTTCAGGGGAAGTTGGATGGTCTTACCATCCATGAGTTGTTGACAAAGAGTTTGTAAATCTTGCAATAAAATTACCCAGGATACTCCATCAACAGCAAGATGGTGGATAATAATTAGTAAACGGTTGGATCGATTAACTCCTAGATTAAAAAAGGCAATCCTAATTAATTCTCCCTGAGAGAGGTTAAGACTTGTCTGCAACTCCTCTTCTATTGCGGTCATGGCAATATCTTGTTCTGATGCTTTTTTTTCTGATAGATCGACCAACTTCACCTCTACAGGAGACACAGAAGCAGAGTTAAACTGTTGCCAAGCAGATGACTCTTGAATAAAACGCAACCGCAGAGCATCATGGTGGATGAGTAGCTGTTGTATTGCTTTTTCCAACAAAGCAGAATCTAAATTTTCTGATATCTCTAGCAGCAGAGTTTGGTTATAGTGATGAGGGTCTCGAAGATTTTGTGTGAAGAAGGAATGTTGGATAGGAGTCAGGGGAATAGACCCTGTAACAATTCCTTGTTCTGATAGTATATTTGATGAAGTATTAACCTGATGGCTCAATCTCGCAATAGTGGGATGTTGAAACAGTTGATTTGGACTCAAATACAATCCCGCCTCGTTAGCTTTAGCTGCGATCTGAATAGCCATAATTGAATCGCCACCCAGGTCGAAGAAATTATCGTGGATACCTACTCGATCCACTTTTAGCACTGCTATCCACAATTGAGCTAAGGTCTTTTCAACTGGGGTACTCGGTGCAATAAAAGCTGTTTTTAGTTCTGGTCGAATATTTTCTGGATGAGGTAAAGCTTGGCGATCGAGTTTGCCATTACTGGTAAGGGGAATTTTGTCAAGCGGCACAAAGTAAGCAGGAATAGTATTCTGGGGAAGTTTTTGTGCGAGATAAATTCTTAAATCTGAGGGAGTAAAATTGGTTGTACTAACATAATAAGCAACCAGACGATTTTCCATTTCTTCAGTATCAGTATACCCAATTTCCCCCAGAATTTGCTGTACATTCTCAACATTTATTTCATCATTAAGTTCTTCTAAAGCTGCATCTCTTTCTTTATGACCTAAACGCACATCCCAACTGTAGGGCAAAGCATAATTATGATAACCTTGCTTTTGAGTATGGATATGAATGCCGACGTTATTAATTAAACAGTTGGTGGAACGCCCTGTATCTGAAGGTCTAATCCAGGGGGCTTTTTCTTTGAGGAAGGTTAACATTTCATCAAGTTCCACATCACAGTAGCGATAGAAATCAATAATCTGAACTTTATCAAAGATGCTATCATCCTGAAATGCAGCAACATCTAATTCTCTAAATATAGCGTCGTCTACCTGATGATAAGCTTTTCTGGCTGCTAAAACCATTTCGTCAATTTGGTCAATATCAATGTTAGATTTTGTAAATAATTCTTCAGTTAGTCGCGTCTCAAAAAATTGCCCTCTAGATAACCCGGTAACAATTATCGGAATCCCTTTTTCATCGGCAAGTTTCATGCTGAGAGTATAGATAGTTTTAAAACAACCGTTACAAACATTGCAATGACGTTTGAGACTATCGACAAAAATAGCATTCATAGCTGGAGTAGTACCAAAAATATGTTCCACACCTAAAGAGTCAACCACTCGCCGAATATTACCTTTTGCTTGTTCAGAAATGTAGCCATTGTCTAGAGTAAAGGCTAATACCTTCAATCCCATTTCGACCAATTGATAGAGAACGTATGTACTATCTTTCCCCCCGCTGAGTAACATTAAGCAGTCATATTCTCCTTGTTTTTTAGTCTTTGCTTGCTCAAATATAGCTTGTAAATCTTGACGAGTTTTAAAATATTTCTGAGCTTTCTGCTTATAGGTTTCATAGCTGCGACAAATGTTACAAACTCCTGCTGAATCAAAGGTAATACCGGGATAATTAGATGATATACCGCATTTTGTACAATAATGTAAGGGTGCTTGAATTTCTAATTGGGGATTTTTGCGACTCACATCTACCACACAATCAGATATCATGGGATGAGAAGATAAAGCTGTTTCCACTTCCCCTAATTCAATTCTAGTACCGCGAATTTTTACCTGGCGATCGCCCCTACCTAAATATTGCAATTGACCATTCTCTTGCCAACGACCTAAATCTCCTGTCTTGTAAATTCGTTCTCCAGGATGGAAGGGATTGGGAATAAAACGTTCTTGAGTCAGCTCCTGTCGGTTGAGATAACCTCTAGCTAAACCAGGACTAGCAATATAAATTTCTCCCACAACTCCTTGAGGAACGAGATTGAGATAATTATCCAACAAATAAATGCGAGATTGAGCTGTGGGTTTGCCAATGGGAACTGAAGTTTCTTTGTCTTCTTGCGGGTCGAAGCGATAAATCATGCAACCAACCGTTGCCTCAGTTGGACCGTATTCATTGTAAATTTCAATCTCTCCGTTAAAAGCATCTGTGACTGTTTTTGCCAAAGATGTCTTTAAGTCTTCTCCTCCCAGGATCATTTTTTTGATGCGAGACTTACTCAAATCCATATCTTTAATAATAGACAAATGGGAAGGAGTAAGTTTAATAATATCCACAGCATTCTCTTCAACAATGCGTTGAATAGATAGATCGATTTCTCCTACATTTTCTCCATAAATTACTACTCTTCCCCCACTTAAAAGTGGCACAAAAATAGAAGTCACTGTTAAATCAAAAGAAAGAGGAGAAAAAAGAGGAAATGCTATTTCAGAGTTTTTATTATTCTGGTTTGGTAAATATTGTTGCTGTGCCCAAGATACATAATTAATTAATCCCTGATGTTCGATCATTACCCCTTTTGGTTGACCCGTGGAACCGGAAGTATAGATGATATAAGCTAAATGTTCTGGTTTGACATTACTCTCAAGATTTTCTGAGGATTGATCGCTAATTTTTTCCCAATCCCGATCCAGTTGCACAATCTCAAAACTCCTGTCAGAGGGCAACTCTTTCACTAAAGCTTCCTCTGTAAACAATATGGGAACTTGGGTATCTTCTAGAATAAAAGCAATTCTCTCAGAAGGATAATTTGGTTCAATTGGCACATACGCACCTCCAGCTTTCAGAATACCCCAAATAGCAATTAACGTTTGGAGCGATCGCCTCATCAAAATTCCCACGGGAACTTCTGCGCCTACCCCTTGCTTTTTCAGATAGTGCGCTAGTTTATTAACTTGTTCATTAAAATTCCGATAAGTAACCTGCTTTTCTTCACCAATAATTGTTGATGTCTGTAAGGCTATCGCTTCAGGATTACTTTCAACCTGCGCTTCAAATTTCTGAACAACAGTTTGCTTAAAGTCATCGCTCAAAATGGGAGGAGATATTTGTTCCTCTAAAAGATATTTTCTCTCTGCTTCTCCCACAATATTTACCCGATCTATTGCTTGATTTCTATCTTCAATAAATCCTTTGAGCAGACTGATAAAATGGGCGATCGCTCGATGTTGTAACTTTTCGTCAAACAGGTCAGTATTAAAATCAAAATGTAATAAAAAGTCACCAGAAGCATCAAAATCATGTACTTGCAGTCGCAGATGATGCTGACTGTCCACATATCCTGAATGAACCCACTCCGACTGCATTGGTAGTCCGTTGAAATCTGGTAAGGAAGCATTAATATAGTTAAGCACAACATTAATCCCACGATTAATCGCAGTACCACTAGCACCTGGTTGAGCATACCGTAGGAATGCACCAGACTCTTTTTGAACTTTCTTTAATAAGGATAAAAAAGTTTCTCCCGCCTCAATTTTAATTTGGAAAGGAAAGAGTTCGATAAAAACCCCGATGGTTTCCTTAAAATTAGTAGTAGGGCGATTATGGACTGGCGTGCTAATGGCCAATGTTTCTTGACCGCCAATGCGATAAAGATAGGCAAAAAGAACAGTTGCAAAGATATTGAAGAGGGACAGATGTAGGCTCAGGGAACGAATATCTTTCTCCGTTGCCATTGCCCTTAATTTTTGGGATAGTTTGTCTGAGCCTAAATTGTAAGATACTCTTTGAGTTCTAGAAGAGGGTTGACTGATAGATTGGCCGTAAAAAACAACAGGTTCAAGGGATTTATTTTGATGCTGTTGCCAATAATCTATAGCTTTTTTGTAGAGAGGAGAGTTTTGAGAGTCTTTTTCATAGGCAATATATTCGGCATAAGTTGGCAGTTTGGGTGATACTAGAGTTCCCTGAATATATTGTCCATAAAACTCACTCATATAACGATAAACCAGCATCACTGACCAAGCATCTGTCATTAAATGATGCTGGTTAAGATACCAGACAAACTGCTTTGAGCTGACTTTAATTAAGGCTGAATCAAACAGAATCGTTTCTAGATTAAAGGGTTGTTTGCATTGCTCTTGAATCCAGTTTTGTAAAGCGACTTTAGTATCAGCTTGGGCAGTAAAATCTAGTAAAGGTAAACTGTAGGGGAGTGTGGTTAGCACTCTTTGTTGAGGAATGTCATCAACTTCCTCAATAACAGTACGCAAAGCATCACTATTATTAACTAGGGTTTGAAAAGCTTGCTGAAAAAATACCGGTTCGATTTCACCATCAATGGTAAAAACCCAAACCATGTTATACAATGGCGTCTCTGGATTCAACTTTTGCCCTAACCATAGTAACAGTTGACTGGATGTTAGGTTCGAGCGTTGGGCAAGATCATTAATTCGTTTTGTTGGAAGTGCCATTTCAGTTATCAGTTATCAGTTATCAGTTATCAGTTATCAGTATCTCTACTAGCTCAAGTAAGAGGCTTGAAATATTGTAGTGGACTGTTTCAGCTAAAACTGTGCATTAGATTTGTCATTGCGAACGACAGTGTTTGCGGAGCAGTCCGTCAGGATAGCAATCTCAGACCAATTTGCTATTGCACCATTTAAGATGAAACAATCTACTACTGGAGTGACACAGCTAATTTTGTGCAATTGTAGTGGACTGTTTCAGCTAAAACTGTGCAATAGATTTTTGTTTCTAGGTGTCTTTTTCTCCCCACCCTTCCCGCACTTCCCACCCTCCCCACACTCCCGATCTAAGGCACCATTTAAGATCAAACAATCCAGTAGGGTGTGTTAGATGGCTTAAATTTAAACTATGAAAGAGATTTAGCAATCCATCGTAACGCACCATTTTAGATATATCGGTCTATTACTGGAGTATTTATAAGCATTTGGAATAATGGTGGATTTTACTGTCACGCATGGGGTTAGGTGGGATGATGCGTTAGTGTCACGTAACGCACCCTATTTGACTATTTATTTAGATAAGTATCAATTGTTTTAACTGTCCGAAAATTCTCAATTGTCACATCTTCCAAAGGTACAGTAATCTCAAACTTTTCCTCAATGAAGGCAATAAGTCGCATAATACCCATAGAATCAACCCAATCATTTCCTAGCAAATCATCCTCTGCTCCTACCTCAAACCGACTGTTGAGTAAATTTTCACTGATATATCTTTTAAGTATTTCTTGAGTTTCCACCGATCCTCCTGATTGCTGAATGCTGATTACTGACTGCTTTTTTAACTTACCGAAAAATAAAGGTTTAAAGCCTCTCCTTTCAAGGAAAAAAAAATTCCTTTTAACCAATTATCTTCTTTTTAAGAAGAGGTAATTATTAATTATTAATTGTTAATTATTAATTATTGAAAGCTTCTTTTTGTAAAGCTCGGCGGTCTATTTTTCCCGTTGTTGTTCTTGGTAATTGTTCCCTGATAGAAATTTTCAAGGGAACTCCATACTTGGGAAGATACTTCGCTGCGTAGCGAATTAACTCATCTGCACTTACCTCCTTTTCCTCTTTTAAAGTCACAGCAGCTTCTATATGATTACCTTCATTATCGGGTACAGAAAAAGCTCCTGCTTCTTCTACCTGGGGATGGGACACAAGAACAGCCTCTATTTCATCAAGTTCTACCCGATACCCTCGTGTTTTAATTTGTCGGTCTTTGCGTCCGAGAAAACTGTAATTACCATCTGGTTGTAATTGTACTAAATCTCCTGTTCTGAAAAACACTTCTTTGTGGTTTCCAAATACAGGACGAGAAAAAAAAGCACATTCGTTCAGATCGGGGCGTTGCCAATACCCTTGCATCATAGTCGGTGTACGAACTAGCAATTCTCCCACCTCTCCAGAAGGTACAGGTCGATCTTGCTCGTCCACTACCAATTCTTCCGCATTCTCCCAAATACAACCAATGGGAACTGACTGTTCCGGAATAGTTTCTAACTTAGGAACATGGTAATATGTACATTGATTAATCTCTGCCGGACCATATACATTACAAAAACGTGCTTGGGGAAGTTGCTCCATTAACTCGTATAAATATTTTGGTGGAAAGGGTTCTCCTCCAAATAATACCCAACGTAAGGAAGTCAAGTCGCGAGTTGGCAGCAGACCGCGTTGGAGCAACTGGATCAGAGCAAACGGAACAGAATACCAAATGGTGAGCTTTTCTTTTTCAATGAGTTGGGAAAGACTCGCGGGTAATTTGGTATAAGCTTCCGGAATAATAACGGTTGTCGCTCCTGCCAAAGGACCAGAAAAATAGTCAAGGGTAGACATATCAAAGTGTAATGGCGAATGGTTTCCCAAGCGATCGCCATGATGAAGTCCATAGGTATGAGCAGACATTTTGGCATAGCTCAAACCACTATGGTGAGTGTGCATGATACCTTTTGGTTCTCCTGTAGACCCAGAAGTATACATAATATAAGCCAGGTCTTGCTCCAGTATTCTGATATTGGGAGGAGACTCTCCAGAAATTTCCCATACTGTTTCCCAGGCAAAAGTTCGCACAGATAATTCTGTTGAAGCGACTCCGATAATATATTCTAGCGGAGTGGGTTCAGCTAAAATTTCTGAGATGTATGAGAGTTTTTGAGGTTGGGTAATTAGACCTCGAATACCGCAATTTTGCAGAATAAATCTAATCCGGGAGGCAGGTGCTGTAGGGTCTAAGGGAACATAAGCTGCTCCTGCTTTCATAATCCCATAGATAGCAACTGCTGATTCAAGGCTTTTATTGAGATAAATCCCAATTCGGTCTCCTCGCTCTACTCCCTGAGTCCTCACAAAATTAGCTAGACTGTTAGACTGACTTACAAGGTTGGCATAGGTCAAGCTTTTAGATTCAAACCGGAAGGCTTCCTGTTCGGGAAATTGTTCTGCTGACCGATCTATGGCATGGGGAATAAGATAAATCATACTAAAAGTCTCAAGAGTTTGTTATTAGACCTCTCCGGAAAAGAGGGAGTAGGGAGTAAGGAGTAGAGGGAAATAATTAATAATTTCTGCACAATAATTGATTTGATTTTTAATTATCGGAGATGTCTATTAGTCGTAAATTTTTACAGTCCTAATAAACGAGAAATTATATTGCGTTGAATATCGGAAGTACCTGCATAAATTATACCACCAATAGCATCTCGCAACTCGCGTTCAACACCAAAATCAGTCAGATAGCCGTTACCTCCATGGATACGGACTGAATCTAAACCTGAAGCGACAAAACATTCACTCAAATAGAGCTTCAACAAAGCCGCTTCTAACATCGCAGGTTTTCCTCTATCTTTTAGCCAAGCTACTTTATAAAGAAGTAACCTCGCTGTTTCCAGTCGCAATTTCATATCAGCAACTCGGTTCGAGACTGATTGAAATTTTCCGATAGGTTGGCCATACTGTTCTCTAGATTTAGCATAAGCAATTGCTTTTTCCAACTGTTGTTCCATTGCTCCCAGTTCGCTGGCAAGATTAAAACAGCGATCGTATTCCAGGGAGTTATGGGAGAAACTAAAGCCAGCTCCTTCAGGGCCTAGTCTATTTTCTTCTGGAACAAAACAGTTTTCAAAGAAAATTTCGCCAAAAGGAGCAGTACGCAAACCCATTTTTTCTTTAACAGCACTGGTAGAAAAACCAGGGGATGACCGCTCTACAAGAAAAGTAGTTATACCCCACTTACCTAAACTAGGATCGAGTGTGGCAAAAACGATCGCTAGATTACAAATTGGCGCACAGGTGACAAACTTTTTTCGACCATTGAGAATGTAACCCCCTTCGCACTTTTGAGCTGTTGTCTTCAGACTGTAAACATCTGAGCCTGACTGAGGTTCAGATAGAGCATGAACTCCAATCCACTCACCCTTACATAGAGGAGGAAGGTAACGCTGTTTTTGAGCGTCTGTACCAAACTGCAATAGTAAAATCTGCACTGTCCACATTTGAGCATTGAGTGCTAATGTCAGTCCATTATCTTCACAACCGTAACCTAATCCCTCCATTGCCAGAACAGCAGTCATAATATCTAATGGGGGAGAGCCACTGTAGGCTTCAGGCATACACATTCCCTGAATGCCGAATTCAGCACACTTTCGCCAATTATCTTCAGAAAACTTACCCTGGCGATCGCGTTCAATTATATCACCATTCAAGTTTTCTTGGGCAAACTGAATTACCCGTTGCTTAAAAGCTAATTGTTCGTCTGACCAAGAAAAGTCCATAGGAAATTATAGATGAAGTTAGTTAAAAGCTTTTCTTTGATTTTTGCTTTATCGCGAAACTGGAAACAATTGAGTTTGCTCTCTTTTACTTTCCACTGAAATAGAAAAATCGTAAGGATTTCTAAAATCAGCAGAAATACTTTCGAGTTGTACTAAAGTTCCTACATCTAGCTCTTGAGCATAGTCTAGAAATATATTCATTGCTACCCGATCTTCTAATGCCCATCCAGTCGAATCAAAAACTGTTTGCCGATCTTGAATATCTCTATACTGCTCTTGTTTTTGTATCAATTGATATAGTTCAAGTTTAATATCTTCAGGATTTAGTTGCTGGCATTCTCCTTCCTTTAAGGCTTGAGTGCGAAAGTCTGGACAAACAAAACTTTTCTGAAGGAGAGATTGAGGAAGTTCTGTTTTTCCTGGAAAGTCTGAACCTACGGCGTTTATATGTATCCAAGGTTTGAGGGAATTATCTTGAAAAACAGGACCTTCTCCAATTTTGACGGAGGTTGCAGTACAGAGAATATCAGCTAAAGTAACAAGTTTCTCTAATGGAGTCACTTTGACTTCTATATTTTTCAGGTTGAGACAGGAAACCCTTGTTTCAAAGGAGTTACTGGCTGCTGAATCTATATCATAGATTAGAACCTGCTCGAAATCAAAAATCCGAGAAAGGGCGTGCAACTGACTAACTGCCTGCGCTCCACAACCTATAAGCCCGATAATTTTGCTATTGGGTATAGCCATCAATTGACTGGCTACGGCTGATGCAGCACCTGTTCTGAGAGCAGTAATAAAAGTAGCATCCATCAGTCCTATCAAATGTCCTGAAGTTGTATCATAGGCTGATACAGTAGAAACAATTGTTGGGAGTTTACGAGTATTTGGGTTTGTAGGATGATAGCCAACTACTTTAATAACTACTCCCTCTTTTTGAGCTAGTGACGGCATCCACTCAATCAACCCTGTATGAGGATTTTCATAGTTAAAGCCATCACGAGGAGGAATGATAGTTTTGTTGGGATCGAATGTTTGAAATGTTTTGATCAGACGAGCTATCATTTCATCCATCAACATATCTAAGCCAACTTTCTGTACAATTTTACGGATATCATTGACTGATAAAATTAAGGTTTCCACTATTTTTCTCCATATTAACTTAGACTTGATAGTTTCTTATTTATTGCTGATTGCTGAACGCTAATAGCTGAATGCTTACTGATATTTTTCAAATAAATGGTAAAATTTGTTCAATAAAACCCCTAGCATTAAGATTAATTTGAAAGGCACGTTCTACAAACCAATAAACAGCAACAATAAACAGAAAAACAGATCCTATTTTTAGTAAAAACTTTGCATATAATTTTTGTTGTCGCAGTAAATAAAGAATCGGAAAAATAACAGCAATAATCGCAATTTGCCCTAGCTCTACTCCTAAATTAAATCCAAATAAAGAGAGAAATGCACGTTCTTGAACAATACCTAATTCTGCTAATACATTCGCAAAACCAAATCCATGAAATAGTCCAAATACAAAGATTATTATCCAAATTCTTTTCCCAAAAATAGGATAAATAATATCAACGGCAGCAACTGCAATTGAAAGGGCAATTATAGATTCAACTATGTGAGAGGGTATTTCCACAATTTTCAGCGTTGCCAAAGCTAATGTAATACTATGGGCAACGGTAAAAGCAGTGGCAATTTTTATTACATGAAAAAAAGCAGGACGGAAATTTTTAACTGGTTGCCAACGTAAATCTTCTCTTTGCAAAACAGATGGCAAAATTAAAGCAACTAAGAATAGAATATGATCGATGCCTTCCCAAATATGAAGAACCCCAAGTTTGACTACAGCAATAAATCCTTTGAAGACAGACACAGAGGATAAATCTAAAGTTTGTGGTTTGCTATTTTCAGTAAAAATTAAGGAAACCGAAGATTCATTAGCGAATGTACCAGCTTTCCAATTATGCTCAATCACAACTAAGTTTTTATGTTGTGGTTTAATATCTAATAGTACCCTATAGTCAACATCAAGACTTTCAGGAACTTCTGACAAGTTATAAATTTGATAATCAAAATCCAAAAATCTAGCAAATCCTGTTCTCCAAGATCTATATCCTGTATATTTTAAAACATATTCTTGTTGATTATTGCTAATTGTGAGATTTTTATCTATATAATCCTTAATTTTTTCGAGGTGAGGTTCTATTTCTTCCGATTTAGGCTTTCGGTTAGTTGGTAAATCTAAGTTTAAAGCTGTGTTGATATCATCAACAGTCATTTCGACACGAGCTTCAATAGATTGGTCATAAATCTTAAAATAAAGATAACTTTGTTCGGGAGCATGAGCAATGGCGTTAGATATTGATAAAAAGCAAAATGAAATTGCAATAGCAATATAGACAACTATAGAGCGCAGTGTCTTATTTTTAGTGATATTAGTCCAAATATTATAGTTTCTGAGACTATTATTAATTGGTATAACTGGCAAGCAGAAGTTACTATTTTTTGCCTGTTTATGTTGTGAGAATAATTGCCTAAAGAACATTTTTATATCAAAATATTTACTTGGTTGAAAAAGAAGAGAAAATTTGGTAATCTTTATGATAGGAGATTCATAATCGGAAAATTCCTTGACTAAAGTTTGGCACAGCTATTGAAATAACCTACCTACTTAATTACCCAGAAATTGATTTCGATCAAGAATAAAGATCAGAATAGTTTGAGATAAGTATAGCACAGAAAAAGATTATGTCAAACAATGATATACTTCTACAAATAATGATTAAAATAGTTAAATAGGGAACAAAGAAAGTTTGTAGGAGTCTATTTATAGAAGTCTATATAATATGACTAATATCATCTCCGATTGAATAATTATAAATACGGAGTCATAATTCCTGCTGGAAGGAAGAGGCAAGAAAAAGGAAAAAGTAAAGTATCAAGGAGGAGAAAGTTTTTTCAATCGCTAATTATCTGGACAAGATAAGAGTTTGGAAATCAGATGTGATAATTAAGCTATTCCTTAAAAGGATAGAATATAGCAGTTATCTTATGAAGAAGATACATTTTTTTCTTCCTAGTTAAGTGTTCACTAAAAGTCTCCAATATCTCACAATTTAAATCATATTGCTATATAAATTTTATTATAAAACAAGCAATTAGTCTTGATGAGATTGGCTCTTAGAAATAAACATCAACCCTAATAGACATCTGCGATAATTAAAAATCAAATCAATTCCATAGGCAGAAATCATTAATTCTTTTCCTCTACTTTGTACGGACGTTGCATGCAACCTCCCTACTACTCCCTATTCCCTCTTTTCCAGATAGGTCTAATTTTTATTTTCTGTTGATTAATGGGTAATCCATAAACGATTATCCTGATAATTTAACTTATTCAGAGTGCACAGTTTTTTCTTATGAAGTTAGAAAATGTTGCGGATATCTATCCCCTTTCTCATATTCAAGCAGGTATGTTATTCCATACCCTAGCTTCTCCAAGCTCAGGAGTTTACATAGATCAATATACCTGCAAGCTTCGAGGCGAACTTCAAATACAGGCTTTTAAATCAGCTTGGGAAAAAGTTATAGAACGTTATGACACCCTAAGAACTGCTTTTGTCTGGGAAGGTTTAGATGAGCCTTTACAAATTGTCCGTCAAAAAGTAGAACTATCATGGACATTCTCAGACTGGTGTAGCTTAACTTCAAAAGAGCAAGAAACTACATTAGCTGAGTTTTTAGACAAAGATCGGGCTTCGGGGTTTCAATTAGAAAAAGCCCCCTTAATGCGTATAAAAATAATTCGTCTCCAAGATGACACTTATCAACTAATCTGGACATTTCATCACCTACTCTGCGACGGTTGGTCAACTCGGATTATATTGAAAGAAGTATTTGCCTTGTATGCTTCATTCTGTCAAGGAAAAAATATTAGTCTTCCATCCCCTCGCCCCTATAAAAACTATATTGCTTGGCTACAGCAACAGAATCTCGACAAGGCTAAAGTCTTTTGGCAAGAGATTCTCAAGGGATTTGCACAACCAACGGCACTGCCCATTGCTAACTCACTTACATCTACTTCCAATTACTGCCAAAAGGAAATTTTATTAAATCCTGAACTC
Source organism: Cyanobacteria bacterium P01_H01_bin.35 (assembly GCA_038747755.1). Taxonomy (GTDB): domain Bacteria; phylum Cyanobacteriota; class Cyanobacteriia; order Cyanobacteriales; family Microcoleaceae; genus Trichodesmium. The sequence continues at coordinate 30,460 of JBCDJM010000029.1, forward strand.
TCAGAATCTCTAAATTCTTGGGCAAAGCAACACCGACTTACTCTAAATACCGTAATTAATGGTGCTTGGGGTTTGCTTCTGAGTAGATATAGTGGTGAGACAGATGTTATCTATGGAACTACCGTTTCTGGTCGCCCAACAACTTTAGCTGGAGTCGAAGAAATAGTTGGGCTTTTTATCAATACTCTACCTGTAAGGGTGGAAATTTCTCCTGAAAAAGAACTTATCCCTTGGTTGCAAGAAATACAGTCTCAACTCCTGAATATTCGTACTTTTGAGTACACACCTTTAGTCAAAATTCAAGGATGGAGTGAAGTACCTCAAGGACGTTCTTTATTTGAAAGCCTAATTGTCTTGGAAAACTATCCAACACAAACTCAAATAGAAAATAGCAACTTAAAAATTGAAGATATCCATTATTTTGAACAAAGTAATTATCCCCTAGCCTTGCTGGTAGTTCCGAAAACATCGTTAGAATTAATCCTAATTTACGATGCTGCTCGCTTTGACTCTGGAACAATTACCAGGATTTTAGGTTCTCTAGAAACTATATTGCAAGGATTTATTGAAAATTCCCATAGCACTCTCGCCAGTTTACCTTTATTGGCTCAGGCAGAACAACATCAACTCCTTGTCGAGTGGAATAAATCTCAAACTGCTTATCGGCAAGATGTTTGTATCCACGATTTATTTCAGGAGCAAGTGGAAAAGAATCCCGATGCTATTGCTGTTGCTTTCGAGAGTCAATATCTGACTTACCGAGAACTCAATCAAAAGGCTAATTGTTTGGCCCGCCATTTACAGTCTCTCGGTATTGGGCCTGATGTTTGTGTGGGCATTTTGTTAGAGCGTTCTTTAGAAATGGTAGTAGGAATTCTGGGCATTCTGATGGCAGGTGGTGCTTATGTTCCTCTAGATCCAAACTATCCTCAAGAAAGATTGACTTATATTTTGCAAGATACCGAAGCTACTATACTTCTAACTCAGCAAAAGTTAGTCAATTTATTACCTAACAATTCTCTACCAACTATTTGCCTAGATACAGATTGGCAAAAGCTAGAAGAAAATGATACTTTAAAATCCTCACTAACCAATCTAGAGTCAAATGAGCATCTTGCTTATGTCATTTATACATCAGGTTCCACAGGTAAGCCTAAAGGAGTATTAGTTACTCATCGTAACCTTGTCCATTCCACAACAGCTCGAATAAAGTATTACAGCCAACCTGTCGATCGCTTTTTGTTACTCTCTTCTTTTGCTTTCGATAGCTCCGTTGCTGGAATTTTTTGGACTCTATGTCAGGGTGGCACTTTAGTTTTACCAAAACAAAAGTTGGAGCAAGATATACAGGAGTTAGCAAATCTAATTTCTGGCGAGCAAGTAACTCATACTTTATGCTTACCTTCTCTCTACAGTTTACTATTAACTTATGCCACCACTGTACAACTTCAATCTCTCAAAGTAGTTATTGTTGCAGGAGAAGCTAGTGGGCGCGCCCTGGCTCAACAGCACCATGAAAAACTCCCAAATACTTATCTATATAACGAATATGGTCCAACTGAAGCTACTGTTTGGAGTAGTGTTTATCAAGTCCCAGTAAATCTAGAAAGTTCGACTATTCCTATTGGAAAACCCATTCCCAATACACAAATTTACTTGCTAAATTCTCGTCAACAGCTAGTTCCTATTGGCGCTCAAGGAGAAATCTTTATTGGAGGCGCGGGAGTAGTTCGGGGTTACTTAAATCAACCAGAAAAAACGACCGAGCAGTTTATTCCTCATCCATTTAGTCAGGTTAAAGGAGATCGCCTTTACCGAACTGGAGACCTTGCTCGTTATCTTCCTGATGGAAACATCGAATTCCTTGGGCGAGTAGATCGTCAAGTCAAAATTCGTGGCTATCGAATTGAACTAAGCGAAATTGAAGATGTTTTAAAACAGCATGAAATTGTTCAGGAGGTAGTAGTGGTAGCTCAGTCAATTCAACAATCTTCTGCCTCTGATAGTGTTGATAGTTTGATCGAAGAATTGCTGGCACTAAATCCCGATCAAGCCAACGAATTGCTGGTATCTGTTGAGGAGGATAGCTAAAAATGGCTCATATTGTTTGTATTACTGGTGGACTTACGGGTATATTTAACGCGAGTATATCATTGGTCAAACAGTTGGAAAAAGCTGGTCATCGCATCACCTACGCTAGTCCAAAAGACTGGTCTGATTTAACTAATCAATATAATATTCCCTTTGTTCAACTCGATCCTTGGATATTCGAGTGGAAAGAACAACCTCTCAGTCGGTGGCAACAATTTCGTCAACTAGGAGAAAGAAGAAACCAAGCCATAAAAGCATTGGGTGTAGAGAATTTTGCAGAAACGATGAAGGAATTAAACCCCGACTTGCTCCTCATCGATATGGAAATGCACCCACATATTATGACGGCGGTGGTTAACGATCTACCAGTGGCACTTTTATGCCAGTTTTTGTCTATTTGGAAACGAGGCAATTTACCCCCAATTCACACTGATATTATTCCAGGTGAAGGGTGGCGTGGAAAATGGTTCGGCATCGAATGGACTTGGCTACGTTACGGTTGGACAAAATGGCGGGAATATCAGCATGAGCGATGGCAAAAGATGGGAGTCGATCGCATTTCAGTTTTGCGTTGCTATGCTAAAAAAATAGGCTACCCTTTTCGAGAAAGATTTGGATTTAAACAGTCAGTTGTACCTTATCCCCATAAGGGACTTCCTATTCTCTGTTTCAATGGTTTAGAGTTAGATTTTCACCACGATCCACCTTCCTCAATGTACTACATAGGGCCGATGGTATGGGAAAATCGTCAAGAATCAAAGATTGAACAAAACACTTATCAAACCTTAGAGCGAATCTTTGAAAAACGTCGTCTGACTGGAAATTCATTAATTTATTGTGGTTGTAGTAGCTTTAATAGGATTAATACAAAATTTTTGCGACAAATTATAGATGCAGTGTCAAGTTGTCCACAATGGGATTTAGTAGTAGGTCTTGGCAGTCAGTTAGATTTTGATAAATTAGGCTCTCTTCCTTCTAACGTATATGTTTTGAGTTGGGCACCTCAAACACAAATACTCAAGCACGCTGACTGCGCTATCATTAACGCAGGTATTAATACCATCAATGAGTGTATTTACTTTGGCGTCCCTATGCTAGTCTATTCCCTTAAGCGTTACGATCAAAATGGAAATGCAGCACGAATAATTTATCATCAGCTTGGCATTGTGGGGGATATGAAGCAAGATAATGTACCTCAGATTCGTAATTATATTCAAACTCTGTTAACAGATAAGTCTTACCAAATACAAGTGAATAGTATACGCGCTCGCTTTCGTCGCTATTCTGATGAGAATGTAGCTGCTAAAGTTGTTGAAGCTTTGTTAAATGTACAGAATTAGAAAAAAGTAATTGATTAACTTTTTATTATGAATAATCAAACAACAGAAAAAGAAATTATTCTAGAAGAATTCAATAAACTTACTAAGTTTGTGAAACCTCCGATGACAAGTTTGGAGAATATCAAGAGTATTTTTAAACTATGGCTAAGTTTTAATTTCACCAGATTAATGCAAAGAATAGGATTTAATCGCAAAAAAATAAAAACATTTTCCGAAAAATCGCAGATAATTCTTAATATTGGTTGTGCAGGAGATGAAAAAGAAGAGTATATTAATGCTGACGTATTTCGTGTTTTCGGTGATTGGGGATTCGCTAGTATTAGGAGATTTCTTCTTGGCAATAGGGATAAAACTAGGTACGATTTATTTCTTAATTTAACTGAACTAGACCAAGATTTATTAGGAATTGCTGATTTTATTATTCTTTCTCATGTGTTAGAACATATTCATCCTCAATATGCTTTAGTAGCTTTGAAAAATTGTTTTGATTATCTAAAAATAGGAGGATATATTCGTCTTGCTGTTCCTTTTTTAGATGCTTATAATACTTCTAATTTACCCGAATGTCAAAAACTAACTTATCCAATATTAGCAAAAAATAGACTTATATATGGATGGGGGCATTGTTTTATGTATGATGCAGTTTTGCTAAAATTTTTATTAGAAGAAGCAGGTTTTTCTGAAGTAGAGCAAGTTAATTTCGGCTCTGGTATTTTAGGAGAAACTGATGTAGCAGAATACCGACAAGAATCTATATATCTCAAGGGAAAAAAATTAAATTAGTTTATTACATTTTTTATGAACAAATCTTATGAACAACAAAATCCCATTTTTATTGTAGGAATGCCGAGATCTGGCACGACTTTAATACGTACTTTGTTATCGGCACATCCTCATATTACTATTTCACCAGAAACTCACTTTATCAAAAATTGGTTCAAACCATATCGACATTTAGATTTGAATCAACCAGAGCAATGGGAAAATTTTTGGCAAGCTCTCAGCTATAGCGAGATATTTAAATCTTTGGGATTGGATACCGGAAAAACCCAGGCAAATCTTTTAGCCCTGGATAATATTAACCATAAAAATGTATTTACTGTGCTTCTCCAATCTTATGCTAGGAAAATGCAAAAACAAAGATGGGGAGAAAAAACACCAGATCATTACCAATATTTAGATATTTTATTCAGATGGTATCCTGATGCAAAAGTCATTTGGATGTTGCGAGATCCTCGTGCAGTAAGTGCTTCTTTAATAACTAAAAAATGGGCTAGCTCTTATATAGATGTTCATGCTCGTAAATGGTTTTATAGTATGGAAAAATTTACACAAATATGGTCTAAAGATAGGCGTATTCTGTTGGTTAAATATGAATCATTGGTACGAAAGCCTGAACTGGAAATGTCTCGTATTTGTAATTTTTTACAAGAAGATTATAGCTCTCTAATAATTTCAGAAAATCAAAAATCTCCCAGCATCTTGGGATTAAAAAGTATTATTGATGAATCTGTTCAAGAAGTTTTAAATCCAGTTCATCAAACAGCATTAGAAAAGTGGAAGACAAATTTATCTGCTTATCAAATTGGTGTTGTAGAACATTTTACTAGAAATGAAATGTTAGAACAGGGATATAAACCTATTACTAATAAATTAAGTAGGTTACAATCTCTGCAACTTTTTCTAATTTTGAATTTACGGAAACTCAAAAATAACATGAAAAATATGAGGATTTAAACTGAGGGTATTTTCGCGATAATAAACTTATATTTTTCTACTTTTATTAGCCTTAAATAATACCTTAAAATAGCTCGAAAAATTAACATAGTTGTATGATGAATCAAAAAACAGAATTATATCAAAGAGTTGCAGAACTCTCCCCTAGTCAGCGAGCAAAACTATTAAGGAAAATTCAGCAATTCAAATCAGATAAATTTCCTCAAGATCGTCAAAGATTAGTAGCTTATATTGTCCCCCAATCTTCTGCTAATAATCTAGAATCTTCTGTATTACGAGACTATCTTAAAGTTAAACTACCCAACTATATGATTCCGGCAGGAATTATGTTCCTAGAAGAATTGCCTCGTACTGCTAATGGGAAAATTGACATTAAAGCACTACCTGAATTGCAATTAGCAAGCATCAACGCCGATCGCGCAAGCGGAACGGAGTTCTATCGCTCAAGTTTGCCGCAAACTTCAACAGAAAAGACGCTGGCTGAAATTTGGAGTCAAGTTTTAGGAATTGACACAATAGGTATTAATGATAATTTCTTTGAGCTAGGAGGAGATTCTATCCTGAGTATTCAGATTACGTCTAAAGCACGGGAGGCTGGACTAAGGTTATCTCCCAACCAACTTTTTGAAAAACCTACTATTGCTGAATTAGCTAATGTTGTTAATATTGCCCCTGAAGCGATCGCGACTCAAAAACCTGTTACCGGAGCAGTGCCACTTACTCCCATTCAGCACTGGTTTTTTGAGCAGGAGATGATTGCCCCACACCACTGGCATCAAGCAATGTTACTAGAAATGCCTGTTGAGGTAAGCGCGTCTAAGATTCAAGAAGCGATCGCCACTTTATGGACTCACCATGATGCTTTAAGGTTAAGTTACAACTTTGATTCAACTGGTTGGCAGCAAATCAATAAAAATGAGTCAGAGCGACCATCCCTAGTTCAAATAGACATCTCTGGTTTGAGTGAAGCGGAACAAACGGAAGCAGTTGCTAAATACGGTACAGATATTCACAGTGGTATGAATTTTGCTGCTGGTAAACTAATGGAAGTTGCTCATTTTGCCCGTGGTGAAAATCTATCTAGTTGGCTTCTAATTAGTCTCCATCATTTAGTTGTAGATACAGTTTCTTGGCAAATTTTACATAATGATTTAGAAAGGTTGCTCTTTACACAAGTCGGGCAGTTACCAGCAAAAACAACCTCTTTCAAAACTTGGGCAGAGATACTTACTGCTCAAGCACCACAACGAGAGTCTGAAGCAGATTTTTGGTTGAAGCAAGTTGAGTCGGTATTTATCCGCCTACCGCGAGATTTCTCAGATACTCCAAAATTGACTGAAGCTACTGCACAAACCGTAAATGTGCAACTTGATGTTGATGATACTCAAGCTTTACTACGATCTGTGCCAGCTACTTACAATACACAAATTAATGATGTACTACTGACAGCTCTAGCAAAAACATTACTTCAATGGAGCGGGGTAAAGGCAGGAAATATTCGGCTCGATCTAGAAGTACACGGTCGCGAGCAAATTGTACCTGAAATAGATTTATCAAAAACAATAGGTTGGTTTACGATGGTTTATCCATTGAAGTTAGAGTTAAGAGAAAGAGATGAAAATGACGCGCTAGTCAAATCTGTGAAAGAACAAATTCGGGAAATTCCAGACCGTGGTATTGGTTACGGAATTTTACGTTACTTGGGGGATGAAACTACTCGTCGCCGACTAACTCAGGCACAAAGCTCTGAAATATTATTCAATTATTTAGGTCAGTCAGATCGTACTACTGGCAAAGAAAGGATCGAGATGATTCCAGATATTTCTGTTGGTCAACTCAGAGATTTGCGTAATAGCCGTAGCTACTTGCTAGAGATAAATGCTTGGGTTGCTAATGGAAAATTGCAACTTAATTGGATATACGATCACCAAGTATATCAATTAGAGACTATTAGCACAATAGCAAAAAATTATATTAGTACGCTCAAATCTATCATTCTAAAGTGCATAGAATCTGATAACATTAGCTTTACCCCCTCTGACTTTCCTGATGCGGAGCTAAGTCAGACAGAATTAGATGAATTTCTTGATAATATTACATAATTACATAAAAAACTTGATATGGAAAAACAAAATATAGAAGCTATATACCCTCTCACCTCTTTGCAACAAGCATTTTTATGGCATAGTTTGCAAACTTCTTCCCAAGCAGGGTTACTACATATAAGTTGCGAGCTACACGGAGAAGTAAACCAAGTTATATTAAAGGAAGCTTGGGAGTTTGTCTTCAGTCTTCATCCAACATTACGCACGTCAGTTCATTGGGAGTCAGTCAAACAACCTCTACAAGTTGTTGGTAAGCAGGTGAAACTGCCTTGGGTTACACTCGACTGGCAAGGAAAAGAAGATCGAGATTCAGTGTTAGCTGACTTTCTGATTGAAGACCGCAATGAAGGATTCGACCTTACCCAAGCTCCAATTAGTCGTATAGCTCTAATTCAACTGACCGATCTAGACTATAAATTAATCTGGAGTTGTCACCATCTGATGTTAGATGGTTGGTCAGGAGCAGTAGCTCTCAATCAAGTATTTGATAGCTATGAAATGTTGCTTCAGGGAGAGTCTCCATCAATAGCAAGACCCCAAACTTATCAAAATTATATCCGTTGGTTAAAGCAACAAGATGAATCTGCTGCTAGTGACTTCTGGCAAAAAATGTTAGATGGGTTTACCACTCCTACCCCTCTACCAATTTCTCAACCAAGAGAGAAAAATTATTCTCAAACAGAAAGTTTATCCATCGCTATTTCAGAAGAAACCACTACTGAAATAGGTAGTTTCTTGCGTTCCCATAGACTAACATTAAACACATTAATACAGAGTATATGGGGTTTGTTACTATATGCCTACAGTGGAAAAACAGATGTTCTATTTGGGGCAACAGTATCAGGGCGTCAAGGTTACTTGGCAGGAGTTGAAACCATTGTTGGTTTGCTGAATAATGTATTACCAATACGACTACAGATTTCTCCAGAAGAAAATATACTTTCTTGGCTAGAAAATTTACAAACTCAGCAAGCAAAAGCTAGTAAATTTGCATATGCTTCATTAGTTCAGATTCAAACTTGGAGTCAATTATCGAAACCTTTATTTGATAGTCTATTGGTAATTGAAAATTATCCAATGAAAATAGCTGAATCATGCAAAAGTTTACAAGTAGATAATGTTGAATCAGGTATTATTAGCACTTATGATTTAACCATAATTGTCATAGCTAGAAATACCTTAACAGTGAAATTATGTTATAAAAATAAGCATTTTGAACCTCAAATCATACAAACTTTACTTGAGCAGTTTGAACAAATTTTAAATAATATTATCCAAAACCCATTACAGGCGATCGCCGAAATTGTACCCTTGACTGACTCGGTAATTAGTCAAAATCAGTCTCCGAAAACCATATCCCATACAAATTCTTCCCTTAAGCTTAATAGAGAAGAACTAGAAGGCAGTTTTTTTAGTCCACAAAATCCTATGGAACTTAAACTCACTCAAATATGGGAATCTGTTTTGGGAGTTAGTCCGCTCAATGTTGAAGCAAGTTTCTTTGACTTAGGTGGAAATTCGCTCATGGCAGTACAATTATTTAATCAAATGCAGCAGCAACTTAACTGTACATTGCCCCTAGCAAGTTTGTTTCAAGCACCTAATGTCCGGAAGTTTGCTCGACTACTTAGTCAGGATCGACCCGTTTCACAATGGTCAAGTCTTGTACCAATTCAGTCAAATGGCTCTAAATTACCATTTTTCTTTCATGGAGGTTCAGCAGATGCACTAACATGGGCTAGGTTTTCTCATTTTTTAGGTTCAGACCAGCCTTTTTATGCTCTACAACGTCCCGAACTCAATGGTGGAGAAATTTCTCAGAATACAGCTGAATCTCTAGCTGAAGCTTGTGTTAAAGAAATACGCATGGTACAACCACAGGGACCTTACCTGATCGGAGGACACTGCTTTGGTGGCGCAGTTGCTTTTGAGATCGCCCAGCAACTCCAAGCTCAAGGGGAAGATATTGCTAGCATTATTTTGATTGACGCTTATTGCCCAAATTCTGTATCTATAAATGCTATTAGTGAATTGCAAACAAAACTTCAACTCGGAGTATTTTGGTTAAGGAAAAACTATTATTATCATGGCGACTGGAATAAGGTAAAACTTCTACCTCAGAAAGTATGGCAGAAATTAGGAAAAAAGAAAAAACATCACCCAAAAACTATAAATACTACAGATACGGATGTCGTTTCTGAAATAGCCAAAAATACTTCTAAACTTGCCAAAACTACTAAACCAAAAATGTCATACGAATATCTATATGCTCGTGCTCAACAAGCTAATGAGATTGCCGCAAATAACTATTTACCTCAACCCTATTCAGGAAAAATTAAATTGTTTCGAGCGGAAGTTCAAATGTTAGACTGGCAATTTGGTTTCCCACTTGGTTGGCAGAAGGTTAGTAAAGAAGAAATTGAAGTGACAAATATCCCTGGTTTTTTCGGTAACTTATTTAATCAAAAATCTGGATTATTGCTCGCCGAACAAGTAAAAAATTATTTGTTGAACCTTTCATAAATTCAACAGATAAATTCATAATTTCAAGCCTCTTGCTTCAGCTAGAGTTACTGATAACTGATAACTGTTAACGCAGTTCCTCCGACAGGAGGCTAACTGTTAACGAAGTTCCTCCGTAGGAGGCTAACTGAAATGACACATATCACCTAATAACTTTATTATTACTAATTAAGCGAACATCATATTATACCATGTCCGGTTATACCATGTCCGGATAATTAGTGATAAAAAAACTTCTTTCTCCTGATACATTTTTTTCTCCTGTCTCCTGACTCCTGTCTCCTGACTCCTCCCGAATTATTTATAACTGTTCATCCGGACATGATATTACTTAATAACTAAAGTTTTCAAGAAGTATAGCATTATTTTGATGGGTTGGTATAATCCTGTTCCCAATTGTTAGGCAAGCTGTTGCCTTTCATTACCAATAAATCTCTCCTATAGAGAAGATTTAGTATTATTTATAAATATTTAACCAAACATAATATGACTAAAAAAATTATCCAAATTATACCTAGATTACCTTTATATGGAGATGGAGTTGCTGATTACTCTGTTAAATTATCTGAAACATTACTACAACAATTTGGTATATCAACCGAGTTTATGATTTTTGAACCAGAAGGAGAAATTCGTGAGTTAAATAATTTTCATATTCAAAGATTACCTGCTCACAATCCTGATACTTTGATTTCATTATTACCTCAAAGAACTAAAACTGTCATATTACAATATAGTAATTATCCTTATCTTAAAAGCAAGTTAAAAGCTCCCTTTTGGTTGCTTAAAGCCTTACAATTAGCGATGAATTCTTACCAGATAAAATTAATAGTTATGTTTCACGAACTACCAATATTGAAATATAATAGTATCAATGTTTTGAATCCTATACAAAGTATATTATCTTATCAACTAGCAAAATTAGCTGATGTCACAATCACCAATAATGCTAAAATTCAATCAACTTTATCACAATGGTTAAATAAACCAGTTACCTCAATTCCTAACTTTTCAACTATCGGTGAACCTAATTGTATTCGACCCTTAAAAGAACGAAAATATCGAATAGTTGTATTTGGTACTACTCATAACCGTTCAAGAATTTATGGAAAATATTTCAATCTTCTCTTATTAACTTGTAAAAAATTAGGCATTAGAGAAATTTACGATATAGGTCAGACAATCAATATTAATCGGGATAGATTATCAGGAATACATTTAGTTCAGATGGGAAAACAACCCCCAGAAGTAGTAAGTGATATTCTTTTATCTTCAACACTAGGATTTTTAGATTATAGTTGGTATCCTGGCTGTCTGGGAAAATCAACTGTCTTTGCTGCTTTTTCTGCTCATGGTTTAGTAACTATCTTAACTAAATATAATCCATCTGAAAGAGATGGAATTTACCTTAATAAGCATTATTTACTTGCCGAAGATTCCTTAAATATAATGAATTTGGAAGAATTACAACTTATTGCTAACAACGCTCGTCAATGGTATTCAGGCCATAATTTAATCTCCAATGCTAGAATATTTGCTTCATATCTGGACTTTAGGAAAAAAATCAACTAGAATCAGCTCAATCTTTCATCATAATCTGATCGGGGTTAGAGTTAGTTATATCATGTCCGGATGAACAGTAACCCATCTTGTACCTGTATTTAGAGCATGGTAAACCCATTCTTTGAATTGAACTCGCTTATAATCACTTCTTGAAAAATTAAAAATTATGCCTACATCAATATCATGGTCATCTCCTCGAAGGGGTTCTACTCCTGTTGCCAAATCATAACTTCCTTGGTTGAAGAATCGAAATGTAGGCGTAAATCTGGGAAACAACCTTTCTAAACCACTTTTTAAATTATTAACAATTAAGTCTCTCTTATCGCGTAATGGTTGGCTGTCATCAAAATCTATTTTGATAGTGTCGTGAAATTTATTAAATTGAGTTTGTAGATTTGCCATAATTTTAGTGATGGAAATTTTTTGAAGCTGGTCAATAGAAAAATCAAGATATCCATTTGAATAAGTCTAATCAGCAACGCCAAATTTTCAGTTACTAATTAATTCTCTCCAGCTAAATACCTTATCTTTTTGTCCTTTTATATTTTGATATAGCTAACGAGGGTAAAGAGCTATATTTTTGACTTTTGACTTTTGAATTTTGACTTTAAAAAAGATGAAGCCCCAGGATCTGTCCTATTCTGGGGCTTCGTTTTATCACTGAATTCACACGCGATCGCTTTTAATCCTCGGCTTTAGTTTAGTATTATTGTGCTTTCCCAGTTAAGCTATCCCGGCATACATATAAAATTAAAATTATA